>NZ_CALCDX010000066.1 GCF_937900395.1 uncultured Caulobacter sp.
CCTTGCGCTTGGGATTGAGGAACGGGCCCTCGATGTGAACGCCCAGCACGCCGGGGACGCCCGCCTCGATCGCCGCCTCGGTGGCGCGCAGGGCCTTGTCGACGACGTCGAGGTCGTCGCTGATCAGGGTCGGCAGGAAGCCGGTCGCGCCGTAGGCCCGATGGGCCGCGCCGATGGCGGCGATGGTCTCCACGGTGGGCGCGTCATTGAAGAGCACACCGCCGCCGCCGTTGACCTGGGTGTCGATATAGCCGGGAACCAAGAGGCCGCCAGCCAGGTCCTGGCGCTCGGCCCCGGCGGGGACCTCGGCCACCGGGACCACGGCGGCGATCTTGCCGCCCTCGACGATGATGGCGTGATCAGCGACGACGCCGGCCGGGGTCAGGACGCGGCCATTTACAAGAGCGACCGGCATCAGGACAGGGCGTTCAACTCGGCCACGAAGTCATAGGCGTCGCCGCGATAATAGGACTGGGTGACCTCGACCGCCCGGCCGTCCTTCAGGAAGCCGCGCCGTTCGATCAGCAGGCCGGCGTCCTTGGGAGGAACGCCCAGCAGGTCGGCCTGTTCGGCGGCGAACAGCACGGCCCGCAGGCGCTGCAGGGCCCGCACCGGCCGGTGGCCGGTCGCCTCCAGCGCCTCGTAGAGCGAGACGCCCACCGCATCGACCGAGGGCAGGGCGAAGGCGGCGATCGTCGTGTACTCCACGGCCATGGGCGAGCCGTCCGCGTAGCGGATCCGGGCGAAGCGATAGACCGGCGTGCCGGGTGACAGGCCCAGGGTGAGCGACTCCTCGGGCGTCACCTGACCCTCGCTGCGGCTGATCCATTCGCTGCGGGGAACGCGCCCGCGCGAGATCATGTCCTCGGTGAAGGATGACAGCTTGGAGAAGCTCTTCTCGACCCGCGCGGCGACGAAGGTGCCCGCGCCCTGACGGCGCGTCAGCAGGCCTTCGCTGACCAGGCCGTCCAGCGCCTTGCGCACGGTGATCCGCGAGATCTTGAATTCGTCGGCTAGGTCCCGTTCCGCCGGCAGGGCGTCGTCGGGGCCCAGAACCTTCTTGTGGATCGCCTCGCGCAGCGCGCGCTGGAGCTGCTTGTAGAGCGGGGCGTGATCGTCGGCGGCGCCGAGCCCGCCGATCCGTTCCGCGAATGTCATCGCCCAGCCCCCTCCGCGCAAATCGACGGCGCCCTTCGCCCGTCTTGGTAACTTATGACCATTTTCATACCAATCACAACCTGGTCCGCAATTGGTTTCTTTTTGGCCTTGTCATCCGAAAAATTTCCGTCACAGTTCTCTTCCGAGGCCTGAGAAGTACCCGTTTCTGCGGATCCTCCCAGAAAATTGGTACCAAATTGGGCTTGGGGTTCGGCTCCGGGTCCTAGGCCCGGCATAATGGGGAGAAGCCGAGTATGAACAGTTTCCATAAGTCCGTCCTGGCCGCGTCCGTCAGCGTCATGGCCGTCGCGGCCGCCGCTCCGGCCTTCGCGCAAGACAGCAACGCCGTCGAGGAGGTGGTCGTCACCGGCATCCGCGCCTCGCTGCTGCAATCCATCGAATCCAAGCGCCGCGCCGACGCCATCATCGATGTCGTCACCGCCGAGGACGTGGGCAAGTTCCCCAGCGCGAACGTCGCCGAAGCCCTGACGATCGTACCAGGCGTGACCGTGGATCGCGCGTTCGGTCAAGGCGAGAAGGTCAGCATCCTGGGCACTGACCCGGCGCTGAACCGCACTCTGCTGAACGGCCAGACCGTCGCCTCCGCTGACTGGTTCATTCTCGACTCCCCCGGCCGCACCTTCAACTACGCTCTCCTGGCCCCGCAGATCGTCGGCAAGGTCGACGTCTACAAGTCGCCCGAAGCGCGCATCGACGAAGGCAGCATCGGCGGCACCGTCATCGTCAACACCCGCAAGCCCCTGGACCTGAAGTCTGGCCTGATCGCTGGCGCGGTGAGCTATCTTTATAACGACCGCTCCAAGAAGGGCGACGCCCAAGGCTCGTTGCTGGTCAGCTGGAAGAACGCCGACCAGACCTTCGGCGCCAGCTTCTCGGTCCAGCGCGCCGAGGACCAGCTGCGCCGCGACGGCGTCGAGAGCTACGGCACCATCGCCGCCAACCAGTGGGCGGGCGGCAATCCCGACAACCCGGTCGACTCGCGCACCCGCGGCTGCACCGGGACCTGCGCCAGCACCCTGACCTCGAACCTGACGGCCCGTAGCCCGAACGCGTTCGGCGCCTCCTATTTCGAGCAAGGCCGCACCCGCACCACCTACACCACGGCGCTGCAGTGGAAGCCGACCGACCAGCTGTCGTTCGAGTTCAATTGGCTGAAGATCAAGGCCGACTACGACAACACCAACCAGTCGATGTACGCCTTCCAGGGCAACACCTGGAACAGCCTGGGCGCCCTGACCGACCTGACGGTGAACAATGGCGTCGTCACCAAGGCCACGTTCAACAACGCCCTGTCGGTGCTGGACGTCCAGTATCGCGAGGCCGAGCTCAAGTCCGACACCTACCACCTGAAGGGCGGCTACAAGGGGGACGGCTGGGATCTCTCGGGCGAGATCGGCAAGTCCACCGCCGACGGCGGCACCAAGCGCCAGGTGTTCCTCGAGTTCCTGAACTGGGCCAACTACACCGTCGACATCAGCGGCGCGCCCAAGAGCGCCGGCAGCCTGACCTACACGACCAACGTCATGGGTAATCCGGCCGCCTTCGCCACCGATCCGGGCTGGAGCGGCAACCTCGTCTCCAAGCCGACCAGCGACGAGGAGAAGTACGCCCAGATCGACCTCGGCAAGGACTTCGACGGCGTCATCCAACGCGTCCAGGTCGGCTACAAGCGGCGTGAGCACGAGACCGGCCAACAATATGCCGGCATCGCCATCACCGGCGTCGCCGCCCCGGCCTCCCTGTTCAGCCCTAGCGAAGTGCCCAGCAACTATCTGAAGGGCTTCGACGGCGTCGGCGACCAGATGAAGAACCGCTTCAGGATCAGCGGTCCGTCGATGGTCGACTACGTCCAGAGCGGCAAGTGGCTGCCGGCCGGCGGCAAGCTGCCCACCCCCTCGATCTTCGCCGCCGCCGAGTTCACGGCCGGCAACTGGAACATCCAGGAGGACATCGACGCCGCCTACGCCCAGGCCAACTTCAAGGCCGACAACATTCGCGGCAACTTCGGCGTCCGCTATGTGAAGACGTCGGTGAACAGCGCCGGCTACGTCTGCAAGCCCGGCGCGGCCTGCAACGCCGCCGCCGACTGGACCTGGCAGGTCACCAAGAAGAGCTATGATAACGTCCTGCCCAGCGTGAACATCATCGTCGACGCGCGCGAGGACCTCGTCTTCCGCTTCGCCGCGGCCCAGGTGATCGCCCGCCCGAACTATGCCGACATGACCAACTACTTCTGGCTGTCGGACGGCATCCTGACCGGCGGCGGCGGCAACCCGGCGCTGGAGCCCTACAAGTCGAGCAACTTCAACGCCTCGGCCGAGTGGTACTTCCAGCCCCAGGCCATCCTATCGGCGGAGGTCTTCTACAAGGACATCTCCAACTACATTCTGCAGCGCACCCAGCCGGAGTCATACTTCAACCAGTCGCAGGGCAAGGTCACGACCTACCAGATCAGCCGGCCGTTCAACGCGGGCTCGGCCGAGGTGAAGGGCCTGGCGGTCGCCTATCAGCAGAACTACGCCTACGGCTTCGGCCTGCTGGCCAACTACACCTACGCCGACGCCTCGGGTCAGGACGGCGCGCCGCTGCCCTACAGCTCGAAGAACCAGGTCAATGTCAGCCCCTTCTACGAGCACGGTCCGTTCTCGGCGCGGGCGACCTTCACCTGGCGGTCGAAATACTTCACCGGCGTGGACCGCGGCGACAACATGTTCGTCCGGGCCTCCAAGACGCTGGACGTGACGGCGGGCTACGCGGTGACCAAGAACATCACCGCCTCGGTCTCGGCGCAGAACCTGCTGGACAGCGAGTACTACGCCTACGCCAACACCACGGCCCTGCCGCGCGGCGTCTACCGCACGGGCCGCAAGCTGCAGGCCACGTTGAACGTGAGCTTCTAGCGCGCATGGCGTCGGAGGCTCTGGCTCCAGAGCCTCCGCTCGAGCGCATTGATCCGATCCCCTCCTGACTGCAAGCATGGAGATTGGGCGGGATAGCTTGCTGTCCCGCCCGCTTTTTGCCGCCTGAGTTTTCGCGAGGCCGCGTGACCCTGACCCCGCTCCGCATCGCCGCCGTCTCGGCCCTCGCCCTGGCCGCCGTCCTCGCAGCGCCGGCTATGGCCGCCGAACTGACCTTGACCCCCGCGCCGGCCAAGGCGGTCCGCGCCGAGGGGAGCTTCAAGCTTTCCGCCGCCACCCGCATCCATGTCGCCAAGGGCGATATCGAGGCCCGAGGCGTCGCCAACCAGCTCGCCGACCTGATCCGCCGCTCGCGCGGCTTCCGACCCGCCGTCGTCGAGGGCGGACCGACGGCTAGCGCGATTGTCCTCACCCACGAGGGCCCTTCCGGCGAGGCGTCTACCCTCGATCCCGGACAGTCGGCGGAGCACCAGATGAGGATGGTCTCCCTGCAGCTCATGCTCGAGCGCCATGGGGCTCATGTCGAGATCCTGGCGGACCGCTCTCTGGTGGCGACCTACGCCGCGGAGGGTCAGGCCGCTACCGACCAGGCGGCACTCGCCGCGTGCAACGCGCTGCTCCTGAAACAAAGCTGGCCGGAGGCCGTGGTGGCGCTTTCGACCGGACGCGGGCGGGCGGCGATCGCGGGGCAGGGTGTGGCCATCCTCAACAGCTATTTCTGGAAGGCGGAGATAGAGGCCGGACTGCTGGTCGAGCCGGTGCCCAGCTACGTGGTGGAGAAGGTGAGTTACTGGCTGGTGCATCCGCCGCACGCCCGCACCACGCCCAAGGTGAAGGCGTTTCGCGACTGGATCATTGCGGAACTGGCGCAGGAACTGGCGCGCGACCCGCAGCACCGCTTCCTGCCCGCCGAGCCGGAAGCATAAGCGATGTGGCCAAAGATCGCCGCCTATCTGCTGGTCATCAACCTCGCCACTTTCATCGCCTTCGCCCATGATAAGCAGCGCG
>NZ_CALCDX010000067.1 GCF_937900395.1 uncultured Caulobacter sp.
TTCTCGATCACCGACTCGACCGCCTCGGTGCAGGCGTGGGCGGCCTTGTCGCCCATCAGGGCGGTGCCGGCGCCAAGGGCGAAGGCCGCGGCGCGCCAAACCGGCGACATCAGGGTCGGGCGTACGCCGCGCTCGGTCAGAAGCTCATCGAAGCGGGACAGGTGGACCTGCTCGTGGCCCTCCATCTCCTTCAGCTGCTCGGCGATCCGCTCGCGGCCGGGCGCGTTTCGCATCACCGCGGCCTGGCCGCGATAGATGTGGACCGCGGCCAGTTCACCGGCCTGATCGACGCGCAGAATCTCGCCGAGGCGAGTCTTCAGGGCGCCCTGTCCGGGGCGGGGAGGGGTGGGTTTGCTCATGCCGAGGCTTCCGACTTGCGCAGCGCCGCCAGGACGGACCAGACGGCCAGTTTCAAAGAGATCAGCACGTTCCAACCCGCCATCGACAGGCCCAGGAACACCCAGGGGGCCTGGTCGCAGGCCGGAGCCTTGATCTTGGCCGTGCCCTTCAGCATCGCCTCCAGATCCGCGGCGCCGGCGAAGCCAACGCCGGAGCAGGACGAGGGACCCGGCCACCATTTCCATTCGGCGCCGGCGTGATAGGCCGCCAGGCCCGCGCCGTAGAGAAAAATTGCGCCCAGCAGCAGGTTGGCCGGCGTCCGCAGGCGCGGCCACAGCGGCGTGCGTTGCAGGATGAAGACGATCAGGCTGATCGTCCCGGCCGCCCAGTAGACCTCGCGTTGCTTCAGGCACAGGTGACAGGGGGCCAACCCGCCAAAGCTCTGGAAGGCGTGGGCGATGGCCAGCATCAGGGCGCTGGACAGGAACGCCAGCAGAGGCCAGTGGCGCGTGACCAGGTCATAGACCCGGCCCACGAGCCCGTTCGTCTGGTTCGTGGCGCTTTCGCTCGTCATGCCACGCAGGCTCCGCCGTGTCCGCTACCGCCCAGGAGATGGCTCGCCGTCAGTCCAATGACAATGAGGGCGATCAAGATTCCAGCGAATAGCGCGAGGCGGCGTTCGACGACCGGCAGCAGGGCCGGGCCGAATTTCTTGACGATGAAGGCCACCAGGAAGAAGCGCGCGCCGCGCGTGAGGGCCGAGGCGGCGATGAACATCGGGAAGCTGAACGCCGCCAGACCCGAGGCGATCGTCACCAGCTTGTAGGGGATCGGGGTCAAGCCCTTGGCCAGGATCACCCAGACGCCGTATTTGCCGTACCAGCACTGGAATTGCTCAAGGCCGCCGGAATGGCCGGTCGCGGCCATGATCCACAGGCCAAAGTCGCGCAGGAAGTAGCCGATCGCATAGCCGAGGACGCCGCCCAGGACCGACGCGATCGTGCAGATCAGGGCGTAACGCCAGGCCTTCTCGGGCTTGGCCAGGCACATCGGCGCCAGCATGACGTCCGGCGGAATCGGGAAGAACGAGCTTTCGGCGAACGACACCGCGAAAAGGCTTACGGGGGCGTGACGGGAGGCGGCCAAGCCCATGACCCAGTCGTAGAGGCGACGCAGCATGCGAACTCCGATCAAGTGAGAGCCCGTAGCTAGCAGGGCCGAGCGGTCTTGTCCGCAAGGATGTCGGCGCGCGCGGCTTGCAGTCTGCGCGCGCCGCTCAGCCGCCTAGAACTTCAGCGCCAGGGAGACGCTGTAGTTACGCCCGGGCTGGCTGTAGGCGTCCTTGACGGTGGAGTTATCGGCGAGGCCGCGCATGTCGCTCCACCACCAGTACTTCTCGTCCGTCAGGTTGAAGACGCCGGCGCGCACGGTCACGGCGTCTGTCACCGCCCACCAGCCGGTCAGGTCGGCGACCGTGAACGAAGGCGGCATGAAGCAGTTATTCGCCGAGCTGCCGCCGGCTCCGGCGCAGGTCACGCCTGCGCGGCCGGCCGACTTGCGATCCGAATGGATCACGCTGAGCTCGCCGCCGAACTTGCCGGAGGGCGCGCGATAATTGACGCCGCCGGTGATCTTGACCGGATCGATCGAGGCCAGGGGCGTGTTGACGCCGTTGGTCCGGGACGCGCCGCGCGCGTACGACACCGCCGCCTTTGCCGTGAAGCCGGCGCTCAGGTCGAACGATCCTTTCGCCTCGGCGCCGCTGATCTTCACGCCCGACAGGTTCACATACTGATAGACGGCCGGATTGGCGGCGGTGAAGTTCCCCGACACCTGCACCTGCTCGATGAAGTCGTCGTATTCGCCGGTGAAGCCCGTCAGCGCCACGCGCCAGCGATCGCGATGCAGGCGGAAGCCGGCCTCCAGGGTGCGGCTCGTCTCGGGCTTCAGGTCCGGGTTCGAGATCGACTTGTAGTTCGATACCAGGTTGGCGAAACCGGTGTTGACCTGTGAGGGGGAGGGGGCCTTGAAACCGGCGGCAAGGTTGGCGAACAGCGTCACTAACTCGGTCGCGTCCCAGACCACGCCGATCTTGGGGCTGAGGTGCGTGTCGCTCTGGCCCGAGGCGGCCGTCGTGAACAGCGGGTCGGCCTTCGGATCCAGCTTGTAGTAGTCGAGGCGAACGGCCGGGTAGATCGTCACCGGACCGGCCGTGATCTCGTCCTGTACGTAGAGCCCGCCCAAGGTGAAGTCGGTGGTGGGGAAGGCCTTGCCTGGGAAGGTCTCGCCGGCGGGCGGGACCGTGCCGTCGCGCGTGCCCTTCTGCCGGGTGATCGAGGCGTCGCCGCCCCAGACGACCTCGTGCGTGAACGCGCCGATTTCGAAGCGGCTGTGCAGCTCGGCGCCCGCGCCGAAGACGCGGTTGTCGAAGGTCGCGTCGCGGGTGCGGTCGGCGGCGGTGTTGCGGTCCTCGGCCGAGAACTGGCGGGTCTTGCTGCGTTGCCAATAGAGCGTGGTCTGGGCGGCCTCGATCAGGCCTTGGCCGCCGCCGAAGCGGTGATCCAGGCTGATGCGGTCGCGCTTCATCCGGTCGAAGGCCGTCAGGCCGATCACGCTGGTCGAAGCCAAGGGCGGCTTGGCGATGGCCGACAGCACCGTCCAGTCAATGTCGTGGTCCAGGTGGTCGACGGTCAGTCGGAAGCGGTTGCGGTCATTGGGGCTGTAGATCAGCTTTCCCAGCACCGCATTGGACTTGTTGTCCTCGGGATTGGCGGTAGTGCGATCGATGTTGGCCGAGCCGTTGGTCCCCGCGGTCTTCTGGCCTTCGCCGTCGCGGCGGGTGTAGGCGAGCAGGGCTTCCCAGCGGTCCGAGCGGCCCGCCAGCACCAGGCTTTCGCTCCAGCTTTCGTCGGCCGAGGCATAAGAAGCCCTCGCGCGGCCAGCGATGTTCTGCCCAGGCTTCAGGATGTCCGACGGGTCCTTGGTGATGAAGCTGACCGACCCCGCCAGGCCGTCCGCGCCGTAGAGGGCGGAGGCGGGACCGCGCACGATCTCGACGGACTTGAGGATGTCGAGATCCACATAGTCGCCGCGTCCTGTGGACTGGGCGCCGAAAGCGAAGCCGTCCGGCACGCGCACGCCATCGACCACGATCAGCACGCGGTTACCCTCCAGGCCTCGGATGTTGAAGCCCGCGTTTCCGTCGCGCCCGGTCGAGGCGCCGGCGGCGGTGAAGCGAGCGGGGGCGGTGCGCACCGCGACGCCGGGCTCGTCACGGACGAGGTCCTTGATGTCCTTGACCAGTCCATCCTCCATCTCGTCCGACGAGATAACGGTGACTGTCGCCGGCGCTTTCGAAACGGGCTTTTCCGAGCGCGTCGCCGTCACCGTGACCTTGTCGACCTCGGTCGCGTCGCTCGGGACGGAGGCATTGTCGGCTGCGTGGGCCGTTGAGGCGAGCAGGGCGGCGGTCGAGGCGGCGGCCAAGGCGGCCAGCTTCAAGCGAGACATCGATATCCCCTTCGATGGTTAGATGCGAATTGTTCGCAATTGGATGGCGAGGGGGTAGAGCGACGTCGAAATCCGGTCAAGCTATTTGCAATTGATTCTCAGAACTAATCGCAATAACCAGATTGCGCCGCGTCCGAGCGGCGCCTGGGATAGCCTCGATGATCCGTTCTCTTCGCGCCGGCCTGCTGGGCGGCGTTCTCTTGCTGGGCTTGGCTGCGCCGGTCGCCCAGGCCCATTCGCCCTATCTTCTGCCCAGCGTGTTCGACGCTTCGGACCGCAAGCTGATCACTGTGCAGGGCGCGTTTACCGAAAGCTTCTTCACGCCTGAGGTGGTGATGAAGTCGGACGCCTACGCCGTGATCGGTCCAGATGGCGCGCGCACGGCGCTGTCTCCGATCTACCTGCGCCAGCTGGCGGTCTTCGAAGTCGCGACCGAGGCGCAGGGCACCTATCGCATCACCACGGGCCAGCGCGCCGGACGCGTCGCCAAGGCCGCCCTGGTTGGCGGCGAGTGGAAGTTCTTCGAGGGCGAAAAAGCGCCGGCCAACGCCATTGACATGCAGAGCCTGACGACCGCCGAGGTCTATGTGACACGCGGCGCGCCGAGCGACGCGGCGCTGGCCCCGATTGGGAAGGGGCTTGAGTTCCGCCCGATCACCCACCCCAGCAAGATTGTCACCGGGCGGCCGGTGGTGTTCGAGACCCTGTTCGACGGCAAGCCGCTGGCGGGCCTGACGGTCACGCTTAGCGCCGCCGACGACCGCTATGCCGACGACGCCAAGGCTCCGCCGGAGACCTTCGCCAGCGACGCCAACGGCCGTTTGACGGTCAAGGTCGGACGGTCAGGCGTCTACCAGCTTCAGGCCCGCCACCGCGTCGCGCCCGCTGGGCCAGGACTGCCCGGCCAAAGCCACACCTACGCCCTGACGTTCGAATCCCTTCGTTGATCAAGGATACGCCATGAACACTCGCATCTTCTTCACCGGTGCGGCGCTCTTCGCCTCGTTGCTCGCTGGGCCCGCCAGCGCCGCCTCCCATGCCCGCGACATCTTCATCAAGGAGCAGGACCAGAACGGCGACGGCGTCGTCACCAAGGACGAGTACGCCGCCACCCGGAGGATCCAGTTTGACAAGACCGACGCCGACAAGAACGGCGTGCTGTCCCAGGCCGAATACGTCGCCGAGTTCAAGGCGCGCCTCGAGGCGAAGCTGGCCGCCTCCGACCGGACCCCGGAAAAGAAGCAGGAAGAGCGCGAGCGGCAGATGCGCCAGACCGATGTGCGCTTCCATGTCCTCGACAGCGACAAGAGCGGCGCCATCACCCGGGCCGAGTTCGACTATTCGGGTTGGCGGATGTTCGTCCACCACGACACCAACGAGGATGGCGTGGTCTCGGCCGCGGACCCGATCAAGGACGACCAGCAGACCTAGGCCGAAGGCGTCGGGCGGCTGTCCGATTTGGACTTTCGGCGTTTCGTGGGTATCACCGCCGGCCAAGACACGGGCCAGCGCGCCCGCATCCAAGCTGGAAGACCATGAGCGACACGCCTCCCGACCGCCTCTCCGTCAATCCCGACAGCCCCTATTACGACGCCGATCTGCTGGAGCGCGGCATCGGCATCCGCTTCAAGGGCGTCGAGAAGACCAATGTCGAGGAATACTGCATCAGCGAGAAGTGGGTGCGCGTCGCGGCCGGCAAGACGCTGGACCGCAAGGGCAACCCGATGACCATCAAGCTGCAGGGCGAGGTCGAGGCCTATTTCCGCGACACCGCCGAAGGCTGAGGTCTTGGCGGACGATCCTGATCTGGAGGCGATGTCCCGCGACGAGCTTTCGCGGGCCCTGACCCTGCGGTGGCAGGATCTGCGCGGGATCATCCCCTGGGGGGACACCTTCGAGGGGATTTCGCCGGCTGGCCGCTATGTCGAGGTGGAGCGCAGCTACATCTGGGCGGCCGAAGAGGGCGGCGACATCCTTTGCGAAGTCGCCGTCTATGGCGGTCCGTCGCGCTATGATCACGGGGCGCGCGCTTCGGCGACAATCACGCGCCCCGCGTAGGGCGGGAGGCTGGGCCTGACTCGCGGGCGCGAAGACAAAAACGCCTGTTTCAGCCTAGTCGAGGCATGGAAACGCCACTCTGCGAGGCGAGACAGCTATTCTCTGCCCACGGGGCGTGCGAAACTGCTTCATGAAGAGGGTGGTCGCCGGGCGGCATTGTGGCTTCAGCTCGCCGCGCTCAGATCAAGACGCGCGCCGGACCGAAACGCCAGGGTCCGGGCCAGCGTGGATGGACTGGCGAAGGCCGCTCCTTCAAGGCGGTCGCGCCTGGGAGGACGAAAGGAACGGGACATGACCGCCACGGTCTCTCCGCTTACGCCGGGCGCGCCTGACGCGCCCGAAGCCGGTGTCAGTCTTTCCGATTATGTGCCGTATCGCCTGGCAACAGCTTCGGCGGCTGTCAGCCGCCTGATCGCCCGCGCCTATGAGGACCGTTTCGGTCTGACCATCCCGCAGTGGCGGCTGATGTCCGTGCTGGCCGAGGGCGCGTTGACCCAGCACGCCGCCGTCACCCGCACGGCCATGGACAAGGTCCGCGTCAGCCGCGCCGCCCAGGATCTGGTGGTGCGCCGGCTCGTCGCCCGCACCACGGTGCGCTCCGATCGCCGTTCGCACACCCTAGAGCTGACGGCCGCCGGTCGTCGGCTGTTCGCCGAGATCGCGCCCCTGGCCCTGGCCTACGAGGCCACGCTGCTAGCGGGCCTGGCGCCCAGCGAGGTCGCGACCTTCAAGCGCCTGCTGAACCACCTCGAGACCGCCGCCATTCAGCTGGCCGGCGGCGAGACGATCACGCCGCCCTAGCTTCGAACACGGCGCGAGCGATCGCGCGCGCCAGGCAGTCCGCCGCCGCCGATCCGAGGCGCGCGAGCCCGGCCGCTCGCGCCGGACCTTCGCCCAGAGTCGCCGCGCCCGAGGCCAGGGCGAAGACAATGTCGCCGTCGAAGGTCGTGTGGGCCGGACGGATCGCGCGTCCCATCCCGTCATGCGCCATCATCGCCATGCGCTGCGCCTCGGCCGTGCTGAGGTCGGCGGTGCTCGCCACGATCGCGAGGGTGGTGTTGGCGCCGGGGCGCAGGCGGCCCATGGCGCCCAGCTTGGTGTCGTCGGGCATCGGCTCGATCGCCGTCGGCATGGGGCCGGGGCGACGCCCGCCGAACTCTGCGCGGCCTACGAACGCGCGCTGGCGGCCAGCGGTGGCGACGGGGTGCTGGGTGTGCACCTGTCGGCCGAGCTGTCGAGCACCTTCTCGGCCGCCGAGGAGGCCGCGCGTCAGCTGGGGGACGGCGTGGCCGTGGTCGATTCGCGGTCCGCGGCAATGGGCACCGGCTTCATCGCGCTGGCCGCGGCGCGCGCAGCCGCCGGCGGCGCCGACCTGCAGACCGTACTGAGCGTGGCCCGTGCGGCCGTCGATCGGACGCACGCCTACATCGTCGTGCAACGGCTGGACAACCTGCGGCGCAGCGGACGGCTCGGCGGTCCGGCGGCCTGGCTGGGAACCGCACTCTCATTGAAACCACTGCTGCGGGTGGACAACGGGAAACTCGTTCTGGCGCAGCGGGTCCGGACGGCGAGCAAGGCGGTCTCGACGATGCTCGACCAGGTTCAGGGCGTGGTCGGGGACCGATCCGCCGCCATTGCCGTGCATCACGTCGCGGACCCGGAGGGTGCCGCGGGGCTCGCCGAGGTGCTCGAGCGGCGGCTGCCGGCCTGCTCGCCGGTGATCGTCACCGACCTGGGTCCGGTACTCGCTCTGCATGTGGGTGCCGGGGCGCTGGCCGTCGCTGTCCTGGAGGAGTGAACTGACCGGCCACGGTTCCGTGGGAGCAACCCAGCGTTTGCCATCCGTTTTCCTCCGCGTTGAATAGCCGTGTCGGACAGCGGAGTTGTGAGATTCTTTCGAGCGCGGTGACCAGCATCCAGAGCTACGCTGTCCCC
>NZ_CALCDX010000068.1 GCF_937900395.1 uncultured Caulobacter sp.
GAAGCTGCAGCTGCACGCCCGCTCGATCCTGCTGCCGCACCCGTCGGCCGGCATGTTGCACATCGAAGCGCCTTTGAGCCCAGAGATGAAGGAAGGCTTCCGTAAGTTCGGCTTCTCGGAAGACGAGGCCGAGCAGGATCCGTTCGCGCGGCGTCAGACCAAGCGGCGCTAATACGCAGCGCCGCTTGGCCCCCCACCAGGCCGCGCTATGGGGGCGCGCGCGGCCGTTCCGCCTTCGCGGGCGGGTCTCTAGACCAAATCAATCAGGGGTTTGGCGCTCTTGCTGTCCGGGAAGACCTTGGTCTCCAGCATGGCGCGGTCGACGCCCATGTGCTCAGCCAAGACGCCCTTGAAGAGCCCGCGCATGTCCAGCGTCGGGGCCGTGTCGCGGTTCTCGAACAGGGCGTTCTGGGCTAGGCCGGGCCAGTCGCCGACGATGCCGCCCGGCTTCAGCGCACCGCCCAGGATCAGGCCGGTGGACGCCGTGCCGTGATCCGTGCCACCCGTGCCATTCACCCGCGCCGTGCGACCGAACTCGGTGACGACGATCACGACGGTATTCCGCCATTCCGCCCCAAGCCCGGCATGCAAACCGTCCAACACCGCGTCCAGATAGGACAGGCGCGTGGCGATCTGGCCGGACTGACCCGCGTGCGTGTCGAACCCGTCCAGCGAGACAGCCGCGATTTGCGGTCCTCTCGGCTGAATCATGAATCCGCCAAGCGTCGATCCTAGCTTCCGCGCCGCCTCGCCGCCCTGCCGATTGCGGCGATCATTGGCCATGGTCGCCGACATCGGCGCCGGAGCGCCCATCGAAGGCGTCGAGGCCGCCGCCAGGTTCATGGCCGGAGTCGCGGCCATGGCGGTCATGGCCTGCTGGGCCATCGTCTCCGTCTCCAGCCCGCGGGCGAAGGCGGGCCCCAGCAGGGGATCGGTCTTGTAGAGGTCCTGCAGCAGGGTCGGCAGACGGGCGCTCTCGTCGACGCCCTTGCCCGGCGACCAGCTGGCCGCCTGCACCTTGCCGCGCAGGATCAGAGGGGCGGTGGTCCCGACGGACAGGCCCTCGACCTTCCGAACGGGCGCGAGCGCTTCGAGCGTTCGATTCAGCCAGCCGGTGTCCGCGCCGTAGACGCCCGAGGCGCCCGTCTCCAGCACGTCCTGCGCCTCGAAGTGCGAGCGGGCCCGGTCGGGACTGGCGATGGCCGGGGCGATCCGGGCCTCACCCTTCAGGGCCAGGGCGTGGACGGTCGAAAGCTCCGGGTGCAGGCCAAAGGTCCCGTCCAGCTTCAGCACCTCGTCGGGTTTCAGCGCGATCGAGCCGCGTAGGGCCGCGTAGTTCGCATCCCCCACGGGCGGCGAGACGGAGAGGCCGTCCATGCCGCCCCGACAGATGACGACAACGAGCTTCTTCTTAGCCAGGTCGCCCTCGGAGGCGGCGAAGGCCTGGCCTCCCAGGAAGGTGACGCCAATGCCCAGGCTGGCGCCCAAGCCCAGCAGCAAGCGGCGGTTTATTGGAGCGTTCATCGGCGTTGGAACTCCGGGCTCATCACGAGAAGGGCGAAGGCTTCGCGACGGGTCTCGGCCCGCGAAACCGCCTCGGCTACGGCGGGAGACAGGCGCGCGCCCAGGGCCTCGACGGCAAGAGAGTTTGGATCGGTGCGGTCGGCGACGACCGCGGCGAAGCCCTGCGCCCACTGCATCCGCTTGATCAAGGCGTCTGGCGCCGCCCAGGTCTGGGCGTCCTCCGCCCAGCCTTTAGGGGAGGGGGCGGAGAACGGCTTCTGGCCCAGGCCCGTCAGGACCGGCGCGAGACGCTCGATCGCCGAGGGCTCGGCCCCGATCAGCCGCCAGGTCGACAGGGTGTACTCGTAGGGCGTCTTGAACTTGGCGGGCGCCGGGTCCCAGGCCTCGGGGCTGTCGATCAGGGTCTGGGCGACCTTGGCGAGATCGCCGCCGGTCTCCATCCAGCGTCGCTCAAGCCGTTCGGTCAGCGACGGTGGTGGCGCATCCGAGACGAAGTGGCGGGCGATCTTGCCGCACACGTGACGGGCAGTATGGGGATCGGCGGCCAGATCGCTCAGCACGGCCAGGCCTTGCTTCAGGCCTTGCTGGCCATAGTGGCGGCCCATGACCGTGCGCGCGCCGGGCTCGTGGGCGGCGTCGCGGAACACAAACTGGCCGGGGCGATCCTCCGCGTCGCGGCCGATTGAAAAGCCGGTCAGGGCGCGCGCGAACTCAGTGACATCCGCCTGGCCGTAGCCGGCGTCAACGCCGACGGTGTGCAGTTCGAGAATCTCGCGCGCCAGGTTCTCGTTCAGCCCGGCCTTGCTCTTGCCTCGACGCGCCGCAAAGCTCGCCGCCCGGCTGCCAGGCCCAATCGACTGCGCCTGGTCCAGATAGGTCAGCATGGCCGGATGTGTCGATGAGGCGACGAGCAGGGTCTCGAAGCTGGCGAACACGTTGGGCCGGATCGCCTCGCGCTCGAAGGGGCCGATCAGCGCCGAGGTGACCTGCTTGGTCGCCGAGACGGTGAAATGGTTTGCCCAGAACAGCGTCCAGCGCTCGCGGAAAGCCGCGTCGGTGTTGGTCGCTAGTCGCGCCCGCGCCAGGAAGTCCGCGCCAACCTTGTCGCGTAGCGCCCGCTGGGCGTCCTTGAAGGTCTGGGCGTTGGCGGTCGTTTGATCGACCCGTCCGTCCTTTTGCTGACGCTCCATCTTCCGCTGCTGCTGGAAGTCGCGCATCTGCCTGAAGCGATCTGCCGAGGTTTCGCCGCCATCGGCAGGCAGGTCCGCGCCCTCGCGGCGGATCTGGGCGGCGAGGAAGCCTTTCGGATCAGCTTTCGCCGCGTCGATCTCTCCGGGGCGGGCGCCAAGGCCGAAGCGGGTGACCGCGATCGCGGCCATCATGTCCTTGCTGGGCAGGCTCAACGGCCGCTCTCCCTTGCGCGACGACGTGACATTGCCCATTCAACGCGTGTCCGCCGCCGTTCCGTCGCGCGCGGCCCGAAAAACGAGTTTCCCGTGTCCGACAAAGCCGAGCTGCTGCTGAAACCCAAGCGCTTCTACAAGGTCGCCGCCGCGGCGCCCTTCGTTAGCGAAAACCAGGAAGGCGGCTTCGCCGTCCAGCTGGATGGCCGCACGCCCAAGTCGCCGGCCAAGAAGCCGCTGGTCCTGCCGACAAGAGCCTTGGCCGACCTGGTCGCGACCGAGTGGGAAGCGCAGGTCGAGTTCATCGACAACAGCCTGATGCCCGCCTCGCGCCTGGCCTTCACCGCGATCGACCGGGTTTCCGAAACCCGCGCCGAAGTCGCCAAGGAGATCACCGCCTACGCCGCCTCCGACCATCTGTGCTATCGCGCCGAGAGTCCCAAGGCCCTGGTCGAGCGGCAAGCTGCCGAATGGGGCGCGATCCTGGATTGGGCCAAGGCCGAGCATGGCCTGGCGTTCACCCCGGTCGCCGGCATTATCCACCAGCCCCAGCCCTCGGCCACGCTGGCCGCGGTCGAAGCCCTGGCCCTGACGCTGGACGACTTCAGTCTCACCGGAATGGCGTTCGCGGCCGGCCTTTTTGGCTCGACCACCCTCGCTCTTGCGGTGCGCGCGGGCCGCCTGACGGGACAGCGGGCCCTGGACCTCTCTCGCCTCGACGAGATCTATCAGGCCGAGCAGTGGGGCGAGGACGCCGAGGCCAAGGCGCGCGCCGAGGCCCTGGCCGTCGAGGCGGCGATGATCGATCGCTGGTTCGCGGCCCTGCGCTGACGGAACGCTCCGGTCGCTGCTCATGCTGCGCTGCCGCAAGGTCCGCCTTGCGCCGAGCCCGCGCCCTCGCTACGCCTGCTCAACAAGGCGGAACGCCGCCACCGAATAAGTCCGGCAGGGGAGTACGCGCGTGCAGCACATTCTCGAGGAACTCGAACGTCGTCGTGAGCAGGCCAAGGCCG
>NZ_CALCDX010000069.1 GCF_937900395.1 uncultured Caulobacter sp.
GTGACCAAGCCCTTCCACTTCGAAGGCCGTCACCGCATGCGCCTGGCCGACAGCGGCATCCAGGAACTGCAGCGCTACGTCGACACCCTCATCGTCATTCCGAACCAGAACCTGTTCCGCGTCGCCAACGAGCGCACGACCTTCGCCGAAGCGTTCGGCATGGCCGACCAGGTGCTGCACTCGGGCGTCCGCTCGATCACCGACCTGATGGTCCTGCCGGGCCTGATCAACCTCGACTTCGCCGACGTCCGCACGGTCATGACCGAGATGGGCAAGGCGATGATGGGCACCGGCGAGGGCACCGGCGAAGACCGCGCCCTGATGGCCGCGCAGAACGCCATCGCCAACCCGCTGCTGGACGAAGTCTCGCTGAAGGGCGCCAAGGCCGTGCTGGTCAACGTGACCGGCGGCATGGACATGACCCTGCTGGAAGTCGACGAGGCCGCCAACGCGATCTCGGACCAAGTCGATCCGGAAGCCAACATCATCTTCGGCGCGGCCTTCGACCCGTCGCTGGAAGGCGTGATCCGCGTGTCGGTGGTCGCCACCGGCATGGACGGCGCCTCGATCGCCCAGATCGAGCCGAAGCCGGTCACCCGCAACACCACGACCCAGCCGCTGATCGCCGACACCGCTCGTCCGGCGCCGCAGCCTGAGCCGGCTCGTCCGACCGCCCGCTATGAAGCCGCGCGTCCGGCGGAGCGTCCCTCCGCCGCGTTCTCTTCGGCCTTCGCCCCGGTGCCTGAACCGGCCCCGGCTCCGGAGCCCGAGATCGTCATGTCCGCGCCCCAGCCGGAGCCGGAAGCCGAGCTCTATTACGACGAGCCGACCGTCGCTGAAGAACCGCGCGTGGCCCAGCCGGCGGCCCGTCAAGTGAACCGCATCGTCGACCCGTTGGTCGACGAGGTCGCCGAAGAGCCGCTCTTCTCGGACAGCAACAACTACTACGAGGAGCGCCGTCCGCAGAAGCAAGGCGGCTGGCTCTCGATGTTCGGCGGTGGTCGTCAACGCTACGAGCAGCAGGCCTCGGCCCCGCAGCCACAAGCCCGCACCACCCAGAGCGTCCGCCCGCAGCTGGCGCCGGTTGAAACGCCGCAGACCGACGACGGCGAAGACCTGGAAATCCCGTCCTTCCTGCGTCGCCTGGCCAACTGAAAAGGCGACCCCAAACGGGGGCCTAAATAGCTGAAACGCCCCGGAGGAGACTCCGGGGCGTTTTGCTTTGGGGGATGCTCGTGATGTTATAAGATAACATTTCTGTTGAGCTGGATTTGGCGAGGCGCTAGTGGTGTTACATTGTAACGCAAGAGGCGCGCGTGACCGTTCAACCCCCCAAGCCCTCGGGCCGCATTGATCGGCGTCTGCCGGTGACCGTCCTCTCGGGCTTCCTGGGCGCCGGTAAGACCACGCTGCTGAACCATGTGCTGGCCAACCGCGAGGGCAAGAAGGTCGCGGTCATCGTCAACGACATGAGCGAGGTGAACATCGACGCGGCCTTGGTCGCGGAGGGCGGCGCGAACCTCTCCCGCACCGACGAGACGCTGGTCGAGATGTCGAATGGCTGCATCTGCTGCACCCTGCGAGATGACCTGCTCAAGGAGGTTCGCCGCCTGGCCGCCGAGCGGCGCTTCGACTACCTGCTGATCGAGTCCACGGGCGTCTCCGAGCCGATGCCGGTCGCCGCGACCTTCGACTTCCGCGACGAAGCCGACCAGAGCCTGTCGGACGTGGCGCGGCTGGACACCATGGTGACCGTGGTCGACGCTTTCAACTTCCTCCGTGACTATGGCTCGCGCGACAGCCTCGCCGATCGCGGCGAGACGGCGGGGGAGGGCGACGAACGAACCGTCGTCGATCTGCTGGTCGAGCAGATCGAGTTCGCCGACGTGATCGTGCTGAACAAGGCCGACCTGGTGTCCGCGGAGGACCTGGGCCGCCTCGAGGCGATCATCGCGACCTTCAATCCGCAGGCGCGGATCGTCCGCTCGGAACGCGGCGCGGTCGCGCTGGACGATGTGCTGGACACCGGCCTGTTCGATCCCGTCCGAGCCGAGGGAGCGGCCGGCTGGCAGAAGGCGCTGATGGGCGAGGTGCTGCCCGAGACCGAGGAGTACGGCATCAGCCACTTCGTCTATCGGGCGTCGAAGCCGTTCCATCCGGAGAAGTTGAAGGCCTGGCTGGACAGAGAATGGCCGGGCGTCATCCGGTCCAAGGGCTTCGTTTGGCTGGCTACCCGCTATGACCGCGTCGGCGGCTGGAGCCAGGCCGGCGCGGTGACCCAGTTCGGCCCTCATGGCCGCTGGTGGGCGAGCGCGCCGGAGGAATACTGGCCCGAAGACGCGGCCTGGCGCGCGGCGATCCAGAAGGTCTGGAAGCCGATCCACGGCGACCGCCGGCAGGAGATCGTGCTGATCGGCCAGAACATGGATCGCGAAGCGCTGACCCGAGGCTTCGACGCCTGCCTGCTCTCCGACCTGCAATTTGGCTTCGGTCCCAAGGCCTGGACCAAACTGCCGGACCCTTTCCCGCAATGGGGTTAGGCGGCGGCGACGAGATCCGAAGCGACGTCTTCGAGGAGCCTTCCGCCGGCTGGGTGGCGCAGCGGTTCGGCGTCAGCTTGGAAGAGGCCGAATGGGTTCTCGTCCTCTATCGCTTCCAGGCCCTTTATCCGGACGGCCCGGAGCCAGGGCGCTTCTATTGCGAGGCGCTATAGGCCCTTCCCCGATCTAGTCGATCTTCACGAAGGGCGTCGAACCGCCGGTCACTTTGGGCAGTTCGCCGTTCCACTTCTCGATCGCCAGCTGCTGGAGGACCTGCGGGTTGGCGCGCAGCGCCTCACCCTTGATGCGGATGGCCTCGGCCTCGCCGCGCGCCTTGGCGATCGCGGCGTTGGCGAGCGCGGTCTCCTTGGCCTCCAGCGCCTTGGCGGCCAGGGCTTCCTGCTCCAGCTGAGTTTTGGCCTGCATCTGCTGGATGATGGCGTTCGGGTAACGGATCGAGCCAATCCAATCCAGCTGGCTGATATTGACCCCGTGACGGGCCCACTTGCCGGCGACGCGGGCATAGGCCTTCTGGATTACCATCTGGCGACCACCGCTGTAGAGCGTTTCCACCCCGACCTTCTCGGCCTCGGCCGCCACGGCCGAGCGCACGTCATTACGGATCGGTCCGTCCAGCAACTGGTCGAAGGACAGGCGGTAGGTCTGGTAGAGGTTCGGCGCCGAGGCCGGATTGACCTGCAGGGTCACCGAGATGTCCGCCGTCATCGGCAGGCCGGTGTTGTCCGAGAAGGTGATCTCCTCGTTCTCGTTGCCGCGCTCGTCAGCCTCGCGCGTGTAGCTGTAGGTGCGCTGGATCACCGGATACTGGATGATCCGCTCGCCGATGCCGCGCAGATACCAGCGGGCGGGCAGGGGCTCGGGCGCCACCCCCGCCGAGGCCCCGAGGGTGCGGATCTTGACCCCGACATTACCTGGTTCGACCGTCGTGCTTTGAGTGATCACCGCGCACGAGCCGAGGAGCAACAGCAGCGCCGCCGCCGTCCAGATCATGACCTGCCGTCCAGCCATTTGGAGCGACGGCTTAGAAGGTTTGCTGGGCGGAAGAGCGAAAGGGCTGTCGGGCATGCGGCATCCTCGCGTGACGTGTTGCGCTCAATGGTAGAGCGGCAAGCGGAGCCGCGCGCAAGACGTCTCTCCTCAGGATCGACGAAATCGGATAGTTCGTCACTTTATGCCAATCCTCGCGAGAAAGCGGTCACGATGAAGCTGACGCGAACTGATCGGAAGATCCTCCAGATCCTCCAGCAGGACGGCAAGATTTCGAACGTCGAGCTGGCCGAGCGGGTGGGGCTGTCGCCCAGCCCGTGCCTGCGGCGGGTCAAGCAGCTGGAGGCTTCGGGCCTGATCAGCGGCTACGTCGCGCTACTTGATCGTCGCAAGGCCAAGCTGGATGTGCTGGCCTATGTGGAAGTGCAGGTCGATCGCCATAGCGAGGAGGCCGCCGAGGCCTTCAAGCAGGCGGTTCTGCGCGAGCCCGAGGTGGTCGGCTGCTACGTCATGACGGGGGGCTACGACTACCTGCTGAAGGTCGCGGTGCCCAATCTCGACGCCTATGCCGACTTCACCATGAAGCGCCTGCTCAAGATGCCCGCCGTGAAGGACATCCGCTCATCGTTCGTGCTCGACACGTTGAAGGATTCCACCGCCCTGCCGCTGGACTATCTCGACTGATCACTTTGACGAAGATCAAGCGGAGTGGTTGGCAGGATGTGACCTAAATGGCGGTAATCTTGATCATGATCGCCACGATCTGACTTTAGATCCGCGATAAGTTGCCCGCTCTCGTCTTTTTGGAGCGGCCGCATGCTCGTCCTGGATCGCAAGCCCGTCACCGCCACGCCCGCTTCGCCCATGCGGCCGGCTCTCGAGGGTGTCCAGGCGTACAAATCCGGCATGACCCTGGCCGAGGCGGGCAAGCGAACCGGGCGGTCCCAATTCTCCAAGCTGGCCAGCAACGAGAACCTGCTGGGCGCCAGCCCCAAGGTCGCCGCCGCCGTCGCGGCCGCCATCGCCGAGCCTGAGCTCTATCCGGATCCCTATTGCGAGACGCTGCGCGCCGCGATTGGCGGACGTCTGGGCGTCGACGCCGCCCGGATCGTGGTCTCGCCGGGGTCGGAGGCTCTGATCGACTACCTGTTCCGCGCGGTGCTGCACCCGGGCGATGCGATCCTGATGTCCAGTCCGACCTTCCCGGCCTACGACATCTTCGCCCGCTGCGCCGAGGCCCGGATCGTCGACGTGCCGCGCCTAGCGAACTTCGACCTCGACGTGCCGGCCTTCAAGACCGCCGCGGCCCAAGGGCCGAAGCTGCTGGTTCTGTGCACGCCCAATAACCCGACCGGCAACGCCCTGACCGCCTCGGACATCGAGGAGATCCTGTCGGTCACGCCGCGCTCGACCCTGGTCTTCGTCGACGAGGCCTATCGCGAGTATCACGAGGCCTTCGACACCTTCGCCCTGCTGGACGCCTGGGGCGGTCCCTGGGTGTCGGCCCGCACCTTCTCCAAGGCCTATGGCCTCGCCGGCATGCGCGTCGGCTATGGGATCGCTTCGTCGGCCGAGCTGGTCGGCTATCTCGACCGCCTGCGCCCAGCCTTCAACGTCACCGCCGTCAGCCAGGCCGCCGCCCTGGCCGCCTGGAGCGACCAGGATCACCTGGCCCGCACGGTGGCCCTGACCATCGCTGAGCGCGGCCGGATCGAAGCGGCGCTGGACGACCTGGGTATCGAGCACACCCGCAGCGAGGCCAATTTCGTCTTCCTGCGCGCGCCGGCCGGTCCCGAAGCGACCGCCATGCGTTTGTTGCAGGAGGGGCTGATCATCCGCCCGACGCCGGTCGCCGGCGGCTGGGTCCGCATCACCATCGGCCGCCCCGCCGACAACGACGCCCTGATCGCCGCCCTGCCGGCGGCGCTGGCGAAATAAGAAATCTCTAGGGAGAGAGCCGCCCATGACCCTCGTCACCGACCAGAACCCCCTGGGCCTCGACGGCTTCGAGTTCGTCGAGTTCACCAGCCCCGACCCGGCCGCCATGAAGGCGCTGATCGAGCAGCTGGGCTTCGTCGCCGCCAGCAAGCACCCGAGCAAGGCCGCGACCCGCTACAAGCAGGGCCGCATCAATCTGATCGTCAACGAGGAGGCCGCCGGCCAGGTCGCCGACTTCCGCGCCGAGCACGGTCCGTCGGCCAACGGCATGGCCTTCCGGGTCGAGAACGCCGAAGCCGCCTATGCCGAAGCGATCAAGCGCGGCGCCAAGCCCGCCGACGCCAGCCGCTCGTTGCTGGGCGAGGGCGCCAAGGTGCTGGAAGGCATCGGCGGATCCTTGCTTTATCTGGTCGACCGCTATGGCGATGCGGGCACGATCTATGACAGCTGGGAGCAGGTCCCGGGCGCGGCCCTGGCCGAGGCCAAGAACAATGTCGGCCTGGACCTGCTGGATCACCTGACCCACAACGTGAAGCGTGGCCAGATGCGCACTTGGTCGACCTTCTACAACCAGGTCTTCGGCTTCGAGGAGCAGAAGTACTTCGACATCAAGGGCCAGGCGACCGGCCTGTTCAGCCAAGCGATGATCGCGCCCGACAAGGCCATCCGCATCCCGCTGAACGAGAGCCAGGACGACAAAAGCCAGATCGAGGAGTTCATCCGCCAGTACAACGGCGAGGGCATCCAGCACCTGGCCCTGACCACCGACAACATCTACGACACCGTCGAGAAGCTGCGCGCCCGGGGCGTGAAGCTGCAGGACACGATCGAGACCTACTACGAGCTGGTCGACAAGCGCGTGCCTGGCCACGGCGAGGACCTGGAGCGCCTGCGCAAGAACCGCATCCTCATCGACGGCAATGTCGGCGAGGAAGGCTTGCTGCTGCAAATCTTCACCGAGAACCTGTTCGGCCCGATCTTCTTCGAGATCATCCAGCGCAAGGGCAACGAGGGCTTTGGCAACGGCAACTTCCAGGCGCTGTTCGAGAGCATCGAGCTGGATCAGATCCGCCGCGGCGTGATCACGGTCGAGGCGTAGAAGCGAGGCCATGGACGGCGCTTCGGCGCCGTCACATTATCCCGATCTCCCCGGCGAAGGCCGGGGCCCAGGTGAAACCCACGAACCGCCCCGGATGAATCTGGGTCCCGGCATTCGCCGGGAAAGTCGGGGTGGGGGAGGACGCAGGTGAGCAGCACCGAAACGCTGAAGTACCAAACCGGCTTCGGCTCCTATTTCGAGACCGAGGCGCATCCCGGCGCCCTGCCGGTGGGGCAGAACTCGCCGCAGAAGGTTCCGTTCGGCCTCTACGCCGAACAGCTGTCGGGCTCGGCCTTCACCGCGCCGCGCCACGAGAACCGCCGGAGTTGGCTGTACCGCCTGCGGCCCAGCGCTGGGCACGGGCCATATGCGCCCTACGCCCAGGCCACGCTGGTCTCGACCTTCGGCGGGCCGGTGACGCCCAACCGCCTTCGCTGGAGCCCGCTGGAGATCCCGTCCGCGCCGACCGACTTCGTCGACGGTCTCGTCACCCTGGCCGGCAACGCCGATGCGGCGACGCTGTCGGGCATCGGCGTCCACGTCTATCTGGCCAACGCCTCGATGCGGAACCGCGTCTTCTACGACGCTGACGGCGAGCTGCTGATCGTGCCGCAGACGGGCGTGTTGACCCTGATGACCGAGTTTGGCGTCCTGACCGCCGGCCCCGGTCACATCGCGGTGGTCCCGCGCGGCGTGCGGTTCCGGGTCGAGGTCGAGGGGCCCTCGCGCGGCTATGTCTGCGAGAACTACGGCGCGGCCTTCCGCCTGCCGGAGCTGGGGCCGATCGGCGCCAATGGTCTCGCTAATCCGCGCGACTTCGAGACGCCCGTGGCGGCCTTCGAGGATGTGGATGCGCCGACCCAGGTGATCCAGAA
>NZ_CALCDX010000070.1 GCF_937900395.1 uncultured Caulobacter sp.
TCGCACCGGACGGGCGGGAAGACCCGATGCCGCTCGGCGACAATCTGCGCCTCACCGTCCGGCCGCAGGCACCGCTGCAACTGCTCTTCACCGGCCATATGGACACGGTTTTCCCGGTCGACAGCAGTTTCCAGAACTGCGCCTGGCTCGGCGACGACGTACTGAACGGCCCCGGCGTCGCCGACATGAAGGGCGGCATCGCCGTCATGCTGGCCGCGCTCCGGGCGTTAGAGGCATCGCCCCTGTGCGACCGGATCGGCTATCAACTCATTCTCAACAGCGACGAGGAAATCGGCTCGCCCGGCTCCGCCGCATTGCTCGCCGATGCTGCCCGGGGCAAGCAGGCCGCCTTCACCTATGAACCTTCCGCGCTGCCGGATGGAACGCTGGCGGGCGCCCGGCCGGGCAGCGGCAATTTCTCGATCATCGTCACCGGCCGCAGCGCCCATGCCGGGCGCAATCCGGCCGACGGGCGCAACGCCCTGCTCGCCGCCGCCGACATCGCCCTTCGGCTGGAACGGCTTGTCCGCGACGGGCTGACCGTCAATCCGGCGAAGATCGATGGGGGCAGCCCCAATAATGTCGTGCCCGACCGTGCGATCCTGCGCGTGAACATGCGCCCCCGCACACCGGACGATCAGGCCCATGCCCTGCGGCACGTCCAGGCTCTGGACGACGCTCTTCAGGCGCTTGCGGTCGGTGACCGCCGTGATCTTGCGGCTGATGCCGCCGCCGCGGGCGGTGTTGGGCATCAGGACGCCGTAGCGGCCGGCCAGGGAGAGGTAGGTGGTCAGGGCCGCGCCCTTGTTGCCGCGCTCTTCCTTGACGACCTGGACCAGCATGATCTGCCGGCGGCGGATCACTTCCTGGATCTTGTACTTGCGCATCAGGCGGCGCTTGCGGCGCGCCAGCTCTTCCTCGACGTCGTCTTCGTCGTCGTCGATCGCGGTGTCTTCGCCGCCCACGTCATCCTCGTCGTCGCCGCCGGTGGCGCGACGCGAGATCGGGGTGTCGTCCTCGTCATCGCCGGAGTCGTCGCGCATCAGCGCTTCGCGGTCGGCGACCGGGATCTGGTAGTAGTCGGGGTGGATTTCGTTGAACGCCAGGAAGCCGTGACGATTGCCGCCGTACTCGACGAACGCAGCCTGAAGGCTGGGTTCGACGCGGGTCACCTTGGCGAGATAGATATTTCCACGAAGCTGTTTGCGGGTCTGGCTCTCGAAATCGAACTCTTCAACCCGGGTTCCGTCCACGACGACCACACGCGTCTCTTCGGCGTGTGCTGCGTCGATCAGCATCTTCTTCGACATTAAGGAAGTCTCCACGGCGCGCTGCGGGCGCTAGGCCCGGTCGCCGATCTGAATGAAGGGCGCGCGCGTCGCCGACCGTCGCCCCGCCAGCGCGGTTGCGAAGGGTCGGGTGCCAAAGGCGGTCGGGTGCGGCGCAGCCCATTGGGGTTTCGTTTTGTCCCTACCGCGCGGGGCGCGGATTGGATGTTTCTTGTGTCGCGCCAGGAGGCGCGGATCGGATGGCGCGTCGTCGCCAGGAGGGCGTTTGAGCCCGACGCGAGCCCCACGATACGGCGTCTCGGTAGGCGTCTTGCCCGCACGGTCGGTCGTATCGCGAACTATCTAGTCTGCCGCCTCGGCGTCGGAAGGGGTTCAGGACCTCTTTCGTCACCAAGGACAGCCCGCACGCAGTCGTGACGATCACGGAACTTCGCACGCGGCGGGACTGTAGCCACATCGGCGCGGAAAAGAAAAGCTTTCCACGTCGATCAGGACTTAACCCTTTGGCTACCCCCTTGGCCGGATATTGACGAACGGTTCACCAAATCCGGCTAGCGCGGACGGGTATGCGTAAGGTTCTCATCAGTCTGGCCCGTATGGGTTGGTTCAGGGCGGCCCTGATCGTCGGCGGCTTGACCACCGCTGGCGTCGCCGTCGCGACCGCCCAAGGCCCCGCCGCGCCCTCGGGCGTTCAGAAGGTCCGTTTCGGCGGCGACCGCACCGAGACCCGCGTCGTCATCGACCTGGACCGCGCCGCGGCTGGCAAGCTGATTTCCGATGGCGCGAGCGATCAGCGTCTGGTGTTCGCGCTCCCGAACATCACCATTTCCGGCGACCTGCAGGGCTCCGGTCAAGGTCTGGTCAAGCATTGGCTGATCGACGAGGCCGCCGGCGGCGCGCGTCTGCGCCTGGAACTGGCGGGCAAGGTCGAGGTCCGCCGCCGCTTCCTGCTGCCGCCGGGCGACGGGGCCACCGCCTATCGCTATGTCATCGACCTCAAGGCCGTGGACGGCGCCGCCATGCCGGCCGGGACCCAGACCGCGCCGCGTCTCACGTTCGCTAGCGCGCCGGTCAAGGCCGCGCCGCTTCGCCTGAAGAAGGTCATCGTCATCGACGCCGGCCACGGCGGTAAGGACTCCGGCGCCGTGGGCGCCAACGCCTTCGAGAAGGATGTCACCCTGGCCGCGGCCAAGGCCCTGAAGGCCCGTCTGGAAAGGACGGGCCGCTATCAGGTCGTCTTGACCCGCGAGACCGACACCTTCGTGCCGCTGGAAGGCCGCGTGCAGATCGCCCGCCGCGCCGATGCCGACCTCTTCATCTCGCTGCACGCCGATTCCGGACCCGACACCGCCACGCGCGGCGCCTCGGTCTACACCGTGTCCGAAAAGGGCGCGGAACGCGTGGGCCTGGTGCTCGACAAGAACGATTGGCTGATGAAGGCCAATCTGCCGGGCCGTGATCGCGCGGTCAGCCAGATCCTGCTCGACCTGTCGCAACGCGCGACCAAGAATCGCTCGGCCACCTTCGCCCAGCTGCTGCTGGCTAATGTGGGCGAGGAGACGGCGCTGCTGCGCCGCAGCCACCGCGACGCCGGCTTCTTCGTGCTGCTGGCGCCGGACGTGCCGGCCGTGCTGCTGGAGATGGGCTTCATCACCAATCCCGAGGATGAGGCGTTCCTGACCAACAAGGCCAGCCGCGCCCGCCTGGTCGACGCCGTCGGCGACTCCATTGAGGCCTATTTCTCGGCGGACGTCCGCAAGTCCTGACCGAAAGGTCCGCTTCCCCTTTCGCGCGTCGCGCTCTAATCACAGAGGCGAACGTTCGCGCCGTGCGCCGGACGATCAGAGTCTAGGTGTGCGGTGGGCGAGGGCGCCTGCCTCGACGGAGGTCGCGTGGATCTGAAACCCAGCGAACGATGGATGGCCATCGCGGGCGTGGCGGTGCTGTCGCTCATCGCCGTCGCGGGCTTCGCGATCGCGATCTACGCCGCCTGGCTGTTCCACGACATGCCCGACGCCGGCGAGCTGCAGGATTATCGTCCGCCCACGGCCACGCGCGTCTACGCCTGGGACGGCACCCTGATCGGCGAATACTCCAAGGAGCGCCGGATCTTCATTCCCTACGACCAGATCCCGCCGCAACTAGCCCAGGCCTTCCTGGCGGCCGAGGACCGCAACTTCTTCAGCCACGGCGGCGTCGATGTCGGCGGCCTGTCGCGCGCGATGATCAAGAACGTCGGCAACGCCATCCGCGGCAGGCGGCTCGAGGGCGGCTCGACGATCACTCAGCAGGTCGCCAAGAACGTCCTCTTGACCAGCGACGCCACCGTCGGCCGCAAGTTCAAGGAAGCCATCCTGGCCAGCCGCCTGGAGCAGTCGCTGACCAAGCAGCAGATCCTTGAGCTCTATCTCAACGAAATCTGGCTGGGCTATCGCTCGTTCGGCGTCGGCGCGGCGGCCTACAACTATTTCGGCAAGTCCCTGCCGGACCTGACCCTGGCCCAATGCGCCTATCTGGCCTCGCTGCCCAAGGGCCCGGACAACTACCACCCGATCCGCAACAAGGCCAAGGCGATGGCTCGCCGCAACTGGGTGCTGGGCCAGATGGCCGAGCAGGGCTGGATCACCAAGGCGCAAGCCCAGCAGGCGATGGCCGAGGATCTGGTCGTCCAGGCCGCGCCCAAGCGCGCCGCCTATCGCGACGCCGACTACTTCGTCGAGGAGGTGCGCCAGCGCGGCATGGCCACGCTTGGGCCCCGCCTGAACGAGGGCGGCTACTACATGCGCACGACGTTGGATCCGCGGCTGCAGACGGCCGCGCGCATGTCGCTGATGGACGGCCTGGAGCGCTACGACCGCCGTCACGGCTGGCGCGGCGCCTGGGGTCACGTCGAGTCCACGGACCTCAATTGGGAGAAGACCGCGCTCGCCAAGCCGATCCCGTCGGAGCGCAGCGCCTGGCGCCCGGCTCTGGTGACCTCCAATGGCGGCCAGGTGCGTCTGGTCAAGGGCGAGGGTGAGGGCCAGATCGTCGGCGAGGACATGGCCTGGGCCAAGGCCGGCAAGGGTCTGAAGGCGGGCGACCTCGTCTTCGTCGAGAAGGCCGCGAGCGGCGGCTACCGCCTGCGCCAGGTGCCGGCGGTCAACGGCGCCCTCGTGGCGATGGAGCCCTATACGGGCCGGATCGTGGCTCTGGTGGGCGGCTACAGCTATTCGCTGTCGAACTTCAACCGCGCCACCCAGGCCAAACGCCAACCGGGCTCGTCGTTCAAGCCGTTCGTCTACGCCACGGCCCTGGAGAACGGCTACACGCCCGCCAGTGTGGTGGTCGACGCCCCGATCACCCTGAAGGGCGCCAACGGCCAGGACTGGAGCCCAGAGAACTATCACAAGGAGTTCTATGGCGCTCAGCCGCTGCGCAAGGGCCTGGAGCAGTCGATCAATGCGATGACCGTGCGCCTGGCCCAGAGCGTGGGCATGAAGAAGATCGTCGACTTCGCCCAGCGGGCCGGCGTGGTGAAGACCATGGATCCGGTGCTGGCCATGGCGCTGGGGGCGGGGGAGACCACGCCGTTCAAGCTGACCGCGGCCTACGCCCCGTTCGTCAACGGCGGCCGCCGGGTCGAGCCGCACCTGATCGAGGTGGTCCAGGACCGCGAGGGCAAGGTCATCTTCCGCGCCGACAAACGCGACTGCGAGCGCTGCAACGCCGGCTTTAATGGCGACGAGAGCCCGCGCTTCGCAGCGCCGGGCGAGCAGATCATGGACCCGGTCACCGCCTACCAGATCACCTCGATGCTACAGGGCGTGGTCCAGCGCGGCACCGCCGCCGCCGTCAGTTCGCTGGGCCGTCCTCTTGCGGGCAAGACCGGCACGACCAATGAATATCGCAGCGCCTGGTTCGTCGGCTATTCGCCTAACCTGATCGTCGGGGTCTTCTTCGGCTTCGACGACAACCGCTCGCTGGGCGAGGGGGAAACCGGCGCGGCCGGTCCGGTGCCGGTGTTCATGGACTTCATGAAGGTTGCGCTCGAGGGCCAGCCGGTGGTCGACTTCAAGCCGCCGAAGAACGCCAAATTCGCCCTGGTGCGCGGCGTCCGCGAAGCTTTCCGGCCGGGCACCGAGCCCAAGATCGAGGTCATGCCCACGGGGCCAATCCCGTACAACGAGCTGACGCCGGGCCTGCCGCCGGTTCCGCAGCCCCAGGCCCAGCCCGGCAAGCCGCCGCAAAAGGTCGATCCGCTCAGCGGCCTCTATTGATGTCATTGCGCGGGGGAGCGACGCGGGTTAGAGCCTGCCCGGTTCAGATTTCCAATCTGAACCGGATCCGCGGGCTCTAGATTCAAAAGTTTAGAGCGCGCCCGAGCGGGTTAACCGCGCACACTTAACCCTGGCGCGCTCTCTCCCGCGCCCTTCAACACTGTCACGGAGTAACGTGATGCGACCGGATGTCGAGGCCGCCGCGGCCGACATCGAGCAGTCCGTGGGACTGCTCAGGAGGCGTCTTTGACTGGGACGTCGCTCTCCGCAAGCTCGATGAGCTGAACGCCCGGGTCGAGGACCCAACCCTGTGGGATCGCCCGTCCGAGGCGCAGGCCGTCTCGCGCGAACGCGCCAGCCTGGCCGCCAAGGTCGAGGCCGTACAGTCGATCGAACGCGACCTCAAGGACGCCGTCGAATACGCCGAGCTGGCCGACATGGAAGGCGATGAGGAGTCG
>NZ_CALCDX010000071.1 GCF_937900395.1 uncultured Caulobacter sp.
GGCTGTTTTTGCTGTCTCCCGTCGACGGGCGCGCCATCGACGGCATCGATCCGGGGACCGGCTTTACCCAGGCGCCGGTGGCGTTCGCCGACCGGGTCTGGGCGCTCTCGAACGGGGGGGTTTTGTACGGCATCGGGATCGCATCGCCGTTTGCGCCGGCGCGGCGTACCGACCCGTACGCGACCGTCCTTCGGTAACGGCATCCGCCGAAAGGCGGCAAATGGGCCAGAATCCCTGCGAAAGCTCGGGTTTTGGAGCGAGGAAAACGGGCTCTCGGTCATCGCGACCGGGCGCCCGTTGGCATTTTCCCTGCAAATTCAACGAGGGGCCCTTCCCCGCCATCCTATCTTCATTTCGCATAATAAGCATTATGTAAACTTCCGAAGAACGGCGCCGATTGCGCGGGTCGGGCTACGCCTCGGGACCGGTCTCGGCCGCCGCCAGCGCCAGATCATAGACGCCGGTGGCGCCCTTCACGATCCGCCCGGCGGCACCGGCCTCGCGCGCCACCACGCGCAACGCCGGCGCCTGCACGGTCAGCGTGCCCGCGGGCACCGACATCACGCTGTCGGCCGGCAGGCGCAGCTCGCAGCCGGCGGCCACCAGAGCCTCCGCGATCGGCGGCAGCAGGGAGGCGGCGGCGGCCTTGTCGACCAGCAGGGTCTCGGCCGCGCCGCAGACCGACACCCGGCGCAGCTTGGCGTTGACGACGATGTCGGTAGCCTTTTTCACGTCGGCGGCGGCGTGGACGAAGACGTGGTTGAGGCCTTCCAGGTGGCCCAGCACCGGGGCGCGGGCCTCGGCCTGGACGCGGGCGACCAGGCTCTTGCCGCCGCGCGGAATGATCAGGTCGATCGAGCGGTCCAGGCCCTGCAGGATCATGCCGACGGCGGCGCGGTCCGGCGTCTTCACCGCCTGCACCGCGCTGACGGGCAGGCCGGCCGCTTCCAGGCCGCGTTCGATCGCCGCGTGGATCGCCAGGTTCGAGGCGATGCACTCCGACCCGCCGCGCAGGATCACGGCGTTGCCCGAGCGCACGCACAGCGCCGCGGCGTCGGCCGTCACGTTGGGACGGCTTTCGTAGATCATCGCGATCACGCCGATCGGCGTGCGCACGCGGCTGATGTCGAGCCCATTGGGCCGGGTCCAGCGCGAGGTCGCCACGCCCAGCGGATCGGGGATATCGGCGACGGCCTCGACCCCGGCGGCGACGCCTTCCAGGCGCGCGGCGTCCAGGGCCAGGCGGTCGAGCATCGGGCCGGAGACGCCATTGGCCTCGGCGCGCGCCAGGTCCTCGGCGTTGGCGGCCAGGATCGCAGGGGCGGCCTTGCGTATCTCCGCCGCCATGGCGCGGATCGCGGCGGTGCGCTGCTCTGGCGAGGCCAGGCGCAGGGCGCGCGCGCCCTCGCGGGCCGCCCGGCCCATGTCCGCCATCGTCGCCTGCAAGCTCACGCCCGCGTCGTCCATGTTCGCTCGTCCCCGCATTCTTATGCTCAGGTTGAGCCTTACCTAGGCGCTTTCGAGGCCGGATGAAACCGGCTTCATCTGAAAGCGGAGCGAGTTTTGGTGGGGGGCGAGGTGATGAGCCTTCACGGGATGGCGTCCGCAGCGACCGGCTAGAGGGGGCTATTTGAGCAACTCCCACCCAAACGCCGCCATCCGATACAAGCCCCGCCGCGAAGCGCCGCCCTAACGTCGGACGTGGCGCCGGCGATCGTCGGGGCCTGACCCAGTTCCCGCCGCGGCGGGCGCCCGGAGATCTGCGGCATGCTCAAGACCTTGATGATCAGCGCGACGGCTTCCGCCTTGGTCGCCGTGGGCGGCCTTTTCGCCGTCGCGCCCGCCCATGCCGCGCCCGCCGCCGTCGCCGACGCCAAGCCGGTGACCGTCGTCCTCGTGCATGGCGCCTGGGCCGACGGGTCGAGCTGGAACAAGGTCATTCCGCTGCTGCAGGCCAAGGGCGTCAACGTGCTGAGCGTCCAGAACCCCCTGACCTCGCTGGCCGACGACGTCGCCGCGGCGAAGCGGGCGATCAGCTATGCCAAGGGCTCGGTCGTCCTGGTCGGTCACAGCTGGGGCGGCAGCGTCATCACCCAGGCGGGCGACGATCCCAAGGTCAAGGCGCTGGTCTATGTCGCCGCGTTCGCCAACAGCGAGGGACAGAGCGGCGGCGATCTGATCGGCGCCTATCCCAAGCAGCCCGTGCTCGACGAGGTCGTCGCCGACGGCCAGGGCTTCCTGTATCTGAGCGAGAAGGGGGTGGCCGAGGATGTCGGCCAGGATCTCCCGAAGGCCGAAGCCAAGGTTCTAGCCGCCACGCAAGGCGCGTTGGGCGCCGGCGCCTTCGGCGACAAGGTCACGACCGCCGCCTGGAAGACGCGCCCGTCCTGGTATGTCGTCTCGGCCGACGACCGCGCCTTGAGCCCGGCCTTGCAGCGCGACCTGGCCAAGAAGTTGAACGCCAAGACCACCGTCCTGTCGTCCAGTCACTACTCGATCCTGTCGCATCCCCAGGAGATCGCCGCCGTCATCGAGGACGCCGTCAAAGCTGTTCAAGCTCAGGATCGCTGACTCCCGCGCGCCCGCGTTCCGAGGGCTAGACCCGAAAGGGTGAGCCTTGGCCCACCTGACGAGATTGAGACACGGTGGCGAAGGGGCGACGTTCGCCATGACGGCCGCGAAAGCATGACGTCTTCGCGGGCAAGGAAGGCGCGCGCCATGCATTGCGACAAGGCCCATGATCGGCATGGGGATTCCGTGCGTCGGGACGGAGCGGTCCGGTTCCGGGACCGTCGCGTCGATTCCAGCGAGGCGGCGCCCGAGATCGCGATCATCCTCTCCAGTGTCGAAGACGGCCTGAGCCGCCTGAGGCGGCCCGATCCGGATCTGGACGGGGTGCGGGATATCCTGCGCGTGATCGCGGCGGCGGCTGGCGCGGCGACCGAACGCGGTTCATGGGCTGCCGCACGGCCTGGCGGTGTTCTCGACGCGCCGCTTCCGGCCACGAATTCGCCCGAGATCGCGAAGGGCGGCCTATCGCTATGGCAGCGGAAGCGGGCGGTCGGCATGATGGCGCGGCTGGACCAGGATGCGCCCACGGTGTCGGAACTCGCGGCCGCCTGCCGCCTTTCCAACGGCTATTTCATCAAGGCCTTCAAGCAGACCTTCGGCGCCACGCCGCGCCGCTGGCGGCTGCTGCTCCGGGTCGAGCAGGCCAAAAATCTGCTCGTGTCCAGCGATCTCACCATCGCCGAGATCGCCTTGGCCTGCGGCTTCGCGGACCAAAGCCATTTGACCCGGGTGTTCGGCCAGATCGAGGGTGTTCCGCCGGCGCGCTGGAGGCGGAGATCCGTCGACATCACCGAGATGGCGACGGATCCTGGAGCGCTCCCGGCCTATGCCGCGTCCCAGCGATAGGCCTTGTCCAACCAGTCGCCGATCCGACCGTCGGGGCGGGCCAGGCCGTGAATCTCGGCCATCTCCTTCTCCGACAGCTCGAAGTCGAGGATGTCGAAGTTCTCCTCGACCCGCTTCGGGTTGCTGGTGCGGGGAATGGCGATGATTCCCTGCTGGATGATCCAGCGCAGGGTGACCTGGCCGGGCGTCTTGCCGTGGGCGCGGCCGATCTCGATCAGCAGCGGCTCCTGGGCGACCTTGCCCTGGGCCAGCGGCGACCAGGCGGTGATGGAGACGCCCAGTTCGTCGGCCTTGGCCTTCAGGGTCTTCAGCGACAGGTAGGGGTGGTATTCGACCTGGTCGGTGGCGATCGGGGCGTCCGACAGCTTGGCGGCCTCTTCCAGCTGGGCCGAAGGGAAGTTCGACAGGCCGATGGCCCGGGTCCAGCCCTTGGCGCGGACCTCGTTCAGGGCGCCCAGGGTCTCGGCCAGCGGCACGTCGGGCTTGGGCCAGTGCAGCAGCAGGAGGTCGACGTGGTCGAGGCCGAGCTTCTCCAGGCTGATCTCGGTGGAGCGTTGCAGGTCGCCATCGGCGAACTGGTCGATCCAGACCTTGGTGGTGACGAAGAGCTCGTCGCGCTTGATCCCGCTGTTCCTGATCGCCGCGCCGACATCCTGCTCGTTGCCATAGATCTGGGCGGTGTCGATGTGGCGATAGCCGACCTCCAGGGCCTTCTCGACCAGCGGGACGGCGGTCCCGTTCTCCAGCTGCCAGGTGCCAAAGCCGATCGCGGGCATCAGGACGTCGCCGGAGCGAATGGCGGGGACGAGCTTGGACATCGAGAACTCCGAGAAAAGGCGGTCAGGCGGATATGGGGGCCGGCTTGGCCGGCGCCATCCGGGTCCGAACGCGCAGGAAGGCGATGAAGATCAGGCAGACCAGCGCGAAAGCAACGCCCATCTGGACGATCGTCAGCAGGACGGCGGGATAGCCGCGCTTGGTCACGTCCATGAAGGGATACGGATAGAAGCCCGAGATCGCGCCGTGCGCCAGGGTCCAGGCGCCGAACAGGACGGGAAAGGCCATCGCCTTCAAGGCCGCGATCCAGCGCGCCTCGCCCGCGCCTCCACGCAGGGCCAGGTCGAGCAGGAAGGCGGCCGGGGTGATCGTGTGGTTGAGCGTCGTGGCGACGAGGCGCAGGCCCTGCGGGTTCCAGGTGTGGGCTAGCACCGTGTGATAGACCACCGCCGTTATGGCCAAATAGGTCGCGATCGCCGCGCGCGGGCCGGACTGTTCGGCCCAAAGTCTCAGGCGGCTATCCGGCGCGATCAACGGCGCGGCCAGGGCGATGGCGGCCAGGGCGTTCGACAGGATCGTGAAGTAGCTGAAGAACTCGACGGTCTTGGCGGGTAGGGTCGCCAGGGTCTCATCATAGGCCATCAGGCCGTACTGCAGCAGCGGCCCCGAGGCGGCGATCAGCGCGATCAGAGCGCGCCAGGCTTTGGTCTTGTCGGTCATGCGGTTCCCGTCGCTCGGTCTTCGTCCCAGGCCTTCAACACCTTCTTGGGCGCGGTTGCGCGCCACTGGCGCAGCACCAGCCCTTCGACCGTTCCGGCATGAGCGCCGGCCAGGCGGATCAGGACGTAGGGATAGTTGCGGAAATGGTCCGTGACATGGAAGACGTCCGGTTCGGCCTCGATCAGCATTTCGCGCTCGTCGAAAGGCACGCCGGGGCAGACCAGGCTTTCGCCGTCCTCGAACAGTCGGGTCAGGAACTTGCCGTGCGCCTTCAGGCACGGGCGGCCATAGGCGGTCCCGTGTTCGACGCCGGGCAGGCGCAGGGCGAAGGCGACGACGTCGTCATAGGTCATGGGCAACCCCTCGGCGGCGCGACTATATGTGGGTCATGGACTTCGACAACACCCTCAAGACGCCCATCCTGGTGCTGGGCGCGACCAGCCTGATCGGCGGCCACCTGATGGCCCGGCTGGCGGACGAGGGGTTCGATCCCGTCGCCATCAGCCGTCGCCCGCCCGGCGGCGACGCCTGCTGGGTCGACGCCGACCTGACCGATCCGGACGCGGAGGCGCGCCTGCCGCCCGCGGCGACGGTGTTCTCGCTGTCGCCAATCTGGCTGTTGCCGGCCTTGCTGCCCGGCCTGAAGGCGCGCGGCATGGTCCGGCTGATCGCCTTCTCCTCGACCAGCCGCTTCACCAAGGTCGACTCGCCTGAGCCCGGCGAGCGCGCGGTCGCCAAGGCGCTGACCGACGCCGAGCAGGCGATCGAGACTTGGTGCGCGGCTAACGGCGTCGCCTGGACGATCCTGCGGCCGACCCTGATCTATGATGAGGGCCACGACGAGAACGTCAGCCGCATCGCGCGCCTGGTCCGACGCTTCCACGTGATGCCGCTGTCGGGACGCGGCGAGGGTCTGCGCCAGCCGGTGCACGCGGCTGATCTGGCGGTCGGCGCTCTGGCGGCGGCGAAGGCGTCGACGGCGCGGAACCAGGCCTATGATCTGGTCGGCGGCGAGACCCTGACCTATCGGGCTATGGTCGACCGCATCTTCGAGGGTCTGTGCAAGACGCCGCGCTCCCTGCCGATGCCGACCTGGCTGTTCGCGCTGCTGATGCGGCTGGCCAAGCCCTTCTATCCCGGCGCTACCGCGGCGATGGGGACGCGCATGGGCCAGGACCTGACGTTCGACTCGTCCGACGCCACGCGGGACTTCGGCTGGAGCCCGAGGGCGTTCCATCCGCGGTTCTAATCCGCGTCGGCGAGGACCATCGCGAAGGGCGTCAGGGCGCCGTCCCGCTCGATATAGCCGCTGACCAGCTTGCGGTCGGGCGGCAGGACGCCGAGGTCGATCTCCTCGGTAGGAAAGACCACTATCCGGCGGTCGCCGACGCAGACGACGAGCTCATAGCCGTCCAGCGCCCGGCGCGACATCGCCTTGATGTAGGAAAAGTACGGTTCGCGCCGCCAGGCGGCGGGCTTGCCCGGGTCGACCACGACGTTCAGCCGCTTGCCGTCGCGGTCGGAATACATGACGAACCCGGCCTTGTCGGGCCGCCATTCGTCGCCCAACCGAGCCGACGTCAGCCACAGGCACTCGAAAGCCCGACAGGCGGCCGGCCGATGCTCATAGAAGCCGCAGCCGCCGCCCTTCTTGAAGTGGCCGCACCAGACGCCGTCGGGCTTGTCCAACGCCTCGATCGCCAGGACCTTGCAGCACAGGCCGCAGGACCCGCAGCTCTTGTCCGCCGTCATGGTTCGCCCGCCATCCCCTCGATCGTCAGGGGGCGGACGTTAGCGTGGCTGTGTGACGGTTTAATGCGCGCCGGCCGACGAGCCTACTCGGCCGGGCAAGCCGCGCGGGTCAGGGCGTAGGCGGCGAAGGGCGCGTCCTTGCCGCCGGCGCGCGCGACGATGGACCAGGACAGCTTGCCGCCGTCCAGCCGCCAGCGGTTGACGAAGGCCGCGTCGGGATAGGGGTAGGTGATGTCGAAGCCGCCCGGGACCGCTTCGCCCTTGCCGACAGCGGTGAAGTCGCCGCCGAAGCTGTCGGCCCAGAAGCCGGAGACGCCCGTGGCCGGTCCCTCCTTGGGCGCGGGACCCCGACCTGTTAGGATCAGGTGGGCGGCGTAACGGTCGGTCGGATCGGCCTTGGCGCGGCTGTCGGCGTCGACGGTCAGCGCGGTCCCGAGCGCCGCGGGCTTCACGCTCAGCGTGATCTCGACCGGTTTGCCCATCACCTCGCCGTCGCCGCGCCAGCAGCCTTCCAACGCCTTCACGGAGCCCGGGATCGGGGCCGGCGGCTGATCCTCGGCCCGCGCGGTTCCGGTCATTCCCAGCAGCGCGACACTCGCCAACAAGGCCCGCATGTGTTCCCCCCTCGGAAAAGCAGGCGGCGAACCGATCGCGATTCGCCGCGCTCGACTATTCGACGCCGGTCGCGCTCCACACCCCCAGCTCATTGCCGGACGGGTCGGTGAAGTGGAAGCGGCGGCCGCCGGGGAAGCTGAAGATCGGGGCGGTGATCGTTCCGCCGGCCTTCATCACCTTGTCGAGCATCGCCTCCAGATCGTGGGCGTAGAGGATGACCAGCGGCCGGTCGCTCGACCCTTCCTGCGGCCTGGCGAAGCCGCCGTCCGAACCCTCGCCCTCGAAGGCGGCGTAGTCGGGGCCGTAGTCGACGAAGCTCCAGCCGAAGGCGGCCGAATAGAAGGCCTTGGTGGCCGGCAGGTCACCGGCGGGCCATTCGATGTAGTCGATCTTGCCGTCTTCACGCATGGCGATCTCCTCAAACGATGTTCTTTATTTGTTCTAGTTCGGCGTTACGGCAGAGTCCAGACGCTGGTGCGCTTGACGGCCAGGTCTTCCAACTCGCGGGTGGTCGGCACCTGGTATTCGGCCAGCTTCTCGAGCCCGTCCTTGGGGAAGTAGGTGCGGCCGGGATCGCCGATCAGGACGCGCGCGCCCGCCGCGCGGCCTTGGGTGAGCCAGGCCATCACCGCCTCGGCCATCGGCCGCTCGTAGCAGATGTCGCCGGCCAGGAGGACGTCGGCCGGCGGCGGCGGGGCGTCCAGCAGGTTCTGGTCGGTGAAGCCGATCTCGACGCCGTTGGCTTCGGCGTTCAGGCCGACCGCCGCCTCGCAGAAGACGTCGATGTCGGCCGCCAGCACGCTCGCCGCGCCCGCCTTCATGGCCGCCACCGCGACGATGCCCGAGCCGGTGGCGAAGTCGATCACCCGCTTGCCGGCCACGAGCTCGGGGTGGTCGAGGACATAGCGCGCCAGGGCCTGGCCGCCCGCCCAGGCGAAGGCCCAGAACGGCGGCGGCAGGCCGATTTCCTCCAGCGCCTCCTCGGTCAGCTTCCAGATCGGCGTCACCTCGTCGGCCAGATGCAGCGCAAGCTCCGGCGTATGCGGCGGCGCCTGCAGGCGGGTGTTCTCGCGAATGAAAGCCCTGCGGCCTTCCAGGGTCTGGACGATCATGGACGGCGTTAGAGCACGCCCCGGCTTAGGCGGCGACCGGTTTGCTCGACGCGGCCTTCAACACCGACAGGTAGCCCGGCGCGGTCAGCATGCCCTGGGTCAAGCCCTTCTTCTCCAGGAGCCGGTGCGCGACGGGCAGGTTCCAGCACGGCGTGTGCATGAACATGTGGTGCTCGGCGTGGAAGTTGACGTGGTAGGGCGCGATCAGGGCGCGCTCGATCCAGTTGGCATGGGTGGTGCGAGCGTGGCGGAAGGGGTCGGGCTCGTCCTTGGCGACCAGGGCGTGCTCGGCGATGTTGCGCAGGCGCGTGACCAGCGGGAACCAGGTGGCCATCGGCACGATCCACAGCGCCAGCCACGCCCACCACAGGCCAAGGGCGGAGAGCACGGCCAGGATGCCGAGGTTCCACAGCAGGAACGGCGTCTGCCGCGCCAACTCGCCGGCGACGATCGCGCCCTTGGGCGTATCGCCCTTGGCCTTGCCCAGCAGCGGCCCGAAGCGCTGCTTGAAGAAGGTCTGGCCGGTCAGGTCGCGGATCATCTTCCGACGCAGCGAGGCGGCGGTGGTGGGGAAGGGCGCCGATAGGACGAGGTCGGGGTCCTCGGCCTGCTGGGCGTACTTGTGGTGGGTCAGGTGATAGGGCCGATAGCGCGCCAGCGAGGCGCCGATCGGGGCGGCGCACAACCACTCGCCCAGCCAGTCATTGACCTTGAGGTTGGGATGCAGCCCCCCGTGCGCGGCCTCGTGCATCAGGATCGCCAGGCCCAGCTGCCGCGCGCCGATCAGCATCACGGCGAGGATGTAGGTCAGCGGGTTGGGGAAGGCGACGAACAGGGCCCCGGCCGCGACGATCACCGCCCAAGCGTGCGCGACCATCGCGATCCCCCGCCAGGACGAGCGCGCGGCAATGCGCGTCCATTCGTCGGGCGTGAACAGGTCCTGCGGTTTGACGCGGGCGGCGACGGCCATGGAACGATCATCGCACATTCAGCTTACCCCCGACAGGATGACCCGACGTCACGAGTTCCGGAGGTTTTGATGCGCCGTCTGATCACCGCTCTTCTGCTGGTCGCCGCGGCCGCTACGCCCGCCGCCGCCGCCAGCTTCGACTGCGGCAAGGCGCGAGCCGCTGACGAGCGCGCCATCTGCGCCAACCGCGCGCTGAACGACCAGGATGTCCGCGTCGACCAGCTGTACGGCATTACGCGCCATCTCGTGCCGATGGGCGGACGCGATGCGATCATCGGCGACCAGCGCGCCTGGCTGAAGAGCCGCCACGCCTGCGGCGCCAATCAGGCGTGCCTGGCGAGGAGCTATGATCGGCGGCTGGCCGAACTGAACCGGGTGATGCAGCGGGTCTACCAGCAGGGGCCGTTCTAGAAGCTGACGCCCGGCCTCCAGAGGCCAGCGACCAGCCCCGCCACGACCAGCAAACCCGCCACCGCGTTCGACTTGAACAGTTTCAGCGCGCCAGGCCCGTCCTCGACCCGCACGGCCGCTGCTTGCCGCGACAGATGCAGGGCGAAGGCGCCGGCGAAGGGCAGGAACAGCGGGCCCAGGCTCCCGACCCAGGCGGCCGCGATCACGAGGACCGTCGAGACGGCGTAGAAGCCCGCGACGCCCAGCTTCACGTGCTTGCCCAGGCGACGCGTCGAGGACTTGATGCCGGCCAGGGCGTCGTCCTCGATGTCCTGGATCGCGTAGATCGTGTCGTAGCCCAGGGTCCAGAAGATCCCCGAGGCGTAGAGCAGGGCCGCGGACCAGGACAGATGCCCGACGGCGGCGGCGTAGCCCAGCAGGGCGCCCCAGTTGAAGGTCAGGCCCAGCCACGCCTGCGGCCACCAGGTGATCCGCTTCATGAACGGATAGGCGGCGACCAGGCCCAGGGACAGCACGCCCAGCAAGATCGCGGTCCAGCCCAGGCAGACCAGGATCAGGAAGCTCACCAGGCTGCAGCCGACCAGGAAGCCCCAGGCCTGCTTGACGGTGATCAGTCCCGCCGGGATGGGGCGCATGGCGGTGCGGGCCACCTGGGCGTCGAAGTCGCGGTCGACGATGTCGTTGAACGCGCAGCCCGCCGCCCGCATTAGCGCCGCGCCGACGAACACGGCCAGCAGCAACAGCGGGCTCGGCCAACGGCCCTGCTCGGCGGCGGCCAGGGCGATCCCCTGCCAGCCGGGCAGCATCAGCAGCCAGATTCCCGCCGGCCGGTCGAAGCGGCCCAGCTTCAGCCAGGGCCTCAAGCTCGGCGGCGCATGGCGGTCGACCCAGTTCGTGGCCGCGGCGTCGGGCAGGATGGCGTGCGTGGTCATGGCGGCAGGCTTACCCGCGCTAGCATAAGCGGAAAAGAGCAGCCATCGCCTTCAAGCCCGTCGTCGGCCGATCGGTCATGCTTTCCGAAGCGAGCATAGAGAAATCCGATCTCGTCGCGAAAAACGATCAATTGGATTTATCGAGGGCCGGCGGCCAAGGTTCGCTCACATCCACGGCGGAGGCAGCCATGACCAAGACGACCATGACGACGACGGCCGGCGCGCCGATCGCGGACAACCAAAATTCGATCAGCGCCGGTCCGCGCGGTCCGCTGCTGATGCAGGACTACCAACTGCTGGAAAAGCTCGCTCACCAGAATCGCGAGCGCATCCCCGAGCGTGTCGTCCACGCCAAGGGCTCGGCCGCTTACGGGACGCTGAAGATCACCCAGGACATCAGCCGCTGGACCAAGGCCAAGGCCCTGCAGCCGGGCGCGGAGAGCGAGGTGCTGCTGCGCTTTTCGACCGTGGCCGGCGAACGCGGCGCGGCCGACGCCGAGCGCGACGTGCGCGGCTTCGCCCTGAAGGTCTATACCGAGGAGGGCAACTGGGACCTCGTCGGCAACAACACGCCGGTGTTCTTCATCCGCGACCCGCTGAAGTTCCCCGACTTCATCCGCACCCAGAAGCGTCACCCGGCGACCAACCTGCGCTCGCCGACGGCGATGTGGGACTTCTGGAGCCTGAGCCCTGAAAGCCTGCACCAGGTCACGACCCTGTTCAGCGATCGCGGCCTGCCGCAGGGCTACCGGTTCATGCACGGCTTCGGCAGCCACACCTACAGCTTCATCAACGCCGCCAATGAGCGCGTCTGGGTGAAGTTCCACTTCAAGTCCCAGCAGGGGATCAAGAACTGGACGAACGCCGAGGGTAATGCCGTCATCGCCAATGACCGCGAGAGCGCCCAGCGCGACCTGTTCGAAGCCATCGAGCGTGGCGACCATCCGCGCTGGACGTTCTTCGTCCAGGTCATGACCGAAGAGGAAGCCGAGCGGACCTCGTACAACCCGTTCGACCTGACCAAGGTCTGGCCGCACGGCGAGTTTCCGCTGATCGAGGTCGGCGTTCTGGAGCTGAACCGCAATCCGGACAACTACTTCGCCGAGGTGGAGCAGAGCTCGTTCTCGCCGTCGAACATCGTCCCGGGCATCGGTTTCTCGCCGGACAAGGTGCTGCAGGCGCGGATCTTCGCCTATGCCGACGCCCACCGCTACCGGATCGGCACGCACTACGAGGCCCTGCCGGTGAACCGTCCGCGCTGCCCCGTGCACCACTACCACGCCGACGGCGCGATGCGCTTCGACAGCCCGCCGCGCACCGACGCCTGGTACGAGCCCAACAGCTTCGGCGGGCCTGTGGAGGATCCCTCGGTCGCCGAGCCGCCGCTGCCGCTGCACGGCGACGCAGACCGGTTCAACCACCGGGACGGCAATGACGACTACAGCCAGCCTGGCGCCCTGTTCCGCCTGATGAGCCCCGACCAGCAGACCCAGCTGTTCGACAACATCGCCGCGGCCATGCAGGGCGTGCCCGAGGCGATCATCAAGCGCCAGCTGGTCCACTTCCACCGGGCCGATCCGGCCTACGCCGCGGGCGTCGCCCAGCGCGTGGGCGTCTCGATCGCCGACATCGCCATCGCCGCCGAATAGGCGACGTTTCCGGGGAGGATCGCATCGCCGCTCCGTAGGTCCTCCCCGCCTTTTCCTTAGGAGGTTCCCCAATGACCACCGCCGCTCTTCGTGTTTCGGGCTGGAGCCTGCTGCTGGCCGGCGGCGCGGCCGGGATCGTCCTGCCGCATCCGGTCACCACCGGCCTGTGGACCGCCGCCGCGCGGCTGTTCGAGAAGTCCGGCGATCGCGGCATGGTCGCGCGCCTGACCTCGGCGACCAAGTTCGGACCGCGCATCCGGCGGCGTCTCGCCCAGGGGCCTCGCCCGACAGGCCTGCGCTTCCACCCCGCTTAAGGGTTCGCGATGTTGCGAGCGGCTCTCAATCCTCTCGACAGCGCATTCGCTGGGCGCGAGGATCGGGGCATGGCTTCCGCCGCCCCGGATCGTAAATCGCGCCGCCGTCGTCTTACCCGCGCCGAGCGTTGGGCGCTGGACGGCTTGGGCGGGGTGCTGGTCGCCACCGGCGCGGTCGGCATCGTGACCCCGGGCCTGCCCACCACCGTGTTCTGGATCGGGGCGGTGGTCTGTTTCCTGAAGACCCGTCCCCACGCCGTCCGCCCGATGCTGCGCACGCCCGTAATCGGACCGGCGATCCGGGGCTTTCTACGCTGGCGGCCGTTCGGGCGGCGAAAAGGCGCCTCCCGCTAGCGGCTCGAAGGCCCTATCTAGCGGCCCATGACCGACATCCTCGAGGACGAAGACGAAATCGGCGCCAGGAAGCGCGCGCTGTCCAACCGGCAGGTGCTGGCCTTCGTGGCGCGCTTCTGGAAGCGGCGGCCGCTGCTGTTCGGCCTGGGCGTCGGCCTGACCCTGGTGGCGGTCGGCTTCGACCTCGCTCTGCCCTACGCCTCGGGACACCTCGTCGACACCGTCGCCAGCAAGCCGCGCGGCGACGCCGGCGCCTGGTCGGCGCTGGCGATGTTCATCGGCGTCTATTTCGCCTTCGCGGTGGTGCGCAACATCGCCCACCGGTTCTGGATCCCGCTGGCGGCCCGGAACATGGAGGAGATGACCAACGAGAGCTTCGCCAAGGTGCAGGCCTTCTCGTCGGACTGGCACGCCGACAGCTTCGCTGGCGCGACCGTGCGCAAGCTGACCCGCGCCATGTGGGGCTATGACAGCGTCACCGACGCGGTCACCATCTGGCTGGGGCCGGGCGTCATCGTGCTGGTCGGCCTGTCGATCGCCATGCTGATCCGCCAGCCGCTGGCCGGCGCGATTTCGCTGGTCGTGGTGGTGGCCTATCTGTCGGTGAACCTGTGGGTCACCGAGCGCTATGTCCGGCCCAGCAACCTGAAGTCCAACGCCCTCGACTCCCAGATCGGCGGCGCCCTGGCTGACGCCGTGACCTCCAATCCGACCGTGAAGAGCTTCGGGGCCGAAGAGCGCGAGGCCCAACGCCTGGCCGAGGTCACGGCCGCCTGGCGCGACGCGGTCATGGTCACCTGGAGCCGCTTCACCGACGTCTGGCTGGGCCAGAACCTGCTGCTCGTCGTGCTGCAGGCGGGCCTGACCGGCGCCATGGTCTGGGGCTGGACGCAAGGCACGGCCTCGCCCGGCGACGTCGCCTTCGCCATCACCGCCTTCATGCTGATGAGCGGCTATCTGCGTAACCTGGGCGAGAACATCCGCATGCTGCAGAAGGGTCTGGACGATACCGAGGACGTCGCGGCCTGGACGCGGCTGGATCCCCAGATCGCCGACGCCCCCGGCGCGCCCGACTTCAAGCCGGGGCCGGGCGCGATCGAGTTCCGGGACGTGACCTTCCGCTACAAGGCGGCCGGCGCGCCGCTGTACGACCATTTCAGCCTCCGGATCGCGCCCGGCGAGCGGGTGGCCTTGGTCGGGCCGACCGGCTCGGGCAAGTCGACCTTCGTCAAGTTGGTCCAGCGCCTCTACGACCTGCAGGACGGTTCGATCGTGATCGACGGCCAGGATGTCTCGAAGGTGACCCAGGCGTCGCTGCGCCGCGCCATCGCGGTGGTGCCGCAGGACCCGGCCCTGTTCCACCGCTCGCTGTTCGAGAACATCGCCTACGCCAAGCCGGACGCCACCCGCGAGGAGGTCGAGGCGGCCGCCAAGAAGGCGCGCGCGCACGACTTCATCCTGAAGCTGCCCCAGGGCTACGACACCCTGGTCGGCGAGCGGGGCGTCAAGTTGTCGGGCGGCGAGCGCCAGCGCGTGGCCATCGCCCGCGCCTTCCTGGCCGACGCGCCGATCCTGGTGCTGGACGAGGCGACCTCGTCGCTGGACGTCGAGACGGAAGGGCTGGTCCAGGCCGCCGCCGAGGCGCTGATGGAGGGGCGCACGACCATCGTCATCGCCCACCGCCTGTCGACAGTGCGCGGCGCCGACCGGATCCTCGTGTTCCAGAAGGGCCGCGTCGTCGAGGAAGGCCGCCACGACCAGCTGAAGGCCCAAGGCGGGGTCTATGCGCGCCTCAACGCGATCAGCGAGGGCGTGGGCTAGCGGCCGGGAAGTCCGGGTCAGGCCCCGAACGCCGTGGGCAGCCTTCCTGGACCGGGGTCAGCGCCAGGGCGTGCTCGCCGATGAGGATGTCACGGCGGGCCTCCGGCGCGCTCAGGCGTGGCTTTCCGGCCTTGAGGGCGGCCTGCAGATCGCCGACCCAGCAATAGGACACGGTGCGGGCCACGCGGCGCCAGCGGCCGTCGGAGAGCTTGTAGACGTCCAGGGTCTCGCCGGATCCCAGCAGGACCTCGTCGGCGCCGTCGGCGTCCACGTCGAGCAGCACCGCGAAGCATCCCGGATTGGAGCCGTCGCAGGTTCCCCGCGCGGGCGGATTCGCGTCCTGGTTCACGAACGTCTCTGGCAGCTTGGAGCCCGAGGGATAGACGGTGATCATCGCGTAGTCGGGCTTCGCGACCGGCAGGCCAGGGCGGTTCGTTTCTGCTTTCACCTCGCGCGCGCGCCTTGCGGCTTGCGGGTTTCGATCCGATTTCAGCCGTTCCAGCGCCAGCCGGCCATAGCGCCCGCTATCGAAGCGCAGGAACGCGTAGTCGAACTTCTCGGCCGAGACCTTGCCCGATTCCAGCCGCTTGACCTGGCTGACCACCGACAGCCGCGCCGGGTCGGCGATCGGCGTGAAGAGCGCGATCAGCAGCAGGACAGAGATGGCCGCCATGACCAGGTTGGTGGGCTCGACCGCCTTCATCCAGGTCGCCGAGCGCAGGGCCGCCAGGGTGTAGCCCACGGTGAAGCCCACTGCGACGATCAGATAGGTCACAGCCATCACCCGGTCCGGGGTCAGGCCGTACTGATGAATCCGCAGCCACAGGGCATAGGCCGTCAGGATCACGATCGGGATCAGCAGCAGGCTTGCCGCGCGGGCTGCCCAGCGCAGGATCGGGTTGGGCGGCTCGAGCCCGTCCTGGTAGGCGGCGTTGATCAGGATGATCAAGGCCGCGGCGGCCGACAGCAGCAGGGACGCAGCGGCCTTGGTGCTCCACAGCGGCGCCAGGCCCGTGAACGGCAGGGTGGCCAGGAAGCCGCCGGCGATCACCACCATCAGCGGCAGCAGCCAGGCCAGCAGCACAAGGCCCACGGTCCTTACGCCGCGCACCAAGCCCGCGCGGGCCTCGGTCAACTGCACGGCCATGTGGACGGCCGCGGCGAACATCAGGCCGGTGGCGGGGAAGGCGAAGGCGGTCTCGCCGATCAGCTTCTGGATGGCCTCGACGCCGATCAGCTTGAACAGCGCCCCGGCCAGGAACAGCAGCAGCCAGAAGGCGCCGGTGAAGGCCAGGGACAGGAACAGGCGAACGGCGTTGGTCCCGACCAGGTCGAAATAGTCGGCGTAGGGCGCCACGGGCTTGCCCGCCGCCTCGGCCGGCTGGACCAGGTGGTGGGCGATGAACAGCAGGGCGGCCACGGCGACGAAGAGCGGCGGCGACAAGGGGCCCGCGCCCAGCCGGTCCGGCGCCGCGCCAACCCAGGCGGCATGGATCGCCATGATCGCGACCAGCGCCGCGGCGACCGCGCTCCAGGCCAGCAGGGCGCTTCTACGCATCGCCGAAAGGGCCGACAGCGGAATCAGCGGGACCGCTAGAACGCAGAGCAGCAGTGGCGCATAGAGCATCGGCGTTGTCGCGGGCCAGCTCTTCGACTCGTCGGCTTTTTGCAGCAGGAAGAGGGCGACGCCCTGGGCCAGGCCGATCGCCAGTCGCGTCACGGCGGCGGCTCTCGCGCTGCTCTTATCCATCCTCGGCGTCTCCCTGGGTTTTCCGCAAGCGAGCACGCTTTGGAACGGTTGTGAAGATTTGCAGGTTGCCCTAGCAATTTCGTCCTCAGTCGAGGGGACGAACATGAAACAGGCTTTCGGGGGCGGCGTCGCGGCCGTGGTGGCGTCGTTGATGCTGGCGGGTTCGGGGCTGGCTACGCCCGCCCTGGCTCAGGACAAGGGCGGCGACAAGCCGGCTGCCGAGAAGGGCCTCGATCTGCCGGCTTTCCCGGCCGACAAGTCGGTCAAGCAGACCACCGTCATCGCGGGCAAGACCATCGCCTATACGGCCACCGTCGGTTCGCTGCCGGTGCGCGACGAAAAGGGCAAGAAGGTCGCCGAGGTGGTCTACACCTCGTACGTGCTGGACGGCCCGCGCGACCCGAACCGGCCGATCACGATCGCCTTCAACGGCGGCCCGGGCGCCGCCAGCGTCTATCTGAACTTCGCCCTGGGCCCCAAGCGCGTGCAGTTCGGCGCCGAGGGCGACAGCCCGTCGGACTTCAGCAAGCTGCAGGACAATCCGGCCAGCTGGCTGGACTTCACCGACCTCGTGTTTATCGACCCGGTCGGCACGGGCTTCTCGCGCTCGCTGGTCGGCGAGGACGAGACCAAGAAGCGCTTCTATGGCGTCAAGCAGGACATCGAGTACCTGTCGCGGATCGTCTTCGACTATCTCGTGAAGACCGAGCGCCTGGCCTCGCCAAAGTACCTGGTCGGCGAGAGCTATGGCGGCTTCCGCGGGCCGCGCCTGGCCTATGAGCTGCAGACCGATCTCGGCGTCGCCGTGAAGGGCGTCGTGCTGGTCTCGCCGTTGCTGACCAGCGCCGGCCGCGCCTCGCAGGAGATCTCGCCCCTGCCGTCGATGTGGACCCTGCCGTCGATCGCCGCCGCCAAGCTGGAGCGGGACGGCAAGCTGACGCCCGAGACCATCAAGGCCGTCGAGGACTACACGCGCGGCGAATACATGGTCGACCTGATGAAGGGCTCCGACCGGGCCGCCCTCCAGCGCCTGACGACCAAGGTCTCGGCCATGACCGGGCTTGATCCGGACTATGTGCGCCGCGCCGGCGGCCGCCTGGAGACCCAGTCGTTCCTGCGCGAGGTGTTCCGCGACAAGGGGCGCCTGGGCAGCCGCTACGACAGCAACGTCACCTCGCTGGACCCCTTCCCGTTCGCGCCCGAGCAGGAGGTTAACGACCCGATCCTCGACGCGATCATCGCCCCGACCACCAGCGCCATCGTCGACTTCACCACCCGCATCGTCGGCTGGAAGCCGGAGGCGCGTTACGAGGCGCTGTCGGGGACCGTCAACCGCCTGTGGGACCGTGGCCGGGGTCCGGACACCGAGTCGGTGTCCGACCTGCGCAAGGTCGTCTCGGTCGATCCGAAGCTGAAGGTGCTGATCGTCCACGGCTACAACGACCTGTCGTGCCCGTTCTTCGCCTCGCGCCTGGTCGTCGACGCCATGCCGGCGACGGCCGCCGGCCGGGTGACCCTGTCCAACTATCCGGGCGGTCACATGTTCTACAGCCGTCCCGACAGCGGCGCGGCGTTCCGCAAGGACGTCATGGCGCTGTACGGCGCGAAATAGTCGAAGGTCTGTCGGCGGGGAGCTTCGGCGAACGTCCTGAGGTCTAGCGATCGAGGAACGACCGATGATGAAGCCCCCCGCCGCGTCCATCGACGACTATCTCTCCAAGCTGCCCGCTGGCCAACGGGCGGCGTTGGAGACTCTTCGGGACCAGATCCGCGCCATCGCCCCCGAGGCGACCGAGGCCATCAGCTATGGCCTGCCCACCTTCAAGCTGAACGGCAATCTCGTGCACTTCGGCGCGGCCGCGAAGCACTGCGCCTTCTATCCGGGCGCGGTGATCGATGCGTTCGCCGATCGTCTGAAGGGTTACGAGACGGCAAAGGGCACGATCCGCTTCCAGCCCGACGCGCCGCTGCCGCCGGCGCTGATCGAAGACATCGTCCGCTGTCGCATCGCCCAGAACGCGGCGATCGCGGCCGAGCGCGCGGCGCGGAAGAGGCGCTGACGATCAGGTCTTGGCGGCGACCGGCAGGCGGAACGGCGCGCCCAGGCGGTTGAAGGCGTTCATCGCCGCGATGGTGATCGTGAGATCGACCAGCTCCTTCGGCGTGAACGACGCGGCCGCCGCCGCGTAGGCCTCGTCCGAGGCGTGGGTCTCGCTGACCCGCGTCACTTCCTCGGCCCAGGCCAGGGCGGCGCGCTCCTGGTCGGAGAAGAGGTGGGGAACCTCGTCCCACACGGGAACCAGCACCAGCTTGTCGACGGACATGGTCTTGAGCAGGTCGCGGCTGTGCAGATCGATGCAATGGGCGCAGCCGTTGATCTGGGAGACCCGCAGGAACACCAGATGGATCAGCTCCGCGGGCAGGCTGCCGACCGTGGTGACGTAGTGGTGGACCCCGAACAGGGCCTTCGCGCCTTCGGGCGCGACCTCGGACCAATTCAAGCGCGTCATGTTCGTCTTCTCCTCTTCGCCCTGATGGCGTCGAGGATGAGACGAGGCGAGGACGGCCGATGTGACGCTGGCGGCGAACTTTTGCGCGCTAGCGCGCCAGCCGCCCGTCCTGCAGCGCGCTGGGCTCGAACGAAAAGATCACCTCAGGATCAGGCTTGGCCACTGCCTTGGCGATCTTCTTGTCGCCGGCGGCGTGCAGCAGCCAGCGGATGACGTTGAGCCGGGCGGCCTTCTTGTGATCGGCGCGGACGCAAATCCAGGGCGCGACGTCGCTGTGAGTGCGCATCAGCATCTCGTCGCGCGCGGCCGTGTAGTCGTCCCACTTCTCCTCGGCGACCTTGTCGAGGTCGCTGGTCTTGAAGGCCTTCAGCGGGTCTTCGCGGCGGGCCTTCAGGCGCTTGGCCTGCTCCTCGCGGCTGATGTCCAGCCAGAACTTCACGTAGCGGGTGTCGTTCTCAACCAGCATCCGCTCGAAGGCGGGGACGTCGCGCAGGAACTGCTCCTGCTGCTTGGGCGTCGAGAAGGCCATCACCCGCTCGACCCCGGCGCGGTTGTACCAGGAGCGGTTGAACAGCACCGCCTCGCCGCAAGCCGGCAGGTATTCGACATAGCGCTGGAAATACCACTCGCTGGCTTCGCGTTCGGTCGGCTTGGGCAGGGCGACGACCATGGTGGCGCGCTTGGAGAGATGCTCGACAATGCGGGCGATCGTGCCGTCCTTGCCCGCCGCGTCGCGGCCCTCGAAGATGGCCAGGATCTTCCAGCCGTCCTTGATGGCCTTCTTCTGCATCGCGATCAGCGCCAGCTGCAGCTGGACGAGTTCGTTGTCGTAGTCGTCGGACTTGCTCATGCGGTGAGCCTACCCCCGGAAAGCTGACTTGCGCTAGAACGACGCCATGATCCGTCTTTTTGTTCCCAACGACCTGTCGGCTGGGGCCGGCGTCGTCCCGACCGTCGACCAGTCCCGCTACCTGACCTCGGTCATGCGCCTTTCGGTCGGCGACGAGGTGCTGCTGTTCAATGGCCGCGACGGCGAATGGCGCGCCAGCATCGTCGAGGCGACCAAGCGCGGGTGCCTCTTGAAGGCCGAAGAACAGACCCGTCCCATGCACATCGGGCCGGACCTCGACCTGATCATCGCCATGGTCAAGCGCGGGCGGGTGGAGACCATCGTCGAGAAGGCCGCCGAGCTGGGCGCGCGCCGCGTTCGCCTGACGATCACGCGCCGCACCAATGTCGACTTCGTCAAGCTGGGGCGCCTCGACGCCATCGCCATGGAGGCGGCCGAGCAGACCGGGCGCCTCGACGTGCCCGAGATCGTCGATCCGGAGAAGCTGGACAAGATCCTGGACGGCTGGGATCCCGCGCGACGCCTCGTCTTCTGCGACGAGGGCGGCGACGCCAGGCCGGCGATCGAGGCGCTTGCGGGGACCAGCGCTCCGGCCGCGATCCTGATCGGGCCCGAGGGCGGTTTCGCGCCGGAGGAACGCGAACGTCTGCGGGGACTTTCCTTCGTCACGCCGGTGTCGCTGGGCCCTCGCATCCTGCGCGCCGACACCGCCGCGATCTCGGCCATGACGCTTTGGCAGGCGGCGGCCGGGGATTGGAGATAGAATTAAGCTCAAGGTCGCCCCTTGAGGTTCGCAAAGAAAACGCCCAACTGGGCGTGACCGAGTAGTATCGCCGTCGGCGGAGAGAATGGGCCCTCTCCTCCCGCAGCATCGCAACCCCTGGGGAGGGACGGCTTGCATGGCCGACACCGCTAGCGTCCAGGAGCGTCCGCTGACGCTCTCCGATCTGACCGACTATTTCGCGCGGGGCTGCAAGCCCAAGGCGGCGTTCCGCGTCGGCGCCGAGCACGAGAAGTTCGGCTTCTACCTCAACTCGCACGCTCCTGTTCCCTACGAGGGCGACAAGGGGATCCACGCCCTGCTGACGGGCCTGCAGCGCTTTGGCTGGACGCCCGTCATGGAAGGCCCGACGATCATCGGGCTGGAGCGCAACGGCGCCAATGTCAGCCTGGAGCCAGGCGGGCAGTTCGAGCTGTCGGGCGCGCCGCTGGCGACCATGCACGACATCTGCGACGAGACCGGCAAGCACCTCGACGAGGTCAAGACCGTCGCGGACGAACTGGGGCTGGGCTTCGTGGGCCTAGGCTTCTCGCCGCTGTGGAAGCGCGAGGAGGTGCCGGTCATGCCCAAGGGCCGGTACGTGATCATGCGCAACTACATGCCCAAGGTCGGCAAGCTGGGTCTGGACATGATGCTGCGCACCTGCACGGTGCAGGCCAATCTGGACTTCTCCAGCGAAGCCGACATGGCCGCCAAGTTCCGCATGAGCCTGGCCCTGCAGCCGATCGCCACGGCGCTGTTCGCCAATTCGCCGTTCACCGAAGGCAAGCCCAACGGCTTCCTGTCGGCCCGCGCCAACGTCTGGACCGACACCGATCCCGACCGCACGGGCCTTTTGTCGTTCGTGTTCGAGGACGGCTTCGATTTCGAGCGCTACGCCCGCTACGCCCTCGACGTGCCGATGTACTTCGTCAAGCGGGGCGACAAGTACATCGACGTGGCCGGCCGATCCTTCCGCGACTTCATCGAGGGCAAGCTGCCCGAGCTGCCGGGCGAGATCGCCACCATGAAGGACTGGGCCGACCACACGACGACCGCCTTCCCTGAAGTGCGCCTGAAGACCTATCTGGAGATGCGCGGCGCCGACGCCGGCCCCTGGAGCCGTCTGTGCGCCCTGCCGGCGCTGTGGACCGGCGTCTTCTACGACGACGCGGCCCTGGCGGCGGCCTGGGACCTTTGCAAAGACTGGACGATCGACGATCGCGAAGGCCTGCGTCGCGACGTGCCGCGCCTGGGCCTGAAGGCCAAGGTCGCCGGCCGAACGGTCCAGGACGTGGCCAAGGACTTCGTCGCCATCGCCAAGTCGGGCCTTAAGAACCGCGCCCAGCTCAATGGCGGCTTCTTGGACGAGACGATCTATCTCGGCGAGCTGGAAGAGATCGCCGACAGCGGGATCACGCCCGCCGAACGCCTGCTGGCGCTCTACAACGGCGACTGGAAGGGCGACATCGGCCGGGTGTTCACCGACTGCGCCTACTAGAGGCTCAGAAGATCGCCCGGGCGGCGGCGATGATCGCGGCCCATGAGCCGATAGCGAAGGCGACCGCCGCTAGCCGGCCCCAGGCGATGTGGGGGCGGTCGGTCGCGGCGTGAACGGCGTCCGCGTGATTGAAAGAAACGTAGGCCATGGGTTTCCTCCGCGCCCCTCTGCCGGGAGCTCGACCATAGGGTCGCGCCAGCAGCTCTTAACGCGGACTTAAGTCCGGCGGGATGCGACCAAATGGCGACGGGGTGCGGCTAAATGGCGCCCACGCCCTTGTAGGGCGGGTCCAGGTCGGGCTCGACCTTGTCCGGATCGGGCATGTCGACGTTTGGCGGCCAATGCTCGGCCTGGCTGTTTCCCGAGCCGCTGTCGGTGTGGCGCACCACCTCGTCGACATCCATCGCCTCGGTCTCGGCGGGGGAGCGGTCGTCCAGCTGGAACTCCACATGCTCGGGATAGAAGGCCACGCGTCCGGCGATCGGGCCAACGGCCGCATACGGGTCCTCGTAGGACCAAGCCGCGTTCTCGATGATCTGGCGATCGCGATAGATCGTGAAATAGGCCGCATCGCCCTTGTACGGGCAGTGGGTCACCTTGTCGGTGCGGCGCAGGAACGGCATCTGCACGCTGTCGCGCGGGAAGTAGTAGACCGGCGGATAGTCGGCCTCGCGCAGCACGAGCACGTCGTCGCTGTCGGCGATTTCGTGACCCTCGAAAATCACCCGCACCACGCCCGGGACGTGGTCGATCGTGATCGGATGGCTGGCGTCGGGGATCTTCATCTTCGGCTCCCGAGAAACAAAACGTCGGACGATCAACGCGCGGATGCGCGGCCAAGCTCCCGCCCGGCGGCATGGCGCGCGCTGGAACGGCAAGCCGTTGCTTGTGAAACGCCCGGCCGCGTGATCTTCTCCCCGGCCATTGGGGTCGGCGAGGACGATTTGACCCGGACCGCGTCGGGGGGCGCGCCGGGACGGTCCGCGCGGCTCCTCACGTTTCTTAAAAGCTTGGGCAAGGCTTGGGTATGAACATCGTTATCGCCGCGGGCGTCCTGATCACGCTCGTGACCGGAATTCCCGTCCTCATCCAGCTGCTCAAGGGCCATCCGCGCGGCCTGATCATCTGCTTCCTGGCCGAGATGTGGGAGCGGTTCTCCTACTACGGCATGCGGGCGATCCTGATTTTCTATCTGACGCAGCACTTCCTGTTCGACCCGAAGACGGCGTCGGGCCACTACGGCTCCTACACCTCGCTGGTCTATCTGCTGCCGCTGCTGGGCGGCATGCTGGCCGACAAGTGGCTGGGCACCCGCAAGGCGGTCGCGTTCGGCGCTTTGCTGCTGGTGGCGGGTCACCTGGCCATGGCGGTGGAGGGCAAACCCGCCATCCAGACCTTGACCTATGGCGGCGCGACCTATGAGTTCCAGTCCGAAGGCCGAGGCCAGGAGCGCGTGTCGCGGCTGGTCGTCGCCGGCAAGCCTTACGAGGTCGCCGCCACCAAGACGGGCGATTTCGAGATCAAGGGGCTGCCGGCCGCCGCACCGCTCCCCGCCGTACTGCCCAAGGCCGATTACAAGCTCGATGTGGCCGCCCGCGACCCGTTCTATCTGAATGTCTTCTGGTTCGCCCTGTCGCTGATCATCCTGGGCGTCGGCTTCCTGAAGCCGAACATCTCGACGATCGTCGGCCAGCTCTATCCGCAGGGCGATCCGCGCCGCGACCCGGGCTTCACCCTCTACTATTACGGCATCAATCTGGGCTCGTTCTGGGCCTCGATCCTTTGCGGTCTGCTGGGCGTCAGCGTCGGCTGGTGGGCGGGCTTCGGCCTCGCCGGCCTGGGCATGCTGGCCGGCTTCATCGTCTTCGTGCTGGGCAAGCCTTGGCTGGAGAACAAGGCCGAGCCGCCCCATCCCGAGGCTCTCAAGAAGAAGGTCCTCGGCCCGCTCAGCCTGGAGACGATGATCTACGCCGTCTCGCTGCTGGGCCTCGTCGGCATCTTCTTCCTGGTGCAGTTCAACGGCGTCGTCGGCATGGCGCTGAACATCGGCATCATCGCCTCGCTGGCCTATATCGGCTGGTTCATGGCGACCAAGTGCGCCAAGGCGGAACGCGAGCGGCTGGCGCTGGCGGTGTTCCTGATCTTCGGCGCGGTGGTGTTCTGGACCCTGTTCGAGCAGGCCGGCTCCTCGCTCAGCCTGTTCGCCGCGACCAATGTCCAACTGGACCTGGTGCGCGAGCCTGTCCGTCTGCTGGGCGGGGCGATCACCCTGGCCACGGGCGAGCAACTGAAGGCGGCCGGCATCGATCCGGCGTCCACCTTCTGGGTCAACACCAGCTTCAACGCGCCTCAGACTCAGATGCTGAACGCGGGCTGGATCCTGATCTTCGCGCCGGTCTTCGCCGCCCTCTGGACCTTCCTGGGCGCGCGCGGACGCGATCCGAACCCGGTGATCAAGTTCGGCCTGGCGCTGATCCAGGTCGGGGCGGGCTTCCTGCTGCTGAAGTGGGGCGCGACCTTCGCCGACGGCGCGTTCCGCTTGCCGCTGATCTTCCTGGTGCTGATGTACATGCTGCACACCACCGGCGAGATGTGCATGTCGCCGGTCGGCCTGTCGCAGATGACCAAGCTGTCGCCGCTCTCGATGGTCTCATTCATGATGGCCGTCTGGTTCCTGGCCCTGGCCATCGCCCAGTGGGTCGGCGGCAAGATCGCTGGCCTGGCGGCGACCGAGACGGTCGGCGGGCAGGTGCTGGATCCGGCCCTGGCGCTGGCGTCGTCGCTGAAGGTGTTCAACGTCATCGGCTTGGTCGCCGTCGCGATCGGCGTCGGCTTCCTTGCGCTGTCGCCGATCCTCAAGAAGTGGTCGCACGGCGCCGACGACGTCACGGCGTAAGCTGACCCAGACGAACGAAGGGCCCCGGCGACGATTCCGGGGCCCTTCCCGGGACGTGGAGGGGCCACGTCCCTACTCCAGGTGGGAACGGCCCGGCGATGGCTCAAATCGCCGGACCGCTTTCCGCTCCTACCCGAAGCCCAAGGCGCGGCGTTTTCCGCCGCGCGATTCTGAAAGTCCGGGGCCGACCTAGCCGAGGTCTTTGCGACTATTGTGACGGTCGCCGGACTTGCGGGCACCCTGCCGACACCTGTGGCTCGGTGAAAGTTACAAGCCTGAAATCTGGATTAAACCTTCGACAGAAAAGGCTGCCGAGACGCCATGGACGACGCAACGACGGCTCTGACCCCGGATGATCTGGCTGGCGTCCCCGGCGAGGCCTTACTGGCCCTCAATAACGATCATGCGCTCGAGCTTTCCTGGCTGGAGCCGGAGCGGCTCGCCAAGCTGGTCGCGGAGGCGTTCGTCGCGCGTCGCGTCGGCGTCGCCGAGGCCCTGCTGTTGGCCTTTGACCAGGACGCCGACTACGACAGCGTCAATTTTCTATGGTTCCGCGACCGCTTCGATCGCTTCGTCTATGTCGATCGCGTGGTGGTGGCCGATGCGGCCCGGGGCAGGGGTCTGGCGCGGCGCCTGTACGACGATCTCTTCGCCGCCGCCCGCGCCGCTGGGCATGCGCGGATCGTCTGCGAGGTCAATTCCGACCCGCCCAATCCGGCGTCGGACGCCTTTCACGCCGCCCTGGGCTTTGTTCCGGTGGGAACGGCCCAGATCCACGGCGGCAAGAAGACGGTGACCTATCTGGAGCGGGTTCTGTAATTCCGACCTTCCCGGCGAATGCCGGGACCCAGATCGGAAAGCTCCGAGGCGCACGCAAAAACGCCCGCGATCCTCTAGGACGCGGGCGCTCTGGCATCTGGGCCCCGGCATTCGCCGGGGAAATCGGATTGGGGTTAGACCGCCGTCCCGCCGACCGTTAGGCCCGTGATCTTCAAGCTGGGCTGACCGACGCCGACCGGCACGCCCTGGCCGGACTTGCCGCAGACGCCGATGCCCGGGTCGAAGTCGAAGTCGTTGCCGATCATCGTCACCTTGGTCAGGGCGCTGGGACCGTCGCCGATCAGGGTCGCGCCCTTGACGGGGCTGGTGATCTTGCCGTCCTCGACCAAATAGGCCTCGGTGCACTGGAAGACGAACTTGCCGTTGGTGATGTCCACCTGGCCGCCGCCGAAGCTGGCGCAGTAGAGGCCGCGCTTCATCGAGGCGATCATCTCCTGGGGATCGTCCTTGCCCGCCAGCATGCCGGTGTTGGTCATGCGCGGCATGGGCATGTGGGCGTAGGACTGGCGGCGACCGTTGCCGGTGGCCTTCATGCCCATCAGCCGCGCGCTCATCCGGTCGTGCATATAGCCGACGAGGATGCCGTCCTCGATCAGGATGGTCCGTTCGGTGGGCGTGCCCTCGTCGTCGACGGTCAGCGAGCCGCGGCGGCCGGCGATCGAGCCGTCGTCGAACACGGTGACGCCCGGGGCGGCCACGCGCTCGCCGATGCGGCCGGAGAAGGCGCTGATGCCCTTGCGGTTGAAGTCGCCCTCCAGGCCGTGGCCGACGGCCTCGTGCAGCAGCACGCCGTTCCAGCCCGGACCCAGCACCACGTCCATCTCGCCGGCGGGGCAGGCGACCGCGTCGAGATTGACCAAAGCGCGGCGCAGCGATTCCTCGACCTGATCCTGCCACTTGTCGGGGCTGATCCAGGCGGCGAAGCCGGCGCGCCCGCCGGCGCCTGAGCTGCCGGTCTCGCGGCGGCCGTCCTTCTCGACGGTGACCTGGACATTGACCCGCACCAGCGGCCGCACGTCGCGGATCAGGCGGCCGTCGGCGCGCAGGATTTCGACGATCCGCCGCTCGCCGGCCATCGAGGCCATGACCTGCACCACCCGCGGATCGCGGGCGCGGGCGAAGGCGTCGATCTCCTGCAGCAGGGCGACCTTGTCGGAGAAGTCGGGCGAGGCGACGGGATTGTCCTCGCCATAGAGCTTTTCGTTGGTGGCGCGGGGGCCTTCGGCGGCGACGCCCGCATGGCCGCGCTTGGCGAGGCTGGCCGAGTCCGCGGCGCGGCGGATGGCGGCCTCGGAAATCTCGGCGGCGTGGGCGTAGCCGGCGGTTTCGCCGGCCACCACGCGCAGGCCAAAGCCTTCGCCGCTGTCGTAGGAGGCGCTCTTCAGCCGTCCGTCGTCGAACACGAAGGACTCGCTTTCGGAGCGTTCGAGGAACAGTTCGCCGTCGTCGGCGCCGGCGAGGGCCTCGTCCAGCACTTGGCGGGCGCGCTCGGGATCGACGCCGGCCGCGTCGAGCAGGGACAGGGAAGAGGCGGGGAAGGGAGCGTTCATGCGCCTACAGGTAGGCTTTCGAATCGCATCCGTCACCCCGCCCCTTTTGTCGCGGATCAGTACTCCCGGCGGATTTCGCCCGAACCGGTGATCTCGCTGCTGACCGTCTTGGGCTCGGTGCGCAGCTCGACGTCGCCGCTGCCGGAGATGTCGATCCGGGCCAGCTGGGTGGCGAAGATCGCGCCGCCGCCGCTGCCCGAGACGTTGACCTTGACCTCCTTGGCCTTCAGGTCGCCAAGGTCGACGTGGCCCGAACCCGAGCTGTCGATCGACGCCGCGTCCACGCGTCCCGCCGCCTCGACGTCGCCGCTGCCGCTGACGCTGACCGAGATGGTCGAATGGTCATAGCGGCGGATGTCGAGATCGCCGGAGCCGCGGACGTCGAACTTGGTGACATCCGGCGCGATGACGGTGATCTTCACCCGCTCGGAGTCGCTCTCGACCCGCAGGCCCAGGGCGTCGATCGTCAGACGATCGTGATCGATGTCATCGTTGCCTTCCAGGCTGAGGCGGCCGCCGTCGACTCGCAGTCGCTCAATGTAGTCCTTCGGGCCCGAGGCGACGATCTTCGCTTCGGGGCCCTGGACGAACACCACGTCGACCGGCAGATCGATGAGCAGGTCGCTCTTGCCCGTCCAGGCGAAGGTGCGATCGATCGTCGGCGCCGGCCGTTCGCCATAAACGCGGTTCGCGCCGGTGTGGATGACCCTGCCGTTCTCGCGGACGACAATGGTTTCGTCATAACGGCTGAACGGCAGCGTCCAGCCGTCTTTCATGATCTGCGGGCCGGCGATGACCGCCACCCCGGCGAAGCAGCCGACGGCGAGCGCGAAGCTGGCGCCGGCGACGATGAGCGTATTGCGGATCAACATGGTCCCCTCCTATTCCGCTCAGGCTTGTTCGATGGCCGGCTTCAGCAGCCGGTAGTGGAGGCGGGCGTACCAGACGACCGCGTTGAAGACGGCGACCGTGACCAGGGTCAGCAGCGCGCCCAGGCAGGTGGCCAGACCCATCAGGCCCAGGCCCGCCAGAAAGGCCGTGATCGGTCCCCCCGGCGGTCCGGTCAGTGGTCCGGCCGCGAAGACGAAGCCGCCGCCGATGAAGATCGACACCACGGCGACCAGCATGCCGAACAGGGTCATCAGAACGCCCATCAGCAGCGGCAGCAGGATGATCACGTCGATGGCCCCCAAGCCCAGAAGGGCGATGACCGCCGCCATGGCGTTCGAGGGGTTCTTGCGCTCTTCCCACTGCTTGAGGCCGGCCTCGGCGCGCAGCTCGCGGGCCAGGCGGTCGGGATCGCCCAGGGCGGCGGCCACCTCGGCCTCGCTGCGGCCGGCGGCCATGGCGTCGGCGAAGTGGGCTTCGTGGTCGGCGACGATGTCGGCGATCGTGGTGACCGGCAGGCCGGCCAGGCCGCGCCGCAGGCGGGTCATGAACTCGGCGCGGGTCATGCGGCGGCTCCCACGATGGCGTTGACGGCCTGGCTGAAGGCGACCCACTCGGTCTTCTGCTGCTCCAGGCTGCGGCGGCCCTCGGCCGTCAGGCGGTAGTATTTGCGCGGCGGACCGCTCTGGCTTTCGACCAGATAGGTCTCGACCAGCCCATCCGACTGCATGCGGCGCATCAGCGGATAGATCGTCCCTTCCCCCATATCGATGTCCTTCGTGAGCCTGCTGGCGATCTCGTAGGCGTAGCTGTCGGCGTGCGAGAGCAGGGCCAGCACGCACAACGCCAGCACGCCTTTCTTCAATTGGATTTCAATGGCTTCCGGCACGTCGTCCTCGCCTCCTTGGATGCTCCCTAGTACCGCACGGTACTGAGTATCGCAAGGTACCTATCCATGAACGATACGTAATGATGCGGAAATAGCGGGAAGCGCGGGGAGGGGGCTGAGTTCATGCGGGAGGAAACGCGCGCACGGCAAGCCCTCGCACAGAGTGTGGTCTCTGGCGCTTGGCAACGGCTAGCGATGCGCGTATGCAGCCTCGGAATGGCCTTTTTCGGGGCGGGCTGCGTGTGACTTTGCGTCTTGTTGGACGCCGTCGCTCGCACGACCGCATCGGAGGGTCATCATAAGCAAGTCGGCGCGGCGTGACATTGATCATCGTCAAATCGCCGCCGAAACGGGCCGTGAGGGATATGAAGGCGCAATTTTCGGGGATTCGGCGGGTCTTGACGGGCGCCAGCGCGCTCGCCGCCAGTGTCGTTTTCGCGGGGCACGCCCTCGCCGAGGATCTTTTGGGGCAGCCGACGCCGGGAGCGATCGACCTGCAGCCGGCCGCGTCGGAGCTGAAGCACCACGCGATCTGGTTCCACAACGTGATCCTGCTGCCGATCATCACGGCCATCACGCTGCTGGTGCTGGGCCTGCTGATCTGGATCATCGTTCGCTACAACAAGAAGGCGAACCCGGTTCCGGCCAAGTTCAGCCACAACACCACGATCGAGGTCATCTGGACCCTGGTGCCGGTGCTGATCCTGATGGTCATCGCCATCTTCTCGTTCCGGCTGCTGTTCCACTACAACGACATGCCCAAGCCCTACATGACCGTGAAGGCCACGGGCTATCAGTGGTACTGGGGCTACGAGTATCCCGACCAGAAGATCAGCGAGATCGTGTCGCTGCCGCTCACCAAGGAGCAGGCGGACGCCAAGAAGGTCCCGTATCTGCTGGCCGCCGACAACGCCATGATCGTTCCCGTGGGCAAGGTCATCCGCGTGCAGGTCACCGGCGCCGACGTGATCCACGCCTTCGCCCTGCCGGCGTTTGGTCTGAAGACCGACGCGATTCCCGGCCGCCTGAATGAAACCTGGTTCAAGGCCGAGAAGACCGGCGTCTTCTACGGTCAGTGCTCGGAACTGTGCGGCGTGGACCACGCCAACATGCCGATCGAGATCCAGGTGGTGACGCAGGCTCAATTCGACGCCTGGGTGAAGTCGAAGACGGCCCTGCCGGCTCCGGCCGCCGCCCCCGCCGAGGCCGCCCCCGCTGCCGCCGCGCCCGCCGCGACCCCGGCCGCCGCTCCCGCTTCCGCTCCGGCCGCGGCGCCCGCCGCGCCGGCGGCTTAAGATACTCGCAGGATAAAGTCCGATGGCTCACGCCGCAGACACGCATCACACGGACGGCCACGACGCCGACCACAAGCCGCCCTTCTTCGCCCGCTGGTTCTTCTCCACGAACCACAAGGACATCGGCACGCTGTACATCCTGTTCGCCATCATGGCGGGCATCGTCGGCGGCGCCCTGTCGGGCCTGATCCGCTGGGAACTGATGGAGCCGGGCATCCAGGTGTTCTCCGACACCGGCCTGCTGGCCCAACTGGGCGTCTTCAAGGGCAAGCACGGCTACAACGCCGTGGTCACCGCCCACGCCCTGATCATGATCTTCTTCATGGTCATGCCCGCCATGATCGGCGGCTTCGGCAACTGGTTCGTGCCGATCATGATCGGCGCGCCGGACATGGCCTTCCCGCGCATGAACAACATCTCTTTTTGGCTTCTTCCTGCAGCTTTTGGACTTCTGCTGATCTCGATGTTCGTCGAGGGCCCGCCCGGCGCGAACGGCGTCGGCGGCGGCTGGACGATCTATCCGCCGCTCTCAACCTCGGGCCAGCCCGGCCCGGCGGTGGATTTCGCGATCCTCTCGCTGCACATCGCGGGCGCCTCGTCGATCCTCGGTGCGATCAACTTCATCACCACGATCCTGAACATGCGCGCTCCGGGCATGACGCTGCACAAGATGCCGCTCTTCGCCTGGGCCGTTCTGGTCACCGCCTTCCTGCTGCTGCTGTCGCTCCCGGTTCTCGCCGGCGGCATCACCATGGGCCAGCTGCTGTCGCTGCCCATGCTGGCGTTCGGCATCTTCCTGGTGGCGCGCGGCCGCCGGCGGACCGAGGCCATCGAATGAGCGGGCTCGAGGATCGGTTGCGCCGTCTGATCCTCGACCACGGCCCGATCTCGATCGCGCGCTACATGGCCCTGGCCATGGCGCATCCGACCGCCGGCTACTATCCGCGCCGCGATCCCCTGGGCGCGGCCGGCGACTTCGTCACAGCACCCGAGGTCAGCCAGCTGTTCGGCGAGCTGCTCGGGCTGGCGCTGCTGCAGCACTGGCTGGAGCTGGGCAGCCCGGAGCGCGTGGCCCTGGTCGAGCTCGGGCCGGGGCGGGGAACCCTGATGGCGGATGCGGTGCGGGCCATCCGCACGCTGCCTCAGGCCTTGCCGGCGCTGTCGATCCACCTGGTCGAGACCAGCCCCGCCCTGCGCGAGCGGCAGGCCACAGCGCTCTCCGGGCTGTCCGTGCGCTGGCACAACGAGCTGGGCGGGGTGCCCGGCGACCGACCGCTGCTGATCGTGGCCAACGAGTTCCTCGATGCGCTGCCGGTCAGGCAGTTCGTTCGTCGCGCGGGGCGCTGGCACGAGCGGATGGTCGCGGTGGACCCGGAAGCCGGGCTCCGCTTCGCGGTGGCGCCGCTCGCGACCCCGTTCC
>NZ_CALCDX010000072.1 GCF_937900395.1 uncultured Caulobacter sp.
TCTGGACGAAGGACTTGTCGATCTTCAGGCGGTCGATCGGGAACTGCCGCAGGTTCGCCAGGCTGGCGTAACCGGTGCCGAAGTCGTCCAGCGCGATCATCACGCCGGCCGCGTGCAGCCGGCTGATATTGCCGCTGACCAGATCCGAGCCCCAGCCCATATAGACGTTCTCGGTCACCTCGATGGTCAACCGCTCGCACGGCACGTTCCAGCGATCCAGGCGCTCCAGCACCTCTTCGGCCAGGCGTCCGCTGCGAAACTGGGCGGCGGAGATGTTGACCGCGATGCGCCCGAACTCCACGCCCCGGTCCAGCCACTCCCGCATCTGGCGCAGAGACTGCTCGAAGGCCACGTCGCCGAGCCGGAGCGACAGCGCCTGGTCCTCGAACGCGGCCATGAAGTGCGCTGGCGTCAGAACCCCCTGTTCGGGGTGAAGCCAGCGCATCAGGGCCTCGAAGCCCACGACCCGCCGCTCGCGGATGTCGACGACCGGTTGGTAGAACAGGGTGAATTCGTTCGCCGCAACGGCCGCCCGGACGTCGCGCAGCAGTTCGACCCGGCGCTCCAGCTCGGTCCGCATCGCCGGTTCGAAGACGATGCTGCGATTCCGTCCCTCCTCCTTGGCGTGATAGAGGGCGATGTCGGCGTTCTTGATCATGTGGGCCGGGTCGGCCTCGGGATCCCCATGCAGCGCGGCCCCGATGCTGGCGGTGGCCGTGAAGCTGCGGCCGGCGTACTCGATAGGCCGTTGCAGCAGCTCCTGCAGCTTCTGGATCGGCCGCATCATGTCGGCTTCGCTGTGCAGGCCGCGCAGGATCACCGCGAACTCGTCGCCCCCCAGCCGCGCGACCGTATCGCCGGACCGGAAGGCCCGCTGCAGCATGCCGGCCAGGCGCTTGAGCAGCACATCGCCGGCGTCGTGCCCCAGGGTGTCGTTGATGTCCTTGAAGTGATCGACGTCGATCATGATCAGGCCGAACATCTCGCCCAGGGTCTCGGACGCCGAGACCGCCTCGTTGAACCGGTGCTGGAACAGCGCGCGGTTGGGCAGCCCGGTCAGCGGGTCCTTGAAGGCCAGGGTCTCGATGGCCTCGGTCTGGCGGCGACGGTCGGTGATGTCCTTGAACAGGTTGACCAGCTTCTCGGGCTTGCCTTCCTGGTCGACGAACACCTTGCCGACGGCGCGGATCCAGGTCTCGACCCCATCGTCGCGGTTCAGGCGGAACTCGAACACCCGCGCCTCGCCGATCTTGCGGGCGGCGATCACATCGGCGCACTGCTGGCGGTCGTCCGGATGGACGATCTCCAGCGGGTCGTCCTTGAACACGCACCACTTCCGCAGGCCGGGCGCGGTGTCGGAGAAGAATATCTCGCCGGTGCGCAGGTCGTATTCGCGCACCAGCAGGTCGTCGAGCTCAAGCGCCATTCTCAGGCGCTGCTCGTCACGCTCGGCCCGCAGAACGCTTTCAGCGTAGCCCGTGACGTCCCGAGCGGTGACCATCACCGCATAGACGCTTCCGTCCTCCTGCCGGCAGGCGCCGAATTCGGTGCGCCAGTAGCGCTGTGAGCCATCCTCGGCGACGACGTTCAGATAGCGGGAGAAATCAACACCCTCCTGAGCACAGGCCAGCAGGGCCGCCCGATCGTTGGGCTCCACGACGCCGCTGGCGTCGGCGCCCAGGATCAAGCCTGGCGCGATGGCCTGCGCCGTCCACTCACGACTGACGGCGACCAGCATCAGGTTCGCATCCAACAAGGCGGTCGGGAATGGCGTTTCACGGACGAAAGCGCCAAAAGCCAGGGCGCGCGCCTGGGTCCCCTCGCCCGCAGCCTCCACATTGTCGTCCCAGGCCGCCCGGGCTTCACCCATCATAGGTCGACTTCCCGACTTTGATTTTGTTGAAGGTTTCAGAAATCGATAGTCACGGCCACTCAATAAGAAATTGTTTTCGAGGCGTCGTCGACCACTAAAAGGCGAGCGTCCTGGCCGCGCCTTCAGAAATCCTGAGCCCCTACGCGATCACGCCGCATTGACAAGCGGCCGCGAGGCTTCGAAAACGCGCCCGCCGAACTTCGTCCCCGATCTCATTCGAGTTTTCGATGACCTATATCGTCACCGACGCCTGCGTCCGCTGCAAATTCATGGACTGCGTGGAGGTGTGCCCGGTCGATTGCTTCTACGAAGGCGAGAACTTCCTCGTCATCAACCCGGACGAATGCATCGACTGCGGCGTCTGCGAGCCCGAGTGCCCGGTCGACGCGATCAAGCCCGACACCGAGGACGAGGCCGACGGCAAGTGGCTTCGCATCAACGCCGACTACGCCAAGGTCTGGCCGAACATCACGGTCAAGGGCGTCCCGCCGGAAGACCGCGAACAGTTCGAGCGCGAGACCGGCAAGTTCGAGAAGTACTTCAGCGAAAAGCCCGGCAAGGGCTCCTGATCGCTCCGCGAATTCTGAAGCTTGCAACCCCGCCGCGATGCGAAAGCTTGGCGGCGCGATCCGGCATGTCTGGACGCAACCCTTTCTTCGGGCTGAATTTTATGCTATTGTCTTCGCCGACGTGACGGTTGCGGTTCTTCGCGACGGTCCGTCTTGGCGAACAAGCTGGCTTCAGAGTTCATTCTGGCCGGCGCGCCCGATGAAGGCGAAGGGTGTCTTAGAGCTCTATTCCAAATCCTGACAGGCTTGGCCCCGCGGCCAGTATTCCGCGGAGCGGGAAGCTGTCGCCTTTGGTTTGGGACGGAAGACGGCGTTCGGACCCCATGGGTCCGCATTGATGAGGACGAACATGAGCAAGACTGGTCTGGAATTCTCGGTCGGCGATCACGTCGTTTATCCCGCGCACGGCGTGGGCAACATTCAAGCGATCGAGACCCAGGAAGTGGCCGGCATGTCGCTCGAAGTCTACGTCATCACCTTCGACCACGAGAAAATGACCCTGCGCGTGCCGACCAAGAAGGCCAAGACCGCTGGTCTGCGCCCGCTGGCCGAAGGCGGCACCGTCAGCCAGGCGCTGACCACCCTGAAGGGCCGCGCCCGCGTGAAGCGCACCATGTGGTCGCGCCGCGCCCAGGAATACGAAGCCAAGATCAACTCGGGCGACCTGATCTCGATCGCCGAGGTGGTCCGCGACCTGCACCGCGCCGAGAACCAGCCGGAACAGTCCTACTCGGAACGCCAGCTGTATGAATCGGCTCTGGACCGCATGGCCCGCGAAGTCGCCGCCATCGAGCGCATCGACCGCGAAGCCGCCATCGGCATCCTGACCAAGTCGCTGGTCAAAGCCGCCTAACAGCTTTCCGGCTACAACCGGATCGAAGACGCCCCTCCTCCGCGAGGGGCGTTTTTGTTTGCGCCGCTTTTTGTGGATGGGGCCGTTGCGCGACACCTTAGGGCCTTGGCGCTTCGCATCGGGGCGCCCATAAGAGCCTTAGCCTCCTCCTCGCCGCTGAAAGTCGATCGCCCTTGTCGGACCCGCAGGACCCGATCTCCGCCCCCAAGATGTCGCGCCGCAAGTGGCTTGCGGTCGGCGGGCTGAGCGTGCTGGTCGCCTGCGCCGCCGTGGCGTTCCACTTCCGCGCCCAGGCGCCGCTCGCGACCCTGACCTCGGCTCACGCGCCCGCGCCGGCGCCGATCATCCTGCCGACCAAGCCCGAGGACTGGCGCGGCCGCATCGACTACCGCGCCCTCGACCAGCGCCTGGCCGAGATGGCCGCGCATCGCTCGATGGAGGGCCTGGCCGTCGCCGTGGTCGAGGACGGACGGCTGTCGTTCGTCCAGGGCTACGGCCTGACCTCGGCCAAGGACGGCGAGCCGGTCGACGCCCACACGGTGTTCCGCTGGGCCTCGCTGTCCAAGACCGTCGCCGGGACCCTGACCGCCAAGCTCGCCGCCGAAGGCCTGCTGTCGCTGGACGAACCGCTCGAGACCTTTCACACCACCCTGCGCCTGCCGCGCGACGCTCAGCGCGAGCTGACGGTCGAGGAGCTGCTCTCGCAGCGGACCGGCCTGCCCAAGAACGCCTATGACGATCGCCTGGAGGACGGCCAGGACCCGGCGATGATCCGCCACGCCCTGGGCGATGTGCCGGTCGCCTGCGCCCCCGGGCGATGCCACACCTATCAGAACGTCGCCTACGATACGATCACCGAGATCCTGACGACCCGCACCCACGAGGCCTACGCCCTCACCGTCCAGCGGAAGCTTTTCGCACCGCTCGGCATGACGACGGCCTCGATCGGCCAAGCGGGCCTGATCAACGCCAAGAGCTGGGCGCGTCCGCATCGCGAGGGCCGGCTGCTGCCGATGTCGGAGGCCTATTACCGGGTGCCCGGCGCGGCCGGCGTCAACTCCACCATCGTCGATCTGGCCGTCTGGATGCAGGCCCAGATGGGCCTCCGCCCCGACGTGCTGCCGCCCGCCGTGCTGGACGCCGCCCAACGCCCGCGCATCGGCACCGCCGCGCCCTACGGCCGCGCGCCGTTCGCCCGCGAGATCAGCCATGCCGGCTACGGCCTGGGCATGCGCAGCTTCAACTATCGCGGCCATCGGGTGATCGGCCACAGCGGCGCGGTCTCGGGCTACCGCTCGACCATGGTGTTTGACCCGGCGACCAAGACCGGCATCGTCATGCTGTGGAACAGCGACGCCGGCTTGCCGTTCCGCTTCCAGGCCGAGTTCCTCGACCGCGCCTACCGACTGCCGTTCACCGACTGGCTGGACCTGGGCGAGGTTTCCGATCAGCGACTGGCCCAGGCGCGCCATCTCCGATTGCGAGAGATGGACGAAGCGGGCTAGCTGACCTCCCTTCCGTCCAGAGGAGATCCACCATGGCCCTGCGCGCGATCAGCCGCCGCGCTCGCGAGACCCTGGCGCAATTCCTGGAGAACGAGGCGGCCGGCGGTTATGTGCTGATGGTCGCAGCGGCCCTGGCGCTGGTGGTCGCCAATTCGCCCCTGGCGCCGGCCTATTTCGCGGCGCTGCAGACCCATTTCGGCTTCGCTGTCGGCCCGGTCCATCTCGATGAGAGCGTCATCCACTGGATCAACGACGGCCTGATGGCCCTGTTCTTCCTGCTGGTGGGCCTGGAGATCAAGCGCGAGGTCTTGGACGGTCAGCTGTCGCGCCCCGCCGACGTGATCCTGCCGGGCGCGGCGGCGCTGGGCGGCGTGGCTCTGCCCGCCGCCATCTATCTGTTCTTCAACAACACCCATCCCGAAAGCATCGCCGGCTGGGCGATCCCGTCGGCGACCGACATCGCCTTCGCCCTCGGGGTGTTGGCGCTGATGGGCTCGCGCGTCCCGACCTCGCTGAAGGTGTTCCTGACCGCCATCGCCATCATGGACGACCTGGCGGCGATCGTGATCATCGCGCTGTTCTACACGGACCAGCTGCACCTGATGGCCCTGGCCGGCGCGGGCGCCGTGCTGGCGATCCTGGTCATTCTGAACCGTCTGAAGGTCATTAGCCTGTGGCCCTATCTGCTGATGGGGGTGGTGCTGTGGTTCCTGGTGCTGGAGTCGGGGATCCACGCCACCCTGGCGGGCGTCGCCCTGGCCTTGACCATCCCGCTGCGCGCGGACGAGCGCTGCCCGCTGCACCGGCTGGAGCACGCCCTGCATAAGCCCGTCGCCTTCGGCGTCACGCCGATCTTCGGCTTCGCCAATGCCGGTCTCTCGTTCGCGGGCATCGGACTTTCGGCCCTGCTGGACCCCGTGCCGCTCGGCGTGGCGCTGGGCCTGTTCCTGGGCAAGCAGGTCGGCGTTTTCGGCGTCGCCTATGGCTTGATCCGGATGGGCTGGGCGCGCCTGCCCGCCGGCGCCTCGGTCGCCCAGCTCTACGGCGTGGCGGTGCTGTGCGGGATCGGCTTCACCATGAGCCTGTTCATCGGCGGGCTGGCGTTCGGCGATCCCAAGCTGATCGACGAGACCAAGATCGGGGTCCTGGCCGGCTCCCTGGCCTCGGCGCTGCTGGGCCTGGCGATCCTGAAGCTGGCCAAACCCGCGCCCCAGGCTTGAGCTTGGCGGCGTTTGGCGCGAAAGTGCCGCTAGCGGGGCGTTGACGGAGATGACGATCATGAGGCGTCACCTGATCCTGGCCCTCGCTTCCGGCGCGCTGCTGCTGGCCGCGCCGGCCCTCGCCGCCGCCCAGGCGGACAAGCCCGCTTCCAAGCCCAAGACCGAACGCGCCTGTTTCCGCGCCCAGGATGTGGATGGCTTCAACGCCGTCGATAAGGAGACGGTGGATGTCTCGGTCGGCGTCCGGGATGTCTACCGCCTGACCTTGTTCTCGCCGTCGCCGGACATCGACTGGACTCAGCGGATCGCCATCGAGGCGCGCGGCGGCTCGTGGATCTGTTCGGGCATGGACGCCACGATCATCGTGCCAGGCCCCATCGGCTTGCAGCGCTATCCCGTGACCGCGATCCGCAAGCTGACGCCCGAGGAGATCAAGGCCCGCAAGAAGCGCTGACGCCAGCTCTATTGCGGCCGGTTCCGCAGGGCGTCGATGATCACCCGGTTGGCCGCTTCGCAGCGGCTTTCGCCAAAGCCGCGCTCGATCGTGATGGCCGGCTTCAGCCGCGCTTCCAGCTCGGCGGCCGTCGCCTGCGCCCGGCCCGCGATCTGGCGCGTCTCGGCCAGGCGCGCGCGGGTCAGGGCCAGTTCGGCCAGCACGCCGTCGCGGTGCGCCGCCAAGCCGGCGGCTTCCTCGCGCGCCTCGTTGAGCTGAGCGCGCAGGCGCATCGCGTAGGAGCCGAGCCAGCCCGCCGCCCCCGCCGCGACGAACGCCAAGACCGCGGCGGCCGCGAGGATCACGGGGCTGTCCAGGGCGCTCAGCAGGGCGTGCATAAGGTTCTCCAACAATCCAGAAGCCGGCTTAGACTGCGAAGAACCTGGACGGTCACCGCCCAGGTTCTTCGCGACGAACTCACTCGCCGCGCGGACGATGGCGTTCGTCGACTGCCGCTCCAATCCCCACCAGAGCGGCGCGTCTCAAAATGAGTGATCTCCGGTTCTCGAGTCCCCCCTGGGCGCCTCAGAAGGGGTAACCGGCGATCCGGAAACGTGTCAGGCGCTGAGCACCCGCGGATGCCCGTCGCGAACGGTCGCTTGGGCGAAGTCCAGCACGTCGCGGGTGACGGCGGTCAGGTGGGCTTCGGCCACGCCCTGTTCGCGCGCCCAGATGATCAGGGCGTGCCGGAGAAAGGTGTTGCCGACTTCGGTCTTGGCGAAGGGCGCATCGCCCAGGGCGACAGTGTTCATAGACATCGCGCGGCTCCCGATCCGACCGGGGCGCGAGCCCCGGAAAGTTTTGCGAAAAAGGACCCGACCGGCGGGTGGCCGGGCCCCAAGTCGGTTCACGCGGCCGGTGGCTGCGAGCGGAGGACGCTCGTCGCCGCCGGTCGACACGCACACAATCTCCGGAACGGCCGTGCTTGGATGTGCGGATTTTCACATCGAGAAAAATAGCGGTTTTTCTAGCCGCCCCTGGGGCCGGCCGGAGTCTTCAAGCTCGGGAGAGGTTGAAGATGGGCGTGGCCGGAAAGCCCTTCCGCCCCTGGGTGCGCCCGACATAGCCGCAGCGCACGCGATCGCCGTGGAACGTCGCCAACGCGCCTGCCAGCGCTTCGCTGACATAGGCCGAGCCCGGTGCGGCGTCAGGCTCGATCCGCGCGGCGACCACCACGTGCGCGCCGACGACGGCGGGAGCCTTGGTCAGGGGGTTGGTGCGCAGATGGACCGGCCCGTAGTGGCCGCCGATCCGCAGGCCCAGGCTCCGCGGCAGGCCCAAGGCGCCCAGATCCACCGCGCGATAGGCCTCGAGCAAGGCCAGGGCGGCCAGCGCCGAATCGATGGGCTGGTCGAACACCAGGAACAGGCCGTCGCCCCAGGTCTCGATATGGATCGGCGGCGCCTCCAGCGCCTCGACGACCTCGGCCAGGCGGCCCATGACCCCTTCCATGAAAGCCGGGATCTGGTCGTCCCGCAGCGCGCCAAACCCTTGGACATCGGCGAACAGCATGGCCTTCATGGCCCGCGATCCGACCGCGATCGGCTTGGAGACGCTGGTGACGGGCTGTGGCCTGTCGACGGGGATCACCACGGCTCGCCGGCCGCTTCTCGCCCAATAGGCCATGTCGGCGAACACGCCCGCCGGCCCCGGCGCGGCTCGCCCGTCCCACGCCGCCAGCTGCACCGCCTCGGTCGCCAGGGTCTGAGCGCGCAGCACCGCGCAGCCTATGGCGAACTGGCTGGCGTAGGCGAACACCTGCTCGTCTCCCAGATAGGGATCCTGCGAGGCGTAGCGGACCGAGGCCGCGCGCGCGATGCAGCGCTCGAAACGCTGCAGCCAGGTCTCGCCGAACGGCGCGACCGAGACCTCGACGAATGCGGCGCGATGCAAGGGCAGGATCACATGCAGCTCGCCGCCGGCCTCAAGCAGGGCCTCGGCGAAGACGATGTCGGCGCCGGCCGCCAGGCCGCCATAGCCGAAGCCGATCCGCTCGGCGCGCAGGGCTTCGTCGATGCGGGCGCGCAGGCTCTGGTCGCAGACGTTCTGGATGTGACCGGTGAAGTGCGCGCAGGCCGGCGGACGAAAGGGCGCCAGCCAGTCGGTATCCACGCCGACCTCGCGGCACAGCATCTCCATCTGACGCAGGGTGGAAGCATGGGCGGCGTAGGCGCTCGGCGCCAAGGCCAGCGCCTGCTCCAGCCGTCGCCGCGCGGCGTCCAGATCGCCGACCAGGAAGAGCGCCTCGGCGCGGCTGGCGGCTTCATAATAGGCCGCCTCCCCGGTCAGTCCTTGCGGGGGCGGGGCTTGCAGCACGCCCATGGCGCGCTCGGCGGCGCCCGCCCGATCGCCCGCGACGAGCATCATGGTGGCGGCGTTGATCGCGCCATAGACGCCGCCGAAGCGATGCGACAGGGCCTCGTATCGAAGGCGGGACGCCTTGGCGAAGGCGATCCGCCGCGCGCCCCGGCTGCCCAGGGCGACATCTTTCAACAGCCGCGCGCCCAGCGCGATCGTGTCGGCGTCGTCGGCCTCGGCGAGGCCCAGCCGAACATATTCCGAACGGGCGAAGTCCAGGGCGCCCGCCCGCGCCAGGCAGAGGACGGCGGCATAGGCCGCGCCGGGAGGCGCGGCCTCGCCTTCAAGCGCCGCATGGGCGATGTCGTAAGCCGCGAGGATCTCGCCGCGCCGGATCAGCGCGGCGATCTCCTCGCGGTCGAAGGACCTGTACGGACTCAGGGAATCTGACCCGCGCCGTTCTCGACGTCGGGGTCGAGCGTGATCAGCTGCTTGTGAGCATCCAGCATGAACAGGCTGTAGGTGTAGATGCCCATCCGATTGCATTCGTAGATGATCTTGAACGCGGTGTGGGTCGGAAGCGCACCGCCGCCATGCGGCTTTTCGGTCACCCACACCCAACTGGAGAAATTTACGCCGTAGTCGTCGTCGACCTGGATCGGCCGGCGCTGGAAGGCCCAGCCGGCCGCGATCAGTTGGTCGCTCAGTCGGAAATACAGTTCCTGGCGTTGGCTGAGGGGCATGCTCAGCGGAACCGGATGGGCCGGATCGACCACGTTCATGAAGTTGAAGTTCGAATCGAAGCCCACGACGATCTCGACGTAGGTGGTCGGTGTCGGTTCAGTCATTTTTGCGCCTCCCGAGTGGAAGCTCCACCAGGAAGAGAGTCTCTCCAAAACGCAAGGAATCCGGGGTGTCCGTAGCCCTGTTTTATGAGGTCGCGCACGATCGCGTCGGCTTCTGTCCTACGTCCGACCGCCGCGAGCGAGCGCGCCAGCACGTCGCGACTCGAGGGCGGCAGGGTGGCGCGCCAGGGCCATAGGATGTCGACGGCCGAGGCGGCGCGTCCGGCCGACCACTCCGAGAACGCATAGATCGCGGCGGCGCCCGCGTCCTTGCGCCAGGTGGTGGCCTTGGCGCGGACGGCCAGCGCGTCGGCCAGCGTCCGCACCCTGTCCGCGCGTCCAGACTGGAGGGCCAGGGTGACGGCCTGCTGGTCCAGGCGACCTTCGTACCTGTCGCTCCAGGCCTCAGCCTTCGGTCCCACGCGACGCGCCGCGAGGATTTTCCCCGCCTCGGCGTGGGCGGCGCGAGCGTCGTCCATCCGTCCCGACCATAGCGCCAGATCGGCGGCGTCCATCAGGCTGCTCGCCAGATATTCCCGCCAGCGGGCGTTCGTCGGATCCAGGACGGCCAGGCCCCGAAGCCGCTTCAGGTTCTCGTCCGACCGCGCCCGCGCCGAAGCCAGACGGCCCAGGTCAAGCTCGAGCCGCGCCAGCGCCACCTGGGCGGCGACGGCGCGCGCGGCCAGACGCTTGTCGCTCGGGTTCTGGGCCAGGGCCTCCTCCAGCAGGCGCACCGCCGCCTGCCGCTCGGCGACGGCCTCGCGCGGACGCGCGATGCGCATCAGGCAGTCCGCCGACCACGCCCGCGAATTGGCCAGGCCCTGGATCAGCTTCTGGTCCTTGGGCGCCTTGGCGAGTTCGGCTTCGAAGACGGACGAGGCGACCCGGAACGCGTCCAGCGCCTCGGCCGGCCGCGCCTGTTCGTAGAACAGGGTGCCCAGGTTGTTCTTGGCGTAGGCGACCTCGATCCGCCACTCGGGACGCTTGGGATCGAGGGCCACGAGGCGATCGGCCAGCTCGCCATAGCGCTTGAAGCCGCGCTCGGCGCCCACGACATCGTTGCGGCTCCATTGCACATAGCCGAGCCAGAAAACGTTCTGAGCCTCGTCGAACACATAGTCGCCGTTCTGCGGGTTGCGCTGAACCAGGGTGTGGGTGGTGGCCGCGGCCTGGGAGAAGGCGTGCTCGGCGCCGGCGAGATCGCCGCGCTGCTCGCGGATCGTCCCCAGCAGGGTCTGGGCCTTGGCGCGCTGGCCCAGGGCCTTGTCGTCCAGCCGGTCCGTCTGCGCCTTGGCGTAGTAGGCCAGCACCTTGGCGCTGACGCTGTCGAGCACGTCGAGACGGCCGACAGGCTCCAGCTGCTGGCGCAGGTCGCCCAGCATGAAGGCCACCAGCGCCTCGGTCTCGTCCCGCTGCTGGCGGGCGATCTGGCGCGATTTGAGGGTCACCACCGTCATGGCGCCCATGCCGATGGCCAGCGCCACCGCCGCCGTCGTGAACGCGGCCATGACCTGCAGCCGTCGCCGGGCGTCGCGCTGCACGAGCTGGTCCAGGCTGACGTTCAGAAGACGGGCGGCGATCTTCAGGCGCGCCAAGCGTCGGCCGTCGCCGTCCTCGCGCAGATCCACCGCCAGCGGCTCAACGCCCGGGGGCAACACCGCGCGCAGCGAGGGGGGCAGGATCGCGGCGAGGTCCGTCTGGGCGCCGGCGTCCGGCGTGATCACGCAAATGATGCGCTCGGGCGCGCCGGTCTTCAGGAAGTATTCGACCTCCTGGTCAACCCAGCGCGAGGCCGCCGCGGCCTCCGAGCACAGGACGATCAACGCATCCGAACGCTCCAACGCCGTCCGGATGGCGCCGTTCAGATCAAGCGAGGCGCTCAGCTCGTCGCGGTCTCGGAAAATAGGTCGTAAGCTGCGCTTGGAATCGTCTACGCCGCGCTTAGCCACAAGGTGGGGCGGACGATAGGTCTCGAGCGCGCGATGTAGCCATTGAGCGACTTTGCGATCGCGATGACTATAACTGATAAACGCCTTGTAGCGCTGTCGGCTATCCATGTGTCGCCCCCGATCGACAGCAGGAGCGTCCTTCGATGAAAACGATTGCCCCATCGTTCGCCCCCGCGTCGTCCCATACGCCGAAAGAAGCATCGCCTAAAGACTATCGCGCAAATCGTGTATTTCGACACATGCTTCAGCCAGAAGTGGAATCCCTGGCCGGCGCGATCGAACACCTGAGCTACGACAAGGGGGAAATGATCCTCCAGCGCCACGATCAGGAGGGCGGCATCTACCTGCTGCTGGAGGGCGTCCTGCTGGCCAACCAGTATGCGAAGTCGGGCCGCGAGGTCGGCTATCGACGCATCACCCCGGGCAGCTATTTCGGAGAGATTTCGGCGATCGACGGCCTGCCCCGCTCGGTCAATATCGTCGCGCTCGAGGACTCGCGCATCGCTCGCCTGCCCCAGTCGCTGGTGCGCCGGCTGTTCGACGAGTCGCCGCGCTTCATGAAGGCCCTCCTGGAGGACATGGCGGGGCTGGCGCGATCCCTGACCGATCGCCTGTTCGAGCTGACCGCGGTGTCGGTGGCCTGCCGCGTCGATATCGAACTCCTGCGGATGGCCAGCGCCGCAAGCCGCGACGGCCGTCAGGCGGTGATCAATCCGTGCCCCACCCACGCCGAGCTGGCCGCCCTGCTGGGCAGTCAGCGCGAGCCGGTGACCCGTGAGCTGAACCGCCTGGCGGGTCTGGGCATCCTTCGCCAGACGGGCCGCACCCTGCACGTCCTGGACCTTCCCGCCCTGACGGACGAGGTCGAACGCATCGGCGGCGAGGTCTGAGCGTCCTAGAAAGCCGCTCGTCGACCGAACCTTCGCCCGATCGCGACGACCAACGCCTCGATATGGTCGATGATCCAGCTGACCGGGTTCTCGCCCGGCCGGTTTCGACTCACCGCCCAGGTCGTGGCGCAGACGGCGGCGAACAGCGCGGCCGGCAGGCCGACGGTCAGGAGGGCCGGCAGACCCACGCTCGCGGCCATGGCCTGGCCCAGGATCATCGAGGTCTCGAACAGGAACAGCAGAACCGCGCCGGTGGCCATGGCCGAGCCCGCGCCCGCCCGCTTGGCGCTGAGGCCCAGCGGAATAGCCAGCAGAGGCAGCAGCGGCAGCATCAGGGCGCGCGACGACCGAGCGTAGAACTCGGCGAGCAGCGCCTGCCGGGGAAGCGCCGTCGGCCCCGCGCCAAAGCCCTGCCGGGCCAGTTCGACCAGCGTCAGCTCGCTGACGTCGTTTCCCCGCATCCGAAACAGCTTGCCCGCCAACGACAACGGCACGTCGAAGGCGAAGCGGGAGAACTCGGCGACATAGGTCTGGTGGTCCGGGGTGGTGCTGACCTGACGGCCGTCGCGCAGGTCCAGCGTGACCCGCTGGTCGGCCTCGCTCTTGTTCACAACCGCGGTGCGGGCGGTGAGCACGTCTTCGCGGCCATCGGGCGTGATCTTGCGGATGAACACCCGTTCCAGGCGCCGCCCGCTGGCGTCGGTGTCGTCGGCGGTCAGCAGGAGCGGGCCGGTGGATAGCAGGGCCTTGGGCCTGACGTCGCCGTTCCAGCCCGCCTTGTCGGCCGCGTGCAGCACCGCGTGATAGGCGTAACGGCTGTACGGCTGCACGAAGCCGAACAGCAGCACGCTGAACGCCATCAGCGCGACGCCCAGCCCCACGAACGGCGCGGCGAGACGGCCCAGAGACACGCCGCCAGCCAGGATCGCGTCGATCTCCGAGCTCTTGCTGAGCCCGTTGACCACCACGAACAGGCCGATGAAGAAGCCGCCCGGCAAGGTCAGGCCCACATAGTGCGGCACCAGATTGACCAGCAGCTCGGTCAGGAACTTGAAACCGTCCGTAGTCTGAGAAAGAAGCTGGAACGACCGCATCAGGCGCTCCATCAGAAACGCCACCATCGTGCTGATCAGCACGGCGCTCATCGGCGTCAGGGTGCGCCTGAGCAGGTACCGGTCCAGGGTGGTCGGGATCATCGCGGGCGGGGAATCTAGAGCGCCGGCAGGCCGGCGGTCGCCGGTTCGACTGTCGCGACGCGGCGACGCGCGGGCGAAAGAACCTGCTCCATGGACCGCGCCCTCAGCGCTTCGCCATAGACCTCCACCACCTCGTCGAGGATTTGCGTCCAGCGGAAGGCGGCGCTGCGCTTCAGCGCCTGGGCCGCGAGACGCCGGCGCAGATCGCCGTCGACGATCAGCTCGGTCAGCGCCTGGGCATAGGCGGTGGGCTGGTCGGCGCAGAGCTTGCCGTTGTCATCATGCCGCATCAGCGCGCGCGTATTGGGCGCGTCGGCGCAGACCATGGCGAGCCCGCAGGCCATGGCCTCGAGATTGACGTTGCCGAAGGTCTCGGTGGTGCTGGTGTTCAGGAAGATGTCGCCGCTGGCGAGCGCGGTCGCCAGGGCCTCGCCCGACAGGAAACCGGTGAACACCGCGCCCGGCAGCCGCTCCTCGAACCAGCTCCGCGCGGGGCCGTCGCCGATCACCAGCACCTGCGGCGACTGACTCGCCGCCCGCAGCTGCTGGATGGTCTCGGCGAAGGACGCCAAGCCCTTCTCCATGACGATCCGCCCCAGGAACACGATCACCGGACGGGCGGGATCGAAGCCTTGACCGGCGCGCCACGCCTCGCTGCGTCGTCCGGGGTGGAAGAGCTCGGGATCCACGCCCCGCGCCCAGGTGCGCACCTGGGCGGGCAGGTTCTGGGCCCTCAGCTCGTCGCCGATCGCCTCGGTGGGCGCCATGACGTAGTCGCAGGCGCCGTAGAAGCGCCACAGCCGCTGGCGCACCAGCGGCCGCAGGCGGCCAAGGCCATAGTAGTCGAGATAGCTGTCGAACAGCGTGTGCAGGCTGGCGACGACCGGAACCTTGAGACGCCGGCCCAGCCTCAACGCCGCCCAGCCCAGGAGATCGGGCGCCGACAGGTGGACGAGGTCCGGCTTGAACGCCTCGACGTCCCTTCGGATCGACGCGGGCAGGCCCAGCGCGAGCCGATAGTCTCCCCGAAGCGGGATCTTGATCGAGGGAACCGAAATCAATTCGCCGGCGGGTTCGAAAGCGGCCTTGGGTCCGGTCGGCGAATAGACGCGGACCTGGGCGCCGACCGTGTCCTGCAGGTGACCGACCAGACGGTTCAGCGACTTGTTGGCCCCGTCGAGCGTGTAGTTGTAGTTCCCTGAAAACAAGGCAATCCGTAACGGGCGCGCACCACCAGCGTGCGTCAGCGCCTTGATGTCCATCTTCGTTCTTCCCCGCGCCCCCAGTCCCGCCCCGTAAGACGACGTCCTGGCCCCACCACCGCAGACGATTTTTCGAAATCGATGAGAGCTACACCGACTCATGTCGTCCTTTTGTGAAGGCGGGCGACTGGCATCACTTCGTCACGGTGTCGGACTATCGGTGGGCAGAGATTCTGGGACGCGAAGATGCGGGTTGTGGATGTCGCCGAGTTCTATTCGCCCACCGGCGGGGGCGTGCGGACCTATATCGACCGCAAGTTCGAAGCGGCCGCGCAGCTGGGCCATGAGCTGTTCGTCATCGCGCCGGGACCGCGCGACCATTTCGAACCCCGCCTCGCGGGCGGGGTGATCCAGGTCCGCGCGCCGCGCCTGCCCTTCGACGCCAACTACCATGTCTTCTGGGACGCAGCGCCCGTCCATCGCCAGCTGGAGACCCTGGAGCCGGATCTGGTCGAGGCCTCCTCGCCGTGGCGAGGCGCGGGCATCGTCGCCGCGTGGACCGGGCGAGCGCCGCGCGCGATGTTCATGCACGCCGATCCCGTGGCGTCCTATCCGCAGCGATGGCTGGCGCCGATCGCCAGTCCCCAGCAGATCGACCAGCTTTTCGGCTGGTTCTGGAGCTATCTCCGTAAACTGACGGGGCGCTTCAGTTCGGTCGTGACCGGCGGCGGATGGCTGGCCGACCGCCTGACGGGACAAGGCGTCGGCGCCGTGGCCAGCGTGCCCCTGGGCATTGACGGCGGGGCCTTCTCGCCGGCGATGCGCGACGAAGAGCTCAGGGCAAGGCTCCTGGCCGCCTGCGCCTGCCCGCCGGACGCCAAGCTGGTCCTGGGCGTGGGCCGCTTTCATCCCGAAAAGCGTTGGCCGATGGTGATCGAGGCGGCGATGCGCGCCCGCGCCGAAGGCCATCCGCTGGGCCTGGTCCTGATCGGCGACGGCATCGACCGCAAGCGGGTGGCGCGGGCGGCCGCGGGCCATCCGCACGTCCAGATCCTGTCGCCGATCCACGATCGCGCCCTGCTGGCCGCGCACCTGGCCAGCGCCGACGCCCTCGTGCACGGCTGCGAGTCCGAGACCTTCGGCCTGATCCCCGCCGAGGCCATGGCCAGCGGCGTGCCGGTGGTCGGTCCCGATCGCGGCGGTTTCGCCCATTTGGCCGAGCCGGCGACGTCCGAAGTCTATCGGTCTGGCGATACCGCCTCGGCCGCCGCGGCCATCCGGCGGCTGCTGGCCCGCGATCCGGCCGCCCTGAGGACCGCCGCGGTCGAAGCGGCCGGAAGGGTCAGGCGCGACAGCGATCACTTCGCCGAACTCTTCGACCATTACCAGGCGATCGCGGCGAGCGCCCGGGCATGACACAGGCGATCGAGAACGTGATCGACGGAACGACGCCGCCGAAGGGGCCGAGCGGAAGGACATCGCGTCTGTGGCTTTGGGTCGGCGTGGCGCTGTCCATCGGCCTGGTGGCCGCCGTGATCCTGCAGCTGGGCGGCGCGACCTCCGAGATCCTGACGGCGATCCGCGAGCTCCCGCCGCTGGTCTGGCCGGCGCTCCTGCTGCTTTATCTGGTCCAGCCAGCCTTCGACTATCTGATCTTTCGGCGGCTCTGGGACCTGCCCCCCGCCGGCTTCAAGGCGCTGCTGCGCAAGAACGTCATCAACGAGGTCGTGCTCGGCTACAGCGGCGAGGCGTTCCTCTATGTCTGGGCGCGCCGAGCGGCCAGCGTCGTCGCGGCCCCGTTCGCGGCGATCAAGGACGCCAACATTGTCTCCGCCCTGCTGGGCAACCTGTTGACCCTGGTGTTGGCGGCGATCAGCCTCGCCGAACTGCGCAATCTCGACTTCGCCCAGCGCCTGGGGCCGGCCTTGTGGTCGGGCCTGATTCCGATGGCGATCTCGGTGGGCGTGCTGATCTTCGGGCGTCAGGTGTTCTCGCTGCGGCCGGGCGAGCTTGCCTATGTCGGGGCGGTCAATATCGCGCGCCTGGCGGCCTGGACGGCGCTGAACGTGCTCGTCTGGCGGATGGCGCTGCCGGAGGTTCCGACGGCTCAATGGATCGTTCTGCTGGCGATCCGCTGCCTGATCTCGCGCATCCCGCTGATCTCCAACAAGGACCTGGTGTTCGGGAACCTGGTGCTGCTTTTGCTGGGCGCGCACTCGTCCGTGGCGGTGCTGCTGGCGGCCTTGGCGTTCGTCAACCTGGTCATGCATCTGGCCGTCATTGTCGCCCTGAGCGCCATCGACCTCGCGCGCGGCCTATGGAGCGGCGCCCTCGTTCCAGGCGCCGCCGAGGCGGGCGGCGCTCATGAGTGACTGGCGCGTGAGGATCCCCGGGCGGGACATCTGGCGGGTGGGGCTAGTCGAAGCGCCGATCGCCGACATCGCCCGCCGCGGCTTTCCCGCCGATGCGCCGGTCCACTGGCTGGACGAGGAGGGTCGCCTGAAGTTCCTGGCCGATCCGTTCGGCGTCTGGCGCGACGGTCGGCTGCATCTATTCGTCGAGGCCTACGACTACCGGACCCGCCACGGCGTGATCGAGACGATCGAGCTTGGCGAGGACTTCACGCCCATCCGGCGCGCCGTCGTGCTCAGAGAGCCCTGGCATCTCTCCTATCCGCAGGTGTTCGCGGCTGACGGCGAGATCTGGATGCTGCCCGAGGCCTACCGCTCGGGCGCGCTGACCCTCTATCGCGCGGCGGCGTTCCCCGACGCCTGGGAGCCAGCGGCGCGATTGGAGCTCGATACGCCGGCGATCGACGCCACGCCGTTCCAGCACGACGGCCTCTGGTGGCTGGCCTATTCGCCGACCGGTCCGCAGCGCTGGAAGCAGGGCCGGCTGCACCTCGCCTTCGCCGAGCGCCTGACCGGACCCTGGCGGACGCACCCGGGCAATCCGGTTCGCGACACCCTGGCCTCCAGTCGCCCAGGCGGAACCGTGTGGGTCGAGGACGGACTTCCCCGCCTGCCGGTCCAGGACTGTACGCGCACCTATGGTGGATCGATCCGCATACTGAATATATCGAGACTCACCCCCGAGCGGTTCGAGGCCGAGGCGTCCGCGCCGCTCGGATCGCCGCCCGGAGCCGGGCGCTATGCGCATGGCCTCCACACCCTGTCGGCCTGTGGTCCCGTGACCCTGTTCGACGTCAAGCGGATCGACCGCTCGCTATGGGGGGCGCGAGGCGATTGAGGCCCTTCGAGACCACGCCGTCCAACCCGCGCGTCCTGACGTTCCTGCACAGCTTCGAGCCGGGCGGCGTCGAGCGCATCGCCCTTCGCCTGCTGCGGCGGTGGCGCGAGCTGGGCGTCGATGCGCCGCTGTTCCTGGGCCGCACCGACGGGGCGATGCGCGACGTCGGCGCGGATCTGGACGTCATCACGCCGCCGCGCCGCGGCCCGCTGGTCGCCCGGATGGAGACGCTCTGGATGATCTGGACGCTGCCGCGCGTCGTGCGGCGACTGCGGCCAGACGTCCTGTTCTGCGCCGGCAACACCTATGCGATCGTAGCCTTGGCGTTGAAGGCGCTGCTGGGTCGCGACTGCCCGCCCGTCCTGCTCAAGGTCAGCAACGACCTCGATCGGCGCGACCAGCCCGGGTGGTTCCGCTTCTTCTACCGCCTGTGGCTCAAGGCGCAGGGGCGCTACATCGACCACTTCGTCGGCCTCGAGACGCCGATGGCCGACGAGATTCGCCTGGCGCTCGGCGTGAGTGCGGACCGCGTCACCATCATTCCCGACCCGGCCTTGTCAGCATCCTTGATCGAGCGGCTTCGCGCCCAGCCCCGTGGCCCCGGCGCCGGATCGGGTCGGCGTTTCGTCAGCGTGGCCCGCCTGACGCCCCAGAAGAACATGGCCCTGATGCTGCGCGGCTTCTCGCGCGGCGCCCAGGAGGGCGACACGTTGACGGTGATCGGCGACGGGCCCGAACGCGCGAAGCTGGAGAGCCTCGCCAAGCACCTCGGGCTTGAGCGCCGGGTGATCTTCAAGGGCTATGTCGCCGAGCCGGCCGCCCAGCTGCCGTCGTTCGACGTCCTGCTGCTGTCCTCGAACTATGAAGGCGTGCCGGCGGTCATCCTCGAGGCCCTCGCGGCGGGCCTGCCGATCATCGCCACCGACTGCAGCCGCAGCATGGCGACCTTGCTGGACCACGGCGCGCTGGGCGTCCTTGTTCCGACAGGCGACGAGAGCGCGTTCGCCGCGGCGATCGCGGCGGCGCGGCCGGGATCGCAAGATCCGCGGCGAAGCCTCGACCAGGCGCGGCGCTTTACGCTGGAGGAGGCCGCCGAGACCTATCTCGCGACGCTGTCCCGGCTCGGCCCGAAGGCGGCCATGAACACGCCGACGGCGGCCTCGACTTCCGCGGCGACCTCCTCGGCGGAGGGCTCGCCGACATAGTTGACCAGCCGCGCCTTGAGCATCCGGTTCTGGCACAGGCCGATGAAGTGGTGGGCCGCGACCATGGGGTCATCGACCACGATCCTCCCCTCCAGCTTCATGCGCGCCAGGAAGCCGCCCAGCAGCCGGGCCCCGCGCAGCGGCCCGGCCTCGTAGAAGGTCCGCCCTAGGTCCGGCGAACGCTCCGACGCCGCCGCGATCAGACGAAAATGGCGCATGTTGCGCTCGGCCATGACGTTGGTCAGGTAGCGACGGCCCAGGCGCGTCAGCGCCGCGCGCACGTCGTCGACCTCGTCGTCCAGCAGCTGGAACATCTCCGCGCCCTGCCAGCCGCAATAGCGCTCGATATGGGCCTGGAAGATCTCTTCCTTGCTCTTGAAGTAGTTGTAGAGGGTGCTCTTCGAGCCGCCGACCCTCGCAGCGATGGTCGACATCGAAGCCGCGTCGAAGCCTTCGTTCAAGAAAACCTCGGCGGCGACGTCGAGGATAGCCTCGCGCCGAGCATCCCGATCTGGGCGGTTTTTTACATCGAGCATCGTATTTGTTCCAAACCGTACCGTACGGTCGCCTTGACTACGGGGGAAGGCAAGCCTACTTCCACGCCATCATATGACTATACCGTACGGTCACATCAAGGCCTTCTCCATGCCGACCTTACCAATCACCGCCCTTCGCCGTAGCGGAGCCTATCTGGGGGCGGCCAGCGCCCTGGTCCTCGCGGCCTGCGCCAGCTTGCCGCCTGCCCAGGCCGCGCGGGTCGCCGCGGCGCCGGAGACCTACGCCGCCGCCCAGAGCCTCGCCGCCCCGTCGGCCGACTGGCCCGCCGACGCCTGGTGGACCGGCTATGGCGACGCTCAGCTGAACGCCCTGGAGGACGAGGCGCTCAAGGGCTCGCCCACCCTCGCCGTCGCCGAAGCGCGCCTGCGCCGCGCCCAGGCCCTGGTCGCTCAGGCCAAGTCGGCCGACCTGCCGCGCGTCGGCCTCGGGGCCGAAGTCGCCGAAAGCAAGCAGAGCTACAACAACGGCATCCCACCGGCCTTCGTGCCGCACGGCTACAATGACGTCGGCCGCATCGCCCTCGACGTCTCGTGGGAGCTGGACTTCTGGGGCAAGAACCGCGCGGCGGTCGCGGCCGCCACGTCGGAGGCCAAGGCCGCCCAGGCCGACGCCGCCCAGGCGCGCCTGACCCTGTCGACCGCGGTCGCCTCGACCTATGCCGAGCTCTCGCGGCTGTACGCCCAGCGCGACGTCGCCGAACAGGCCGTCCGCCTACGCGAAGAGACCGCCAAGCTCGTCTCCCGGCGCGTCGCCAACGGCCTCGACACCCGGGCGGAAAGCGAGCAGGCCGCGGCCGGGCCGCCGGCCTCGCGCGCCGAGCTTTCCGCCCTCGACGAGCAGATCGTCCTGACCCGCAACGCCCTGGCCGCCCTGCTCGGCGCCGGTCCCGACCGGGGCCTCGCCATCACCCGCCCGGCCGCCGCGACCATCAAGCCGTTCGGCCTGCCCCAGAACCTGCCGGCCAACCTGATCGGCCGCCGCCCCGACGTGGTCGCCGCCCGTTGGAGGGCCGAGGCCGCCACCGCCCGCACCCGCCAGGCCAAGGCCGCCTTCTATCCGGATATCAATCTGGCCGGCTTCGTCGGCGTCCAGTCTCTCTACCTCGACAAGCTGTTCGACAGCGGTTCGGACATCGGCCAGGTCGGTCCCGCCCTGCGGTTGCCGATCTTCCAGGGCGGCGCCCTGCGCGCCGGCCTGCGCGGCGCGCAGGCCGACCGCGACGCGGCCGTGGCCAGCTATGACGCGGCCCTGACCCAAGCCCTGCGCGAGGTCGCCGACGTCACCGCCAGCGAGAAGGCCCTGACCTCGCGCCTGGCCGACGCGCGCGCGGCCCTGACCGCCAACGAGAACGCCTATCGCATCGCCCGCCTGCGCTACGAGGGCCAGCTGTCGACCTACCAGTCGGTGCTGCTGGCCGAGCAGTCGGTTCTGGCCCAGCGCCGGACCGTCGCCGACCTCGAAAGCCGCGCCTTCGCCCTCGACATCGCTCTGATCCGCGCCCTCGGCGGCGGCTTCACCGGCGCCTGACCCCTATCGCTTCTTAGGACTCCCCCCATGTCCGACTCCGCTCCGCAAGCCGCCCCGCAAGCCAAGGCCAATGGCCAGCGCCGCCGCCAATTGACCCTTCTCGCCGGTGTGGTCGCCGTCGGCCTGGTCGGCTATGGCGCCTGGTGGCTGGCCTTCGACAGCCACTTCGTCGAGACCGACGACGCCTATGTCGGGGCCGAGACCGCCCAGGTGACGGCGCTGTCGCCCGGTCCGGTGGCGAAGATCTTCGTCGTCGAGACCCAGGCCGTGAAGAAAGGCGACCCGCTGGTCGTCATCGACGACGCCGACGCCCGCATCGCCGTCGCCCAGGCCGAAGCCGCGCTCGGCCAGGCCGAACGCAAGGTGAAGGGCTACTTCGCCAACGATACGGCCCTGGGCGGCCAGTTCGAGGCGCGCCAGGCCGACGTCGCCCGCGCCGACGCTCAGATCACCGCCGCCAAGGCCGACGTCGAGCGGGCCCGCATCGACTTCTCGCGCCGCCAGGCCCTGGTGGGCGAAGGCGCCGTCTCCGGCGACGAGCTGACCGCGGCCCAGAACCGCCTCGCCAACGCCCAGGCCGCGCTGAACGCCGCCCAGGCCGCCCGCGCCCAGGCCCTGGCCAGCCGCGACGCGGCGCTGGGCTCGCGCGAAGCCAACACCGTGCTGATCTCCGGCGCCTCGGTCGGCGAGAACCCCGAGGTCAAGGCCGCCCGCGCCCGCCTCGACGCCGCGCGCCTGACCCTCGCCCGCACGGTCGTGCGCGCCCCAACCGACGGCGTCGTCGCCCGCAAGTCGGTGCAGGTCGGCCAGCAGGTCGCCATCGGCGCGCCGCTGATGGCGGTCGTGCCCACGCACGAGGCCTATGTCGACGCCAACTTCAAGGAAGTGCAGCTGGACAAGGTCGTCCCCGGCCAGCCTGTGGTGCTGACCTCGGACCTCTACGGCGGCGGCGTTAAGTTCCACGGCAAGGTTCGCGGCCTGGCCGGCGGCACCGGCTCGGCCTTCTCGCTGATCCCGGCCCAGAACGCCTCGGGCAACTGGATCAAGGTCGTCCAGCGCGTCCCGGTGCGGATCACCCTGGACCCCGCCGAACTCGCCAAGCATCCGCTCCGCGTCGGCCTATCGATGAAGGCCAAGATCGACGTCGCCAAGCAGTAGATCCGTTCAAGGAGCCGCCGGCATGGCGTCCGAACAAACCCAGGGCGGTCCGCCGCCCATGATGGGCCTGACCCTGGCGATCACCTCGATCGCCCTGGCGCTGGGCACCTTCATGCAGGTGCTGGACAGCACCATCGCCAACGTCTCGATCCCCACGATCGCCGGCAATCTGGGCGTCAGCTCCAGCCAGGGCACCTGGGTGATCACCGCCTTCGCCGTGGCCAACGGGGTGTCGGTGCCGCTGACGGGGTGGCTGATGGGCCGCTACGGGGTGGTGAAGACCTTCGTGGCCTCGGTGATCCTGTTCACGATCGCCTCGTTCCTGTGCGGCGTGTCCTGGAATCTCTCGTCCCTGATCTTCTTCCGGATCCTGCAGGGGGCCGTGTCGGGACCGATGATCCCGGGTTCGCAAGCCCTGCTGATCATGATCTTCCCGCCGAACAAGCGCGGGACCGCTCTGGCCATCTGGTCGATGACCACCCTGGTGGCGCCGATCTGCGGGCCGATCCTGGGCGGCTACATCTCCGACAACATCTCCTGGCCGTGGATCTTCCTGATCAATGTGCCGGTCGGGATCCTGTGCGCGCTGGTCTGCTGGCGGAACATGGCCAGCCGCGAGACCCCGACGCGCAAGCTGCCGATCGACCGCACCGGCTTCATGCTGCTGCTGATCTGGGTCGGCGCGCTGCAGGTGATGCTGGACACCGGCAAGGAGGCCGACTGGTTCTCCTCGCCCGCCATCGTCGTCGAGATGTGGGTGGCGATCATCTTCTTCGTCGCCTGGGCGATCTGGGAGCTGAACGAGAAGCACCCGATCGTCGACCTGACCCTGTTCCGGTCCAGCAACTTCGCCATCGGCACCCTGGCCTTCTGCCTCGGCTATGCGGTGTTCTTCGGCAACAACCTGCTGCTGCCGCTGTGGCTGCAGACCCGCATGGGCTACATCGCCACCTGGGCGGGCCTGGTGGCGGCGCCGAGCGGCGTGGTCGCGGTCTTCCTGACCCCGTTCACCGCCCGCCTGATGACCAAGATCGACGCGCGCTGGCTGGCGACCATCTCGCTCGCGGCGTTCGGCCTCTCGTTCTACATGCGCTCGGGCTATACGCCCGACGCCAGCTTCCGGGTGCTGGTCATGCCGATGCTGGTGCAAGGCGTGGCGATGAGCACCTTCTTCATCTCGATGGTGACGATCTCGCTGAACGGCATCCCGCCGCAGCAGACGCCGCAGGCCTCGGGCCTGTCGAACTTCTCGCGGATCACCGCCGGCAGCTTCGCCGCCTCCCTGGCCACCACCATCTGGGACCGCGGCGAGGCCGTGCACCAGACTCGTCTCGCCGAGACCATGAGCTCGGGCAGCCCGGCCTGGGTCGACGCGGTCAACAAGCTTCAGGCGGCCGGTATGACCCACCTCCAGGCGGTGGGCGCGATCACCCAGCAGGTGATCAACCAGGCCTATCTGCTGGCGGCCCTGGACTTCTTCCGGGTCTCGGCCTGGCTGTGCGTGATCCTGATCCCCCTGATCTGGCTCACTCGCAAGGCTCTGGGCAGCGGCGGCGCCGCGGCGGCCGACTAGACCGCCGCCGCCCGGCCTGCCCGCGTTCGATTGCGGGTCTGCCGGGACCACTTAACGCCGTCCAACTAACCCATTGAAACTAAAACGGAGCGGCAATCCGCCAACTTGGGGCACAGGTTAACGCTGGCTCGGAAATTCCACTCGCCAAGCTAACGCTGTCCCCAAAGCCCAAGTCTCCTCGTCGATCGCGCGGCGCCCCGCGCAAAGCGAGCAACGATCAATGAGCTCGAATTTACACCGCCGATCTCCAGGCTTCGCAACGCAAACGCATCCATTATTTCAAGCGGCCCGCGCTCCCCTAGGCCACCGTTTTGAACGGCGCCATCGGCGCCTCTGGCGGCGGGGCGGGACAGTTCTTGGCCAGGAACTCGCCGTGGCTGGGGAGGCCCGCGACCTGGGCGGCCAGCATCGGGGCTGACTGGTCAAGGGTCTGGCTGATCACCTCATAGGGGATTGTATCGACGAGCTGTTGATAGCGCCGCGGCCGCACGCCCATGCCCTCCATGACTGACTGCCAGGAGGGATCGCGGAACATGTCGTCGACGCCCTCGCGCAGCACGCCGCTGTGCTCGAACAAGGCCATCCGCGCCTTCAGGCTCTCTGGAATGGGCGCTTCGCGAACCGCGCGCCAGAACGGCGTGTCGTCCCGCTGGGTCTTGCAGTAGTGCAGCACGATGAAGTCGCGGATTTCCTCATAGTCGGCGACCATGCGGCGGTTGTATTCCGCCCTCAGCGCCGGATCGAAGTCGCGGTCGGGGAAGAAGCGCAGCAGGAAGTCGACGCCACGATAGATCAGGTGCAGAGCGGTCGACTCCAGCGGCTCGATGAAGCCGCCCGACAACCCTACCGCCACGACGTTCTTCTCCCAGAGTCGCTGGCGCACGCCGGTCTTGAACGGGATGAACATCGGCTCCATCAGCGGCCGGCCCTCGATCCCGCCCAGCAGAGTCGCACGGGCCTCGTCGTCGCTGACGAACCGCGAGCAGAACACGTAGCCGTTGCCCGCCCGGTGCTGCAGCGGGATGCGCCAGCGCCAGCCGCCCGCCTCGGCCTTGGACAGGGTGTAGGGATGCGGCGCGCCGACGTTCTCGGTCTGCACCACCACCGCGCGGTCGCACAGCAGCATGTCGGACCAGTCCTCGAACGGGGTCTCCAGCGTCTTGCCGATCAGCAAGGACCGGAAGCCCGTGCAGTCGACGAAGAGGTCGCCCTCGATCTCGCGCCCGTCCTTCATCCGCACCTTGGCGACCGAGCCGTCGGCGTGGGTGATGACGTCGGAGACGATGCCTTCGGTCCGCTTGACGCCGCGCGCCTCGGCGTAGTCGCGCAGGTACCGGGCCACCAGCCGCGCGTCGACGTGCAGGGCGTAGCTGGCGCCGGCGATCAGGGTCCGCTGCGCTTTGAAGGGTAGGATGAACTTGCCCTGCTGGGCCATGATCGAGCCCGGCGCGAAATCCTGAAGTTCGGAGGGATGCCCGGCCGCCTTGGCGCGCAGCCAGCACTGATAGAACTCGTGCGGGCCGATCGGCCCGCCAATCGCGCCGAACGGATGGTGGTAGCGTTCGCCCGTGGCCTTCCAGTCCTCGAAGCGGATGCCGAGCTTGAAGCTGGCCTGGGTCGCCTGGATGAACGCCTGCTCGTCGATCCCGAGGCTGGCCAGTAGCTGAAGGAACGGCGGGATCGTCGATTCCCCGACGCCGATCGTGCCGATCTCCTCCGACTCCACGAGTTCGATCGCGCAACCGCCACGCTGAAAGTAGTGGCTGAGCATCGCCGCCGTGATCCAGCCGGCCGAGCCGCCGCCGACGATGACGATCTTGCGGATGGCGTTGGGATGGGTGTGGGTCATCGTCAAATCCTACTGCGCGGCCACGGGCTGGGGGCGGCAATACTGTTCGAGGAAGGCGGCGTGCGGGGGCGCCGAGGCGACGACCTCGGCGATAGCCTTGCGCATTTCGGCGAGCGGGGCGCTCAGCGCCTGGGCGTCGATGCCGTCGAGGGCTGGATCGACCATCTCCGGCAGCAGTTCGAAGCCGGCATAGATGGCCATCCAGCTGGCGGGCTGGAACATCTCCCAACGGTAGCGCAGGAAGTGGCCGCGCTGGCGGAAGAGCTCGACCTTGCGGCGCAGCGTTTCGGGCAAGACCACGGCGTTGCAGTCGCGCCAGAAGGCGGTGTCGCCGCGCTGGTTTGCCCAATAGTGCAAGACGATAAAGTCGCGCACGCGCTCCATCTCGCGACGGGACCAGTCGTTGAACTCGTCGACCAGCTCGGGCGCGAAGTCCTTGTCCGGGAACAGCGCCTTGATCTTCTCGATGCCCGTCTCGATCAGCGCGATCGAGGTGCTCTCCAGGGGCTCCAGAAAGCCCGAAGAAAGGCCGAGCGCGATGACGTTCCGGTTCCAGGCCTGCTTGCGGCGGCCGGGATTGAAGCGGATCAGGCGCGGCTCGTGCAGCAGGCGGTCGGGCACGGCGGCCTTCAGCTCGGCCAGGGCGGCCTCGTCGCTGATATGCCGCGAGGAGAAGACATAGCCGTTGCCGTAGCGGTGCTGCAGCGGAATCCGCCAGCGCCAGCCGGCCGTCTGCGCCTTGACCTCGGTATAGGGCGCGGGATCGCCGACGCCCTCGCTCTGGACGGCGAAGGCGCGGTCGCAGAAGAGCAGGTCGCTCCAGGATTCGTAACCGGTCTCCAGCGCCTCCTCGATCAGCAGCCCCCGGAAGCCCGAGCAGTCGATGAAGAGATCGCCCTCGACGGCGGCGCCGTTGTCGAGATCCAGCGAGGCGACGAAGCCGTCCTCGGGACGCAGATTGACCTTGGTGATCCGGGCGTCGACGCGGCGGACGCCATTGTCCTCGGCGACCCGGCGCATCAGCTGGGCGAACAGGCCCGCGTCCAGGTGCAGGGCCCAGTCGAAGATCGAGAGGCTGTTGGCCGGATTGCGCGGCGGGGCCATGAACTTGCCCGCGGCCGCCAGCGACGCGCCCAGCGAATAGTCCTGGATGTTCGTCGGCTCGCCGCCCTGGGCCAGCTTGCGCCAATAATGGTGGAACGGGACGCCCCGCAGGTCCTGGCCGAACAGGCCGAAGGGGTGAATGAAGGCGTGGCCCTCGCGCAGCCAGCCGTCGAAGCGGATGCCCAGCTTGCAGGTCGCCTGGGTCGCGCGCATCACCTCGATGTCGGAGAGGCCCAGCTGCTGATAGAAGCCGCGGATCGTGGGGATGGTCGCTTCGCCCACGCCGATCGTGCCGATCTCGGAGCTTTCGACGAGGGTGATCTCAAGCGGGCCGCCCTGGAAATGCCGACGCAGCGCCGCGGCCGCCATCCAGCCGGCGGTCCCGCCGCCGACGATCACGAGCTTGCGGACTCTGTTGTCCGGCATAGGACCTTCCCCAGTGACTGTTCAGGATCCGGATCTGGCGCCCGGTTGCGTCAAGGCTAGCGGCTCGCCGCGTCGCCCGACAGGTCTCGCCCCGCGAAAAAAGCGGCCGCCGCAAGGGGGAAGCGCGGCGGCCGGCAGGAGGTGAGAGGAAACGCTTACCAGCGCGCGCGGACACCCAGCGTGTAGCGGGGCTCAAACTCGTTCTGGCGGATGTACTGGGTCTTACCCTTGGCGAAGCGAGCGTAATATTCCTCGATCTCGCCCGAGACGTTCGACCCGTTGAAGTAAAGGGTGACGTTGTCGCGCAGGTTATAGCTGACGTTCACGTCCACATAACCGGTGCTGTCCTGGTAGATCGGGATGTTGTTGCTCATCACCTCGGCCAGACGATCGGTGCGATAGTTGTAGGCGACGCGCGCCTGCAGCTTGTCGTCCTGGTACCAGCCGATCAGGTTGAACTGGTGCTTGGAGTTGTCCTGGAAGGGCAGCTTCTCGCCGTCCAGACCCAGGCGCGACTCCTTGCTCGGCGAGTAGGTGTAGTTGGTGTCCACGCCGAAGTTCGAGAAGAAGCCCAGGTCGGGCATGAAGTCGCTGACCGCCAGCTTGGCGCCGACTTCCAGACCCTTCACCTCCCCGCCGTCGCCCTGGATCGGCAGGGTGACGTTGACCGTGCGACGGATCACGCCGTCCTGGTCAGGGAAGCGACCGGTGGTGACGCCGCTGGTCACGAAGCTGTCGATCTTCAGCTTGAAGGCCGAGATGTTCAGCATCGAGGCGCGGCCGAAATAGTACTCGATGGCGCCGTCGAAGTTCTTCGACCGCCAGGGATCCAGCATCGGGTTGCCCGAGGCCTCGGCGCTGGTGACGCAGCGGACATTCGGCAGAGCCGCGCCGCAGTCGGCGGTGTTGATCTTCAGACCACCGCCGTAGTTGCCCAGGTCGAGGGGCTGCATCGTCTTGCTGTAGGCGAAGCGGAACTTCAGGTGCTCATTGAAGTCGTAGGTGACGTTCAGCGACGGCAGCCAGTCGGTGTACTTGCGCTCGGTGACCTGGTCGCCCGCGTCGGCGTTGGTGTCGCCGTAGTTGCGGGTGTCGCCGGTCAGGTTTTGCTTCACGCGCAGCTCTGTCTCGATCACGCGCAGGCCGAAGATGCCCGACAGGCCGCCCAACTCGAAGCTGGTCGAACCGAACGCGCTCTGCTCGTTCAGGGACACGTCGTAGGTCTGGCCCGGCACCTGGACGCGGATAGCGCCGCCGAACACCTTCTTGTGGAAGGCTTCCGCGTCGTCGAAGTCACGCGGATCGATGGCCCAGAAGCCGGGAATGCCGCTGGTGACGCCGCCCAGGTCGTCGACCCAGACCACGTTGTTGTAGGTGTCGAGGCGCGTCGGCTGATTGACCGTGTAGCCTTGGAAGACCGGCAGGCCCGTGACCGGATCCGGCACGAACTCGCCCGCCTGGCACTGGTTCTGGTTCATGACGACGTCGATGGCCTTCCACTGGGCCTCGCAGCCGCCGGCCGGAACCGGCTGGCCGTTGGCCTGCACCGCGCCCGGCGTGCCGCCGTAGAAGCCCGAGAACAGGTGGAACTGCTCGACCTCGACCGTGCGCTTGCTCTGACGCACGCCGCCGTCGATCTTGGTGATGAAGCCCAGGAGCTTGTCGTCGAACTTGTAGTGACCGTCGGCTCGGAACACGTTCATGTCCGAGTTGACCTCGTTGTTGCCTTCCGACGAAAAGGCGCCGATGGCGTAGCTGTCCTTGTTGGCCATGTAGTCCTTGAGGGACTTGCCGGCCCCCAGGCCGCCGACCAGCGGGCGATCAAAGCCCGACCACACCGGGTGATCGCCGCTGATGTCGTAGTGCAGCTGCGGATTGGCGCCGTAGCCCAGCGGATTGGGATCCAGGTAGCAGCCGCCGGCGCTGCCGGTGACGCTGTTCGTCCGGCGCGAGGCGGAGAACTTGTCGCAGATGGCCTTGGGATAGAAGGTGCCGCGCGTGCGATCGGCAGCGTCGCGGAACAGGTTGAAGCGGCCGTCGCCATAGCGCCAGTTCGAGAGGTCGCCCTGGGCCTGGCCGTTCATGCTGAGACGGTTGCCATCGGCGCGGATGGCGCGGGCCTCGAAGGTGAACGGACCGCCGTTGTCGTAGTCCAGGCCCAAGTTGTAGTTCTTGGTCTTGGACTTGGTGGTGCGGTTGACGCTGAAGGAGTTCACCCACCAGGCGTTGATGTCATACTCGTCGACGGCCAGCCAGTTGCCGATGCCGACCGGCGTCGAGGCCGTCGGCTGGTTCCAGGTGCCGAAGGCGCCGCCGTCCCAGCGGTTCGAGATGTTGATGCCAACGGCGCGGTTGTACTCGTCCAGCTTGGCGTAGAAGCCCTCGGCGATCAGGGTGAAGCCCTCGCCCAGGTCGGCTTCGAACGCGGCGTTGATACCCAGACGATCGCGCTCGACCACGCGGTTGAAGCTCTCGTAGCCGTGCGGCGAGATATAGCTGGTCGCGAAGCCGCCACCCCAGTCATTGTTGCCCGACAGGCCGACGGTGCCCGAGTAGTTGTTGCCCAGGTTAGACTTGCTCTTGGCCGCGCCGACCATCAGGCCAACGCGGTCGTTGCGCCAGTTGACGACGCCGTTGACCAGGTAGTCGTCCTTCTTGGTGCGGTCGCCGCGCTGGGCCTCGGCCGCGCCGGTGAAGGTCAGGCCTTCCTTGAACTGGAAGGGCCGGCGGGTGCGCAGGTCGATCGTGCCCGAGATGCCCGACAGCGCGTTGCGCGGGTCGGTCGACTTGTAGACCAGCACCTGGTTCATCAGCTGCGAGGGCACGTCCAGCAGGTCCGGCTGGGCCGAGCCCATGTTGCCGGCGCTGAGATACTGTTCGCCGTTCAGCAGGGTGATGACCTGGCGCAGGCCGCGGATGTTGACGGTCTTGCCCTCGCCGGCGTCGCGCTGGATCTGGATGCCCGAAATGCGCTGCAGCGAGTCGGCGATGGTGACGTCCGGCAGCTTGCCGATGTCTTCCGACGAAATGGCGTCGACAATGGCGGCCTCGCGGCGCTTGACGTCGACCGATTTCATCTGAGAGCCGCGGACGCCGGTAACGACGATCTCCTCGACTTCCGTGTTGGCGGCGGTTTCCTGCGCGAAGGCGCCCGTGGCCAGCGCCAGCTGCGATGCGCCAGCGACGAGCGCCAGCGTCAGGCCGCGCGCGAGCGCGGCTTTCCTTGCTTCCTGAGACAATTCCTCGCTCCCCAATAGGTCGTTCTTATTGGCCGCCCGCCCGGTCCCGCGCCGGCGCTCCGCGCGTCGGTCGGCGAGGCGCGTCAGGGGCTTTCTTGGGCCCGTCAAACACCGCGCGGGCGCTTGTCCAACCCTTGGCGCCCCCAGCGCCCGGACATTCGGCTCTGGTCTTTGGCCTTCACCGAACGCGGGCGCATTTCAGAAATGTCCCGAGCAAGTCAACAAGAATGTCAACGTTGTCATTCCTGCGAGACAAGGCGTTACGCGGCGCAACCTTGCTCCCGCCAGGAAGGTACCGGTCACATGAAAAAAGAGGTCACGCTTCGCGCATGCCCCTTACAGAGCTTGAAAAACCGAGCTTTTACGGCTCGACATCCTGATCGCGGACTCAGACGCGTGACCGTGAGCGCTGGCCGGCGGGCCCGCGCCGTATCGATCGAAGGGGGCGCGCGTCGGCGGTCCTGCTCGGCCGCGAAATGTCCCAACTATGTCCGATAAATTGACCCGAGAATGTCCCAAGGCATGACAGGCGAGACATCATCGGTTAGAGGATCGGCGTTCGTCGTCTCGCGAGGCCGCCTTTCAAAGGCCGCATGCCCGGCCTAGCTTGACGCGCGAACGAGCGCGGGGACCCATGACGACGATCAATGACGTGGCGGAACGGGCGGGCGTGTCGCCCAAGACCGTCTCTCGCGTTCTCAACGATCATGAGAGCGTCAGCGCCAAGACGCGTGATCGCGTTCAGGCGGCCATGCGCGACCTTGGGTACCAGCCCAGCGCCGCGGCTCGCGGCCTCCGCGCGCAGGGGTCCGGCTCGGTCGGCGTGCTGATGGGCGACCCGTCGGGCGGCTACCACACCCGCGTCCATCACGCCCTGCTGCTGGCCTGCGTCGAGACCGGACGGCACCTGACAGTCGATCTGTCCGAAGGGCCCGTCCCCGGCTGGCGGGATCGCGTCCGCGCCTTCGTTCGCGACGGCGGCCTGCGCGAGATGATCCTGCTGCCGCCGGAATGCGACTTCGGACCGATGAAGGATCTGATGCGCGAGCTGGACGTGCGCTGCGTCCTGATCTCGCCGACCACGCCCGATCCCCGCTTTCCCGCCATCGCGATGGACGACCGCGCCGCCGCGCGGGAGGTGGTCGAGCACCTCTTCTCGCTGGGCCA
>NZ_CALCDX010000073.1 GCF_937900395.1 uncultured Caulobacter sp.
ACCGGCGAGAAATCCCGGCCCGACCTGGTCCAAGGTTGGGGGCAAGGTCAGACCGAGACGGCGACCAGATCGGCATGGACCGGCGATTGGGGTCGGAAGAGAACGCCGGCCACCCCCAGGATAAAGCCCGACGCCAGACCGGTCAGATTCCAGCGGTTATCGACGATCTTCTGCACCAGGCTCTTTAGGTCCAACAGTCCGCCCCCTTCTGGCCGGTTTGGCGAGGCGCCGCCATGGCACGCCCCGGCGTCATCCGTCGTCACACGCCATCGACCGGATCGCGCTTTGCAATCCTGTCGGCTCACTGGTGAAAAGGCGGTCGCCCCAAACCCGTCGACCGTAACGCGCCCCTGAAGGGTTATAGTTGCGCTGAAGAAAACCTCTCCGCAAGGTGGCGAAGCATGGCCGTACCGGCGCCGGGTTCAGGATCGGACCAACCTCGCCGTGCCTCGATCAAGAGTGGGTCGAGACCGGCGCGCTGCTAAAGCCGGCGCGCAACGATCACCGCCCCCCTTCTAAACGAGGCAATCGAAGATCCGGCTCAGCGCCGACAACCAGGCCGATCAATGTCGAAGGACGACCTTACCCTGGGCGCCGGCCGCGACGGCGTTCTGGGCCGCGCCGATCTGTTCCAGCGGAAAGATCTGGGCGATCGGCATCTCCAACAGGCCACGCACCGCATGGGTCCTTGTCTGGTCAAGGTCAAGGGACAGCCGCGACGACGTCCCGCCAAGAGGCGCACGACCCGAGCGCGGGAGCCTAACGCGGCCTGACCGAGCAGGGCGTACACGGATTTCCAGGGGGCGACGCTCATGCGCGCCGCCCCGGCGATCCCCGCGCACCAGAGCAAGACGCCGCGGCCCAACGCCTCGCTTCTCTAATCGGGCATCGGGGTCAAGCTCGTTGATCTAGCGGCCGGGGTCGTTCACGCGGGTCACGCTTCTCTTCGCAGTCTGATGGCTCCTTGCGAGCGGAGCCGCTGCACGCATGCATGGGATCAGGGTCTGGAGAGCCGCGCTTATGGACGCACTGAAGGTGCAGCAGACATTTTCGGCTTCATCCATCCCGTCGTCCGCATGGGACGATCCGGCCAGGATCTGAGGGTGGGCAGTGAGGGTCAGGTCATGCCGCAGCCTCCAATCCCAGGCGGAAGTCGGAGCCATCGACCCACATGCGGTGCAGGACGACAGCGATCTTGCGGGCCACGGCAACGATGGCGCGCCGCCGGCCCTTGGTCTTCATCAGCCGCACGCCCCAGGCCTTCAGACTGGACCAGGTGATGGAGCGCATCAGCATGGCGTTGGCCGCCGCATAGAGCGTGGCGCGCACGTCGGCGTCACCGGCGTGGGAGATGCGGCCGGGATTGTCTTTCTCGCCGGACTGGAAGCGTCTGGGCGTCAGGCCAAAGTGCGCGCCGACGGTGCGCGAGCTTTTGAATCGAGCGGGATCATCGACGGCGGCCTTGAAGCTGAGCGCGGTGATCTCGCCCACGCCCGGCACGCCCATGAAGCGCTGGCAGACCGGATCGGCATGGGCGGCCTTGCGGACGCGGCGGTCGAGCTCGGTGAAGGTGTCGAACAGCACGCGCCTGGCCTGCAGCATCGGGAGCATCGCGTGGCTCAGCGCCGGATCGTTCTCGATGGTGTCGCGCACGGCGATGTCGAAGCCGCCGCGCGACAGCCGCAACGGCAGCTTCACGCCGAAGATCTTCAGCAGCCCACGGATCTCGTTCTCCAGGTCGATGCACTTGCGCTGCATCACCTTCCGGCAGGAGATCAGGGCGCGCAGGTGGTGGCTCTCGACGCTCTTCACGTGGACCCGGCTGTACCAGCCCGACCGCAGGATCTGGGCGATGCCGCGGGCGTCGTGCTTATCGGTCTTGTTGCGCATGGCCGACAACGCAGCGCTCACCTGACGCGCTTCCATGCACACGACGTCGAAACCGGCTTCAGTCAGCCCATAGGTCAGGTGCTGCGTCAGCGTGCCGGCCCCCAGCCCGACCTGATGGATCGGCTCGCCGAACTCGCGCAAGCAGCGGACCAGGTCAGGAACCTCAGAAGGCGCCGATCGCTCGAGCCGCACCTTGCCGTCCTGGTCGATAATGCAGATCGCCACTGACCGCAGCGACACATCCAATGCAGCGTAGAACATCGTCGTCTCCCTTCGTCTCGGCTGAAACCGAGACCTTACTGGGAGCTCGACCCTTCAGGGGCCTGCCCGATTACGCATGCTTATGGCGCCCATCACGTCGTGGGGATCAACCGAACAGAACCTGCCCTTGTCCGATCACCCAGAACTCGATGATGCGATCCTTCGGGATCTGGAAACCGCGCTTCTCAAGCGCGGCGGCATCGTCGGGATGGAGACGCCCCTTGCGCCCATGGCTGGACGTGCCGTCCAGATTCACAGCGACAATCTCCCGACCTTTCCGGTCATGGACATGGCCGTGGATCTGCCCCTGCCCCGCCAAATGCGTCGGCTGGTCGATCCGGATGTTGTCAGGAAAGCGACCCGAAATCCATTTGCCTTCGTTCAAGGTCAGCCAGCCATCGCCGTCTTTGATGGTGACGCCGGTAATCTCCGGCAGGTCCTCCGGAAAACAATCATCGACGATCTTCATGAGGTCGCGCATATCAGTCATCTGCAATATACCTTTCAAAAAATGCAGTTTAGTTGCGGCTTAATTCCACAGTCCAAAAATACACCAAGTCATACCCAAAATGGAATATAAATCGCCGCAGCAAAACGCCCCGCGCGCGCCGCTCATGCCACTGGATTAAGGATCACACATGGGCCGCCGCCGGCTGGAGCACTGGCGTGTGCTTTTGGCCCGCCACCCAGGCGTCGACCAATGCCGAAGGCGCGAAGGCCCACCCGAAAGGCGGGCCAGAGCCAAGGATGGCGACGCGCTCTTCGCCGTTCGCCTGTCTCTTCACGCTAGAGCACGACCGCCCTCCGATCCGCTTTGCGCGTCCGGCCGGCAGGCTCCAGGCTCTGGGGATGGCCAGGAAACCCCGACCTCCGATCGACGAGAATCTCGATCTCTACGACTACGAAAATATTCTTCGGACGCGACTACCCAGCCCCCCTCCCCCAGCCGTCCCCCTGATCGTCACGGATGATTGGCCCGCGCGGGTCCCCATCGGCCTGCGCGAGATCGAGATCACCGAGACCCACTTGGAGAAGGTGCTGGCCGAATTGCTCGGACCGTTGCCCTGATCCCAGGAGTATCGGTATGGCACGCAAGATTGGATCCAAGACCGCCCCCGTCGTCACGCGCGCGGCGCTCTATCTGCGGGTTTCAACCGGCCGCCAGGCGGAAAGCGACCTCTCTATTCCCGATCAGCGACGACAGCTGACTGCCTATTGCGAAGCCAAGGCCTGGCCGGTCGCCAACGAGTATGTCGAGCCTGGCAACACCGCCACCGACGACAAGCGGCCAGCCTTCCAGGCAATGATCGACGCGGCCGTGGCCAAACCACCGGCCTTCAACGTCATCCTGGTCCACTCCTTCTCCCGGTTCTTCCGCGATCAGTTCCAGTTCGAGTTCTATGCGCGCCGGCTGGCCAAGAATGGCGTCCGTATCGTCTCGATCACCCAGGAATTGGGCGATGACCCGATGGGTCTGATGATGCGTCAGATCATGAACCTCTTCGACGAGTACCAGTCGCGGGAAAACGCCAAGCACACCTTGCGGGCCATGAAGGAGAACGCCCGGCAAGGGTTCTGGAACGGCGCGCGCCCACCGATCGGCTACCGGATCGTCGCCGCGGAGACACGCGGCGCGAAGACCAAGAAGAAGCTGGAGATCGATCCGGTTCAAGCCGACAAGATCCAGCTGATCTATCGCCTGGCGCTGCACGGCGAGCACAATACCGGTCCCATGGGATTGAAGGCGATTGCGACCCATCTCAATGAGAAGGGCCTGACCACGCGAGATGGCGGACGCTGGGGAATATCCTCCGTCCACAACACCCTGACCACCACGACCTATATCGGCGAGCACATCTTCAACAAGCGGTCGGAGAAGACCGGAGAGTTCAAGGACGAAGAGGAACACGTTGTCCTCGACGTTCCGCCGATCGTAACCCGGGAGCAGTTCGACGCCGTTCAGCGCAGCCTGTCCCTGCGCAGCCCCAAGACCGCGCACTCACAGGCTTACTGCGGCCCTACCCTCCTGGGCGGGATCATCTTCTGCGGAAAGTGCGGTGGGGCCATGACCCTGCGTACCGGCAAGGGTAACGGCGGCCAGTACCGCTACTACACCTGTTGCACGCGCGCCCGGGTCGGCAACAGGGGTTGCGGCGGCCTCTCCGTGCGGATGGATCGCGCCGACGCCGCCGTGATCAACCATCTGGAGACCCGGCTGCTCGACCCCAAGCGGCTGGCCAGCATGATGGACAATATCGTCGATCGCCGCGACGCCTTCGTGCAGCGTCGGGCCAAGCACATCGCCGACCTTCGCAAGATGGCCACCGAGACCGACGCCAAACTCCAGCGTCTCTACCAGGCGATCGAGAACGGCGTCGCCGACGCCAGCGACCCATCTCTAAAGGCTCGGCTCAATGAACTCCGGGACACGCGCGACAGCCTGCAGGGCGAAGCTCAACGCGCTGCGGCGGCGATGGACCGCATGGGCCCCAATCTGACGCCGGACCTGCTTCGGCGCTTCGCTGAAGCAACCCGCGTCATGCTACGGGATGAAAACGGGATCTATCGGCGCGATCTGCTGAAGGCCGTGGCGCAGCGGATCGAAGTGACCTCGAAGACCGCGATGAAGATCAGCGGCTGCAAGGTCGAGTTGCTGAGAACGCTTTCAGCGAACAATGGCGTGGAGGCGGCGGCTCTCGACGTTCGTACGCGTGAACCGGAGTGGCGCGCCCTGCAGGATTCGAACCTGCGACCGCTCGCTTAGAAGGCGAGTGCTCTATCCAGCTGAGCTAAGGGCGCGCGCTGGCCGGCCTTGCCCGCGAGAGCCCTAGTGGGTCCAGGGCTGCTTGCGGTTGGCGGCGAAGTTGTCGGCGTAGGCCTTGATGATCCGCTTGGGGGTCTTGGGCTCGAACAGCTGGAACGCGATCTCGTGGCGCTGGGCGTAGGCCACGGCCTCGTCGCGGGTGTCGAAGGTCAGGCGGATCTGGCCATTCATGTCGCTGGATTGGGTCCAGCCCATCAGAGGATCGGGCTTGCGGGCCGAGGCCGGTTCGAACTCCAGCACCCAGTCCTTGGTCTTGGCCTTGCCGGACTGCATGGCGTTCTTGGCGGGGCGATAGATGCGGGCCAGCATGGACCTCTCCCAAAGTGCCTTACCGATGGTCGGAGCGGCAGGATTTGAACCTGCGACCCTCTGCTCCCAAAACAGATGCGCTACCAGGCTGCGCTACGCTCCGAAACATCGGCAGGCGGCTGCTCTACAGGGGTTCGGCGCGCGGATCAACGGACGTAAGCCTCAGACCTTCGGGAAGATCCTGTGCAAAACCCGGTCGCCGGGCAAGATGCCGAGCTGCGCGGCCCGTCCGCCGGCGATCTCAAGCACGCCTAGAACCAAGCCGCCCGACGGCAACGGCGTCTCGTCATGCGGCCGCGCATTGCGGACGATCGAAAGAATTCGACCGTCCGGCTGGATATAGATGATGTCGAGCGGGATCAGCGTGTTCTTCATCCAGTACGACGCGGGTTGCGGACGCTTGTAGGTGAAGAGCATGCCCCGATCGGGCGCGAGAGACTTGCGGAACATCAGCCCCCTCGCCTGCTCGGCCTGGGTGGCGGCGATCTCGACCTGGAAGCGAGCGCGACCGCGGCTGGTGACGACCTCGACCGTCTCCAGCTTGGCTGCAGCAGCCAGCGCTTCGCCGAAGCCGAACGCCCACGCGCCTCCCGCCAAGGCAAGAATCGCGCGCCTATCGATCATGCGCTTCACCACGCGTCACCTCGTCCGAAAGCTAATCTCAACAAGACTAGCTTCCGGATAGAGACGGCGAAAGTCAGGCGTCTCCGGCGGTGATCTCGGCGACCACCAACCCCTTGGGGCCACGGGCGAACCGCACCAGGACGTCATCGCCGGGTTGAAGGTCTTCCAGACCTCCGCGCCGAAGCGTCTCGATATGGACAAAGATGTCGCCCGGCTCGGCGTCGCGCACCACGAAGCCGTAGCCCTTGGTTCTGTTGAACCACTTGACCTTGGCATGCTCGGCCGGCCCCTCCGGAACCAGCGCGCCACGGCCATGGCCGTCCGCGCGCGGACCGTCGCGCCGCGGCGGACCGTCGGCGAAGGTTCGCCTCTGGCGCTCGATCGGCATAGGCGCCGAGCTTTCGTCGAGATTGACGACCTCGCTGACCTGCCAGCCCTTTGGCCTTCGAACCACGTCGCACACGATGACCGCGCCTTCCAGGGCGGTTTCGCGCCCGCAATTGCGCAGCGACGTCACATGCAGAAGCACGTCCTTCAGCCCGGTCTGGCCTGGATCATCGGGTATGATGAACCCGTAGCCTTTCCCGGCGTCGAACCACTTCACCTTGCCGCTGATGCGCACGAACTCTTCGTGCGCCGCGGCGTCCTCAAAATCGTAACCAGACATCCCACCCCTCTGGCTCGCCTGATCAGCCCATCGGAGCGAGCACACGAGAACAGTGTTCTCGCGTAAGGAGAACCGTCAATGACGAAATCACGTCAAACGGCTACGCAAGCGTCATCCGCGACATTTCGCCGCAGACACAATCCGGAAACATTCTGAAAAACACAGCCGAAGATGGCAGTCCCTAGGGGAGTCGAACCCCTCTCTCCAGATTGAAAATCTGGCGTCCTAACCGATAGACGAAGGGACCATGGCCCCGCGAGGAAGCGGGTGTATAGCCGCGCCTCTTGGGCCGCGCAACCCGCTGGAAATCATTTTTTCGCTCCGTCCACATCCTCTGGCGCGGCCCACGGGGATTGACGCGAGAGACCGCCAGACGGGCGGCTAGGCGTAGCGCGCCCGTGGATCGTGAGCGTCCTCGATCTCGAACTGGACGCCGTTGCGACCCATGTAGTCGTCCGGCTTGAGTCGGCCCGCGACATCCAGCGCGCCGCCGCCGGCGAGCAGCCGCTGCCCCAGGGGCGTTTCGGCGCTGCGCCAGCTGACGGCCTTGATTCGATCCCCCGTCGGACCGACCAGATCGAGCCGCACATGTCCGCCCTTCAAGGCTGTCACGCGATCGGGCCGCACCTGAGTCATGGCGAACATCGGCTCGGGATTGCCGGGACCGAAGGGCGCCAGGCGCAGGAAATCGTCGTGTAACGCCCGGCTCGCCGCCCGCGGCTGGAGAAGGACGTCGATCTCGACCGCCTCGGCGCCCGCCGCCTCCATCTCGCCGGCCAAGCGCTCCTCGAGAAACGCCCGGAACTCGGGAATTATCTCGGGACGGATCGAGAGCCCCGCCGCCATGGCGTGCCCGCCGCCCGCCATCAGGAGCCCCGCCTCGAAAGCAGCCTGGATCGCGCGGCCCAGATTCACGCCCGGCTGCGAGCGGCCAGAGCCTTTGCCGACATTGGCCGCGCGGTCGATGCCGATGACCACCACCGGCTTGCGATAGCGTTCGCGAAGACGACCGGCGACGATGCCGATCACGCCCGGGTGCCAGTCTTCGCCGGCGACGACGATGACTGGCGCGTCGGGGTTGAGATTGCCGCGTTCCAGGATCGCGGCGGCCTCTTCGACAACCGCCGCCTCGACCGCCTTGCGCTCGGTGTTGAGGCCGTCCAGTTCCTCGGCCAGAGCCCGGGCCTCGATGGGATCGTCGGTCGACAGAAGCCGCGCGCCGAGGTCCGACCGACCGATGCGACCGCCGGCGTTGATTCTGGGCCCGAGGATGAAACCGGCGTGGAAGACCGACGGCGGCCCCGAGCCCTTGCCGACCTCGAACAGCGCCTTGAGCCCCGGATTGGCCCAGGCGCCCATGGTCCGCAGGCCCAGCGCCGTCAAGGCGCGGTTGAAGCCAACCAGTTGGGTGACGTCGCAGACCTCGCCCAGAGCGACCAGGTCCAGCCATTGGCGCGGATCCGGCTGCGGCCGTTCGTCCGTGAACAGACCTCGCTTGCGCGCCTCGCGATTGAGGGCGGCCAGCAGGACAAAGGTGACCCCGGCGGCGGCCAAGACGCCCTGCCCGCTCTGGCATCCTGGACGGTTCGGATTGACGACGGCGGCGGCCGCGGGCGGGTCTTCGCGCATCAAGTGGTGGTCGATGACCACGACCTCGAGCCCGATCTCCCCGGCGCTGGCGATGGCGTCGTAGGCGGCGGCGCCGCAGTCCAGGGTCACGACCAGTTCGGCGCCGCTCTCGCGGATCTTGCGGAACGCGGCCGGGCTGGGCCCGTAGCCCTCGGTGAGGCGATCAGGAATGTAGATCGGCAGTTCGACGCCCATATAGCGGAACCACCGGACCAGTTGAGCCGCGCTGGTGGCCCCATCGACGTCGTAGTCGGCGAAGACCATGGTCGGCCGGCCCTGCTCCAGAGCGTCGATCAGGATCTCGGCGGCCCGATCCATGTCGGTGAAGCTGGATGGATCGGGGAACAGCGCCTTCAGGGTCGGGCGCAGATAGTGCTCCGACTGGTCGAGCGACACGCCTCGCGCCGCCAAGGCGCGGGCCAAGGGCTCGATCAGCCCGTGGCGCTGCTGGATATCGCGCACCACCAAGGGATCGGCGGCGCGCTCGCGCCAGGCTCTGCCGCTGAGGGAGCGTTCAACGCCGAGGAAGGCGCTGGGAACGAGATTGGAAACACCGTCGGCGGCCATGGCGGCAGAGTATCCGGTCATGCGGATTCGCTCCATGCGACACCGCTATGACAGTCCCGGACGTAAGATCAGCCGCGCAGCGTCTCTGCGCGAACCTCTTCCACCTCGTTGGCCGAGCCCAGGACCACCGGCACGCGCTGGTGCAGCTTGGTCGGCTGGATGTCGAGGATGCGTTCGGCGCCGTCGGTCGCCTTCCCGCCCGCTCGCTCGACCACCAGGCCCATCGGGTTGGCTTCGTACATCAGGCGCAGCTTGCCGGGCTTGCCCGGCTCCCGGGCGTCCCACGGGTACATGAAGATCCCGCCGCGCATCATGATGCGATGGACGTCGGCCACCATCGAGGCGATCCAGCGCATGTTGAAGTTCTTGGCCCGAGGACCTTCCTTACCCTTCAGGCATCCGTCGATATAGCGGCGCACGGGCTCGGCCCAGTGGCGCTGGTTCGACATGTTGATCGCGAACTCGGCGGTGTCGGGCTTGATGGCGAGATCCGGATGCGTCAGCAACCACCGCCCATCGGCGCTCAGCGTGAAGGCGTTGACGCCGCTCGACAGCGTCAAGACCAGCATGGTCTGCGGGCCATAGACGGCATAGCCGGCGGCCACCTGATTGCGGCCCGGCTGCAGGAAGTCGGCTTCGGTCGGCGCGTGGTCCGCCGGCGCCGGCAACACCGAGAAGATCGTGCCGACCGAGACGTTGACGTCGATGTTGCTGGAGCCGTCCAGCGGATCGAAGGTGACCAGATAGCCGCCGACGCGGCCGGTCGGTTCGACCTCCTCCAGCTCTTCCGAGGCCAGGCCCGCGACGGGGCCACAGGCCTTGAGGGCGTCGCTCAGCATGTCGTTGGTGATGACGTCGAGCTTCTTCTGCTCCTCGTCCTGCACGTTGGTGCTGCCAGCCGCGCCGAGGCTGCCGGACAAGGCGCCCGACGCCACGACGCGGCTGATCTGGGCGCAGGTCTCGGCGATGGTCGCAACGACGTCCTTAAGCGCGGTGTCAGCCGGCTCCTTCAAGAGCCAGGCGCTCAGGTCGACAAAGGCGGTCATTCGTATCCTCGAGAGAAAGCAGGCCGACCGCCCCTACAGGACGGGCGTGACAGGAAGATCTCAGACCTTCCGCTTCATACGCACCTCGCGGACGGTGCCCGTCGAGGAGTTCATCACCAGGGTGTGGGTGTGGACGCAGCCGTCGCGGAAGACGACGCCGTCGACCAAGCCGCCTCGCGTCACGCCCGTGGCGGCGAAGATCGCCTCGTCGCGAACGATCTCGTGCAGGTCGTACTTCTTGTCGAGGTCGGTCACGCCCCAGCGCGCGGCGCGCGCCCGCTCATCGGCGCTGCGGAATAGCAAGCGACCCTGGAATTGGCCGCCGACGCACTTTAGCGCCGCGCAGGCCAGAACGCCCTCCGGCGCGCCGCCGGAGCCGAGATAGAGGTCGATGCCGGTCGAGGGATCGGTGGTGTTGATGACGCCGGCGATGTCGCCGTCGGTGATCAGGTGGATGCGAGCCCCGGCGGCGCGAACCTTGGCGATGATTTCGGCGTGGCGCGGACGGTCCAGCACGCAGACCGTGATCTCGGTCGGGGCGACGCCCTTTGCCTCCGCCAGCGCCTTGACGTTCTCGGCCGGCGAGCGATCCAGATCGATCACGCCCGGCGGCAGGCCAGGACCGCACGCGATCTTGTCCATATAGGTGTCGGGCGCGTTCAGCAGCGTGCCCTTGGGAGCCCAGGCCATCACTGTCAGCGCGTTGGGCTGGGCCTTGGCGGCCAGGGTCGTGCCTTCCAGCGGATCCAGCGCGATGTCGATCTGAGGCCCTTCCCCCGTCCCGACCTTCTCGCCGATGTACAGCATCGGCGCCTCGTCGCGCTCGCCTTCGCCGATGACGATCTCGCCGTCGATGTTCAGCTCGTTGAGCGCATTGCGCATGGCGTCGACGGCGGCCTGGTCGGCGGCCATCTCGTCGCCACGGCCCAGCATCGTCCAGGAGGCGATGGCGGCGGCCTCGGTCACGCGAACGGCGTCCAGGACCAGCGAGCGGTCCAGGGGGTTCGAACTCATCCGTTTCTCCCGACCTCCGCAGCCGGAGGCCTAGTTCCCAATGTCGCCTTCGCCGCCCGGATTTTTCCCAGGTCGTTAGATGCGCGCGACGCGCAGAAGGCGGGGACGCTCTAGCACGGTCTGCAGCTTTTCGATGCGGCTAATCGCATCCAGCAGCTTCGATTCCGGGGTCGCATGGGTAACGAGCACGATCGGCACCCCGCCGGCGCCCTCGATGGGCTTTTGCAGGAAGCTGTCGATCGAGACGCCGCATTCGGCCAAGGTCTCGGAGATGGCGGCGATCACGCCGGGCTGGTCCTGGACCATGATCCGCAAATAGGCCTTGCCGACCGCCCGGGCCGGGTCGATGGCGATGAACGGCTTCAGCTCGCCGGCCGGGGCCTGGAACACCGGACGCACGGCGCGGGTCATCACATCGGCGATGTCGGCGGCCACGGCTGCGGCGGTCGGGCCGGCGCCCGCGCCGGGGCCCTGGATGAAGATCCGACCGATCCGGGTGCCCTCGATGAACAGCGCGTTGAGCGCCCCGCCGGCCTGGGCCAGCGGATGATCCAGCGGGACCAGCGACGGATGGACCTTCACCGCGACGCCGTCTTCGGCCTTGGCGGCGCCGGCGATCAACTTGATGCGATAGCCCAGGTCCTTGGCCAGCTTGATATCGAGCAGGTCGACGTCGCTGATCCCTTCGATCTCGGCCGCCTCGAAGTTCGGGGCGCAGCCGAAGGCCAGGGCCGCCAGGATGCTGATCTTGTGGCCGGCGTCGAAGCCGCCGACGTCCATGGTCGGGTCGGCCTCGGCATAGCCCAGGCCTTGCGCCTCGCGCAGCACGTCGGCGAACGACCGCCCGGTCTTCTCCATCTCCGAGAGGATGAAGTTGCAGGTGCCGTTGAGGATGCCGGCCACGCTGACGACGTCATCGCCGACCATGGCTTCGCGCAGCATCTTCACCGCCGGGGTGCCGCCCATGACGGCCGCCTCGAACAGCAGCGGCACACCCTGGGATTCGGCGAGCGCGGCGAGCTCGGCGCCATGCACGGCGATCAGCGCCTTGTTGGCGGTGACCACCGGCTTGCCAGCCTTCAAGGCGGTCTCGACAGCGGCCTTGGCCGGACCATCGGAGCCGCCGATCAGTTCGACGAACAGGTCGACGTCCGGCGAGGCGGCCAGGGCCACCGGATCGTCGAACCAGGCGAGGTTCGAGATGTCGACCGTGCGCGGCCGCGACTTGGAGCGCGCCGAGACCGCGGTCACGACGGCCTTGTCGCCGGCCGGCGCGAAGCCGGGCCGGTCGGCCAGGAATTGCAGGAGGCCGCCGCCCACGGTGCCCAGGCCCGCGACGCCGACGCGCCAGGTCTTGTTCGTCATCTTCGAGTCCTCGTTACGCCGTCGGAAAGGCCTGCCTCAGGCCTGTTCCATCTTGTTGTGGGCCTTGGCCAGGATGGAGTCGGCGTTGGCGATGAATTTCTTCACGTTGCGCGCGGCCTGACGGATGCGGTGCTCGTTCTCGACCAGACCGATCCGCACATAGCCTTCGCCGTACTCGCCAAAGCCGATGCCAGGGGCGACGGCGACGCCGGCCTCCTCGATCAGCAGGCGCGAGAACAGCATCGAACCCGCCTCTCGATAGGGCTCGGGGATCTTGGCCCAGGCGAACATCGAGGCCGGCGGATTGGGGATGTCCCAGCCCGCGCCCTGCATCGACTTGATCAGGGTGTCGCGGCGGCTCTTGTAGATGGCGCGGATCTCATCGACGCAGTCCTGCGGACCGTTCAGCGCGGTCGCGGCCGCGACCTGCACGGGCGTGTAGGCGCCGTAGTCCAGATAGGACTTCACGCGGGCAAGGGCCGCGCAGATGCGGGCGTTGCCGACCACCATGCCCACGCGCCAGCCGGCCATGGCGTAGGTCTTCGACAGCGAATTGACCTCGACCGCGATGTCCTTGGCGCCATCAACCTGCAGCACCGACGGCGGCGGGTTGTTGTCGAAATAGATCTCGCCATAGGCCACGTCGCTGATCACCAGCAGGTCGTGTTTTTTGGCGAGCGCGATGGCGTCCTTGTAGAAGTCGAGGTCCACCCATTGGGCCGTCGGGTTCGACGGATAGGACAGGATCAGCACGCTGGGCGGCGGCACCGAGTGCTTCACCGCGCGGCTGATGTTGGAGAGGTACTCCTCCGGCGACAGGGCCGGAACGTGGCGGATGATGCCGCCGGCCATGATGAAGCCGAAGGCGTGGATCGGATAGGCTGGGTTCGGGCAGATGATCACGTCGCCAGGACCGGTCAGGGCCTGGGCGAGGTTGGCGAAGCCTTCCTTCGAGCCCAGGGTCGCGATGACCTCGGTGTCGGGGTTCAGCTTCACGCCGAAACGGCGGCCATAGTAGTTGGCCATGGCCTTGCGCAGGCCCGGAATGCCCTTCGAGGCCGAGTAACGGCCGGCCTTGGGATCCCTGGCGGTCTCGATCAGCTTGTCGACGATATGCTGCGGCGTCGGCATGTCGGGATTGCCCATGCCGAAGTCGATGATGTCAGTGCCCTCGGCGCGGAGGCGCGCCTTGATCTTGTTGACCTCTTCGAAGACGTAGGGCGGAAGGCGGCGGATACGGTGAAAATCGGTGCTCATGACGGCTCGTTGCGCCGCGTCGGCGCTTTGGGAGCGAAAAGTCGGGCATGGATAGACCCCGAGCGGGGTCAAGCCAAGCCGGTTCAAGGAAGATTATGCCTCCGTCGCCCTATTGGGGCTGTGACGGAGGCGCGCTAGCTCGGCCGCGGGCTGCGCGGGCGAAGGCTTCGGTGTTGGCGCGATCGGTGTCCGTCGGCGCTTCGAAGGCCGGGGGCGTGACGTCGCGACGGGCCTTGGCGGCGTAGGCCTCGGTTTCCTTGAGTTCCCAGGTCGACGGCGCGGTGGCGCGCGTCAGCGCGTCGCCGGCGGCCTGCTGCTGGGCGACGGCGCCGCGAATCTGATCGGCGCTGGGAATGTCGCTCGGGATCGCCGGGATCTCGGAGAGCTTGAGGCGCGCGCCCTTGGTCTTGGCGGCGGTGGCGACGGCAGCGGCCACGGGAGAACTCGGGTCCACCGGCGCGGTCTTGAACGGGCTAGCACAGGCGCTCGCGCCGGCCGCCAGGCCGACGATAAGACCGAAACGCAGGATTTTGCGGGTTTCGCCGTTCATTGGTTCTGGTCTTATGCGATGATCGCGGCGAGCGGAAGGCGTTCGACGTCGCTTTTCGCGAACTGGCTTTGGACAAGCGGAGGAAACCTCATGGCCACGGCGAAGGCCGCCCCCAAGCCCAAGAAGAAAGCCGCGCCCAAGACCGACAAGAGTCAGGCCAAGGCCCCGCCCAAGACAGCCGCTTCGCCAGAGCCCCCGCCGCCCCCGAAGACCGAGTCGCCGAATCCGGCGACGGGCGTCCCGCCCCTGCCCCCGTTCGACACCCTGCTGTCGCCCGAGCAGGTGAAGCTGGTCGAGACTCTCTCGGCCAACCTGGCGCGCGCGGCCGTCACGGCGCAGGGCGCGATCGCCGAGGCGGCGCTGCGTCAGGCCGATCGCCCCGCCGCCCTGACGCCCGATCCCTTCCACGTTGCGCCGGCCCTCAACGAGGTGATGACGCGCCTCGCCGCCCAGCCCGACCGGCTGATGCGTGCGCAGGCCGACCTGTTCTCGCGCTACATGGATCTCTGGCAGTCGGCGGCCCGCCGCGCCGCCGGCGAGGAGGTCGCGCCGGTGGTCACGCCGGCCGCCGGCGACAAGCGGTTCAACGATCCCGACTGGGCGTCGAACCCGATGTTCGACATGATGAAACAGTCCTACCTGCTGTCATCGAACTGGCTGAACAGCCTGGTGGCCGAGGTGGACGGCGTCGATCCGGCGACCAAGCGGCGGGTCGAGTTCTTCACCAAGATGCTGACCGACGCCTTCTCGCCGTCGAACTTCCTGATGTCGAACCCCGCCGCCCTGCGCGAAGCCGTCCAGACCCAGGGCGAGAGCATCGTCCGGGGCATGGAGAACTTCGCCGCCGATCTCGAGCGCGGGGGCGGTCAGCTGGCGATCAGCCAGACGGACCTAGCCAAGTTCAAGGTGGGCGAGAACGTCGCCACGGCCTCCGGCAAGGTCGTTTATCAGAACGACATCCTGCAGCTGCTGCAGTTCGATCCCAGCACCGAGGCGGTCTGCGAGATCCCGCTGCTGATCTTTCCGCCGTGGATCAACAAGTTCTACATCCTGGATCTTCGCCCCGATAACTCGATGATCCGCTGGCTAACCAGCCAGGGCTTCACGGTCTTCGTCGCCTCGTGGGTCAATCCGGACCGCAAGCTCGCCGACAAGACCTTCGAGGACTACATGATCGAGGGCGTCTACGACGCCACTCAGCAGGTCATGACCCAGTGCGGCGTCGATAAGGTCAACACGGTCGGCTACTGCATCGGCGGCACCCTGCTGTCGGTCGCCCTGGCCCACATGGCGGCGCGTGGCGACAAGCGGATCAACTCGGCCACCTTCTTCGCCGCCCAGCAGGACTTCGCCGAGGCCGGCGACCTCCTGCTGTTCACCAACGAGCAATGGCTGCGCTCGATCGAGCAGCAGATGGATCTGGCCGGCGGCTTCCTGCCCAGCCAGTCCATGGCCGACACCTTCAACGCCCTGCGTGGCAACGACCTGATCTGGTCGTTCTTCGTCAGCAACTACCTGATGGGCAAGGAGCCCCGCCCCTTCGACCTGCTGTTCTGGAACGCCGACCAGACGCGGATGCCCAAGGCGCTGCACCTGTTCTACCTGCGCAACTTCTACAAGGATAACGCCCTGGCCAAGGGCGAGCTGACGATCGGCGGCGAGCGGCTGGACCTGTCGAAGGTGAAGATCCCGGTATTCGTCCAGTCCTCGAAGGAGGATCACATCGCGCCCTATCGCAGCGTCTTCCGGGGCGCGAAGCTGTTCGGCGGACCGGTGACCTTCATGATGGCTGGCTCCGGCCACATCGCCGGCGTGATCAACCCGCCGGGCGCCAACAAGTACCAGCATTGGATCAACGAGCAGACCTGCGAGTCGCTCGAGACCTGGCAGGCCGGGGCCAAGGAGTTCCCTGGGTCCTGGTGGCCTTACTGGGGCGAATGGCTGAAGGCGCGCTCGGGCGATCAGGTCCCGGCGCGCGACCCGTCCAAGGGCAAGCTGAAGCCGCTCGAGGACGCCCCGGGCAGCTTCGTGCTGGTGAAGTCGAACGAGGCGGACGCGGGCTAAAGCCCCGCGTCTTCCTTCAGGCCCAGGGCGATGTTCAGGTTCTGAACCGCCGCGCCCGAGGCGCCCTTGCCCAGGTTGTCGAGCAGAGCCACCAGGCGCGCCTGGCCGCTGGTGTCCGAGCCGAACACGAACAGCTTCAGGCGGTTGGTGCCGTTCAGGCCTTCCGGGTCCAGGGTCGTCAGCGCCTTGGCCTCGTCCAGCGACGCGACCTCGACGAAGGCCTCGCCCTTGTAGTGCTTTTCGAGCACCGCGTGGATGTCGGCCAGGGACGTCGCGCCGTTCAGGGTCGAGAAGTGCAGCGGCAGCTCGACGATCATGCCCTGGGCGTAGCGGCCCACGGCCGGCGTGAAGATCGGACGGGTCAGCAGGCCGCCGTGCTTCTGCATCTCGGGCACGTGCTTGTGGCTCAGCGACAAGCCGTAGATGAAGTACGGCTCGCGCGTGTAGTTCGGAGAGGCTTTGTCCTCGAACTGGGCGATCATCGCCTTGCCGCCGCCGGTATAGCCCGAGACGGCGTTGTACGAGACCGGCAGCTCGGCCGGCAGGATTCCCGCGCTGACCAGCGGCCGCGTCAGGGCGATCGCGCCGGTCGGATAGCAGCCCGGGTTCGAAATCCGCTTGGACTTGGCGATCTTGCCCCGCTGCTCGCCATCCAGCTCGGCGAAACCGTAGGTCCAGTCCTCGGCGGTCCGGTAGGCCGTCGAGGCGTCGATGATCACCGTGTCCGGATTGGTCACCAGCGAGACGGCCTCCTTGGCCGCGTCGTCGGGCAGGCACAGGATCACCGCGTCGGCGCCGTTCAGCATCTCGGCGCGAGCGTCCAGGTCCTTGCGCTTGTCCGGATCGATCGAGACCAGCTGGAGATCCGTGCGGGCCAGCAGGCGCTCGCGGATCTGCAGGCCGGTGGTGCCGGCTTCGCCGTCGATGAAGACCCTGGGGAAGACCTTGGGGGCGCTCGCCATGGGCGGACTCCGATCCAGACAGAACAAGGAAAAAGACCAAGAAAAAGGGCGCTTCGGAGACCCGAAGCGCCCTCTTCCAAACGCGTACGAACCGCGCTTAGCGCTTCGAGAACTGGAAGCTGCGGCGGGCCTTGGCCTTGCCGTACTTCTTACGCTCGACGACGCGGCTGTCGCGGGTCAGGAAGCCGTGCGGCTTCAGGACCGGGCGCAGGCCGGGTTCGTAGTAGGTCAGGGCCTTCGACAGGCCGTGACGGATCGCGCCGGCTTGGCCCGACAGGCCCGAGCCTTCCACGGTCACGACGACGTCGAACTGACCGAGGCGATCGGTCACTTCCAGCGGCTGGGCGATCATCATGCGCAGCACCGGACGGGCGAAGTAGACTTGCTGGTCACGACCGTTGATCGTGATCTGGCCCTTGCCCGGCTTGATCCAGACGCGAGCGATCGCGTTCTTGCGCTTGCCGGTCGCGTAGGCGCGGCCTTGGGCGTCGATCTTCGGTTCGGCCGGAGCGGCAGCTTCCGGGTTGCTGGACAGGCTGGCCAGCGCGTCAAAGCCTTGAGCGTCAGTCATAGCTTAGAGGCTCCGGATGTTCTTGGCGTTGCGGCCCGCGAAGTCGACGACTTCGGGGTTTTGCGCTTGGTGCGGGTGCTCGCCGTTGTTGTAGATGAGCAGGTGGGTCAGCTGCTTGCGAGCCAGCGGGCTCTCCTTGGGCAGCATGCGCTCGACGGCCTTCTCCAGGACGCGCTCGGGGAAACGACCGCCCAGCACCTTGCGCGGGGTGGTTTCCTTGATGCCGCCCGGGTGACCGGTGTGACGGTAGTAGACCTTGTCGTCCAGCTTCTTGCCGGTGAACTTCACCTTGTCGGCGTTGATCACGACGACGAAGTCGCCGCAGTCGACGTGCGGGGTGTAGTCAGGACGGTGCTTGCCGCGAAGACGCATGGCGATGAACGAAGCCAGACGGCCGACAACGGCGTCCTGGGCGTCGACCACGATCCACTTCTTCTCGACCTCGGCTGGCTTCAAGGAAGCCGTGATCTTCTGCATGGGATTGATCCGTAATTTCTAGGCGTCCGACCCCGAGAAATCCGGTTTCGTCCGTGTGAGGCGCGGCATTTACGGAAGGGTTCGCGCGCTGTCAACAATCGCGGCGCAGAAACTTGCAAAACCCAACAAAAACAAAGCATTGAGTTATACGGTAACATAATACCGCAAACCCCTATTCAAACTGTCATGAAAGGCGTGCATAGCCGTCCGCGTTACACTTTAACAGGGGCGTTCCATGACCTTCTCCCGCCGCGGCTTCATCGGCGCGACCGCCACCAGCCTGGCCTTCGCCGCCTTCTCCGCCCGCGCCCAGGACGAGGCCGTCGAAGCCGAGACCTATCTGAACGAGGTCGAGGGCTACGGCGCCCTGATCCCCGATCCCAAGGGCATGATCGATCTGCCGCCGGGCTTCCGCTACCAGGTCATCTCCCAGGCTGGCGAGACGATGAGCGATGGCCTGCTGGTCCCCGGCAAGGCCGACGGCATGGGCTGTTTCGCCGTCGACGCCGAGCGCGTGCTGCTGGTCCGCAACCACGAGCTTTCGGTCAGCGACATCCACAATGGCGCGTTTGGCCTCGGCGAGCGCCTGATCGACCGCATCGACCGCGCCAAGGTCTGGGACTTCCAGAACGGCCAGCGCCCCCTGCCCGGCGGCACGACCACCCAGCTGTACAACCTCAAGACCGGCCAGACCGAGCGCCAGCACCTGTCCCTGGCCGGCACCCTCGTCAACTGCTGCGGCGGCGTCACGCCCTGGGGCTCGTGGCTGACGTGCGAGGAGACAACGATCGAGGCGGGCCTCGAGGTCGGCAAGGATCACGGCTGGGTCTTCGAGGTTCCGGCCGCGCATGTCGGCCTGGTCCAGCCTGTCGCCCTGAAGGGGTTGGGCCGCTTCAAGCACGAGGCCGCCTGCATCGATCCGCGCACGGGCGTCGTCTATCTGACCGAGGACGTCGCCGACGGCCTCTTCTACCGCTTCCTGCCCAACGACCGCCGCAACCTGGCGGCCGGCGGCCGGCTGCAAGCCCTGGGACTGGCCGACGCCCCTGAAGGCGGCGACACCCGCAACCAGGAGGAAAAGACCTTTCCAATCGGCGCCACGAAGGCCGTGCGCTGGATCGACCTGGACGGCGTCGACAATCCCTATGACGACCTGCGTCGGCGCGGCCACGCCAAGGGCGCGGCGATCTTCTGCCGGGGCGAAGGCGTGTTCTTCGGCCAGGGCGAGCTCTACTTCGCCTGCACCGCCGGCGGCGCGGCTGGCTCGGGCCAGATCTTCCGCTACGTTCCCTCGGCCGTCGAAGGCCAGGCCGGCGAGAAGGACCAGCCCGGCAAGCTGCAGCTGTTCGTGGAAAGCCAGAACGACCGCGTGCTCGACTATGCCGACAACCTGGTCGTCGCGCCGTGGGGCCACGTGATCGTCTGCGAGGACCGCTATTCCGACACCCTGCGCAATCACCTGCGCGGCGTCACGCCCCAAGGCAAGGTCTACACCCTGGCCCGCAACGTCTTCACCGGGAACTCGGAATTCGCCGGCGCCTGCTTCTCGCCCGACGGCGGCACGCTGTTCGTCAATCTGCAGAACCCGGGCGTGACCCTGGCGATCACGGGGCCCTGGGCGAGCGTGAAGGCGTAGAGAGGCCATGAATCGTCATCCTCACGCGGCTTGCCGCTGAAGGTGTTGGGGAGGCGACGGAGCGGCCGGGCGAACCCGGAGACCGTAGGGTTTGATTTGCGTTTCGGCTCGAACGTCCGCTCCGCCAGGCTGTTCTTGCCCGTGAGGATGG
>NZ_CALCDX010000074.1 GCF_937900395.1 uncultured Caulobacter sp.
CCGCCGGCGGGGCGGTGGTGCTTTCGACGCCGTTCGAGGGCGCCGAACCCTTCAAGGGCGGCGGCTTCAAGGTGCGGGCTGGCGGGGCGGATCCAACCAGCCTGACCTGCCGGCTGCTGGTCACCGCGTCAGGGCTGTCTTCGCAGGACGTCGCCGCCAGGATCGAAGGCTATCCCGCCGATCGCATCCCCAAGGCCCACTACGGCAAGGGCGTCTACTTCCGGCTGACCGGCAAGGCGCCGTTCCAGCGGCTGATCTATCCGCCGCCGATCCACGGAGCGCTGGGCACCCACTACCGCAACGACCTGGGCGGCCAGGCGGTGTTCGGGCCCGACCTCGACTATGTTCCGGCGCCCGACTATTCGGTCGATCCGGCGCGGGCCGAGGCCTTCGCCGCCTATATCCGCAAGTTCTGGCCGGGCCTGCCCGACGGCGCCCTGACGCCCGACTACGCCGGCGTGCGGCCGAAGCTGCACGGGCCGGACGAGCCGCAGCCCGACTTCCAGCTGCGCGGCGTCGAGGATCACGGGGCCGAGGGGCTGATGGCCCTTTTCGGCATCGAAAGCCCCGGCCTGACCAGCTCCCTGGCGATCGGCGAGGAGGTCGCGGCGCGGTTGGGAGCAACCGTCCCGCTCCCGCGTTGACACCGTCGCCGGGCGCCACGATGGTCCCGGCCCGTAAAGCCGCTCCCGGAGCCCGTCTTGAGCAACATCCTGCACGCCATGCTGGGCAAGGGGCTGGGCGGTCTGGAGCAGGTCTTCCTCGACTATCAACCGATCCTGGAGGCGTGGGCGCAGCGCCATGGCGGGCGCTGCGTGGGCGTCGTGCGCCGAGGCGGTAAGATCGCGGCCGCCCAGGCCGGCCAAACCCCGTTGGCCACCATGCCCGCCCTGACCGACTGGGACCCGCTGACCGTCGGCGCCGCCAAGGCGGTGGTCCGCGCCACGCGGCCGGACCTGATCCTCAGCCACGGTCAGCGTCCCGCCCGGGTCTTCGCCAAGGTCGCGCCGCCGAACGCGGTGCAGGCTGTCTGCGTGCACAAGCCGGCCTTCGATATCCGGCCGGGCGTCCACTACCTGTGCGTCGGCCAGCATCTGGCGCGACTGGCGATCGAGCGCGGCGCGCCGGCGGACCATGTCTACGTCATCCCCAACGCCGTGAAGCCGCCAACCGCCCGGGCCGAGCCTTTCAAGCAAGTCGACGGGCCGATCCGCATCGTCGCGGCCGGGCGGCTGCATCCGAAGAAGGGCTTCGACGTCCTGATCCGCGCGGTCGGCAAGCTGCGCGCCTGGGATCTGGAGGTGGTCTGCGAGATCGCCGGCGAGGGCGGCGAGCGCGGCGCGCTGGAGGGTCTGATCCGCGAGCTCGACCTCGATCCCTGCGTGAAGCTGGTCGGCTGGCGCCAGGACGTGGCCGGCTTCCTGGCGACCGGCGACCTGTTCGCCTTCCCCTCGCACCAGGAGGGCTTCCCGCTGACCCTGCTGGAGGCGATGGCCGTCGGCTTGCCCGTGGTGGCCTCCGAGATCGAGGGACCGATCGAGATGATCCAGGAAGGCGTCAACGGCCGCCTCGTCCCGGAAGACGACGCCGACCGCCTGGCCGAGGCGCTGGGCGAGCTGATCGGCGACCGCGACGGCGCGCGGCGGATGGGCCAGGCGGCTCGCACGCTGGTGCTGGAGGCGTACGGTCCCGAGCAACTGGCGCGACGCTTGGAAGCGGTGCTGGACGGAATGCTTTCGTAGACGGGCTGTAAGGCTTGATGCGAAGCGCGCTTGGGCGTATGACCCCCGTCCGTCCTGGCTATGGCTGGGTAGCTCAGATGGTTAGAGCGGTGGATTCATAACCCACAGGTCGGCGGTTCGATCCCGCCCCCCGCCACCAGGACGGACTGATTTTTCCCCGAAATTCATAGACTTGGAACGCCGCCGCGCGTCGCTCGTTGTCGCGTCATGGCGCGCGCCCCCAAGGTCTTCACGTGGTCGGACGGGTTTCACCGCTACACCGTGGCGGCGACGTCGCGCGCCAAGGCGCTGGCCGCGTGGGAGACCGACCGCGATCTCTTCAAGGAGGGCGTGGCCGCCGAAGCGCCGGACGCGCCGGACGCCAAGGCGGCCCTGGCCGCGCCCGGGGCTGTGATCCGCCGGGCCGAGGGCGGACTGAAGGCGGCGGTCGACAAGCTGCCCAAACCCAAGCCGAAGAAGACTGACGATGGCGCCGAAGCCAAGCGCAAGAAGGCGCTCGCCGAGGCCGAGGCGGCCCTCAACGCGGCGGAGGCCGAGCAGCGGGACGCGAAGGCCGACCTGGAGCAGCGGCGTCGGGCTCTGGACGAGGAGGCCAAGGCGCTGGAGCGATCCTGGACCGCGCGCCGCGCCAAGCTCAGGAAGACGGTGGAAGACCTGCAGCCGCGATAGAAACCGGCGCGTGGCCCCGCAGACCGCGGCGCTCCAGATAGTCGAGCAGCACGGCGGGGTGGTTGGTCTGGACGATGCTGGCGCCCTGGGCGATCAGCCTGCCCCAGGCGCGGTCGGGATTGCGCAGGGCCTGGCGATCGCCCGACTGGTCCAGCACGCCCCGCCAGCCCTTGGCGGCCAGGGTGTTGGTCCAGACGCGGATGCGGGCCGCGCGGGCGGCGTCGCGCACCGCCGCGAAGCCCGGGCCCTTCAGCGCCACGGTTTCGACGGCGGGGATCTGGCGGGCGCCGGACGCCTGGCGAACGATGATGCCCGCGAGGTCTCGAGGCGTCTTGGCGGCCTTGGCCGCGACCATCGGCATGAAGGCCAGGTCCTGGTAGGGCGCCTGATCGGCCAGGGGCGGCGCGCCGAAACGGGCCTTGGCCTTGAACAGCACCCACTCCGTCGCCTCGATGCGGCGGGAGATCGCGGCCGCCTCCGCGGCGTAGGGACCCTTGAGGTCGATGTTCACAAGGATCCGGCCGCGCGCGGCGACGAGAAAGGCTTCCAGCGTCGGCGGCGTTTCGCCCTGGCCGTCCTTCAGGCGCAGCGCCTGGATCCGCGCGAGAGTCAGGTCGGCGACGCGGCCCTTGCCGTCGGTGGTTCGATCGACCTTGGCGTCATGCATGACGATGAGTTGGCCGTCACGGGTGCGGCGGACGTCGATCTCGACCAGATCGACGCCCAGGGCCACGCAGCGTTCCAGCGCGGCCAGGGAGTTTTCCGGAACGGCGTTGTCAAAGCCATGGCCGGGCGCGGCGCGGTGGCAGGCGCGGTGCGCGACCACCAGGACGCCGTCGCCGGGATCGTAGAGACGGTCGCGCAAACCCGCGGCGCAAGCCGGCAGGGCGGCGACGCACAGCGCCAGGACGATCGGGATGGATTGCAGTCGCACGCTCAAGGCTCCCCAGCCTTCAAGCCTATGACCGAGTCACGCGACAGGCGTGCGGCGATCCGGGCTCAGGGATGTGACGGCGCCAAGGCCGTCGCCCCTCATGTGGGGCGTGCGATTTGTGGTCCAAGGAGGCTCTGTTAGCCCGGCCCGCTCAGGCCTTGCGAAAGCCCCGCAGCACGTTGGCCTCGGTGCTCAGCTGGAGCTGGCCGTAGTCGATGCGCGGCGTGTCCGAAAACAGCAGGTAATAGTATTTCATCTGCTCGGACCACCAGTAGCCGGGGCAGTTGTCGCCCTGGGTCATCGGGCGGGTGGTGATGTCCTTGAGCGCCGTATAGCCGAAGGCCGCGCGGCTGGTGGCCTTCATCTCGCGATAGTGGATCGCCGCCAGCTGGCGATAGCGCTCGTCGCGGTCGAGCAGCCACAGGTTCAGGCAGGCGTCGGGATACTCCGGGCGCAGGCCGGTGTGCTTGCGGCGCGGCTGGCGCGTGGCGACGTCGATGGACTCCGGGATCACCCCGAAAGTCGCCTGCATCTCGGTGAAGGAGGCCAGGTAGTCATCGCCCTCGGCCTTGTGGCCCACTTGGCCCAGCAGGCCGGCATAGTAGGCGGCCAGCTCGCTCTGGGCGGTGTTCAGCACCGCGCCGGTCTCATAGTCGACCATCGGGAACCACAGGCGGCCGTCATAGCGCTTGGCCTGGTGGGCCAGTTGGGCGTCCACGCACTCCCGCGCCCAGCGCTTGCAGTCCTGGTCGCCGAACAGCTCCCAGGCGTCCCACAGGTATTCGTAGAAGCTGTCGGCATAGACGTCGATGCTGGCCGAGCGGCTGATGTAAGCGCCGGTCCGGGCGTCGATGTTGGCGGCCATCAGCCCGATGTTCGAGCGCCGATCCAGGGCGTGCTTCATCGCGCGCTTGGCGGCGTCGAAGTAGCGCTTGTCGCCGGTCAGCTGGCCCAGCACGCCGAACTCGGTGATGTAGGTGCCGATCTCGGCGAGGTTGGTCTCGGGATCGCGCACCGCGCCGGTCTTCAGGTTCACATAGCGCCAGGGCAGGCCGTGCGGCGAGGCCTCGAAGGCCTTCATCAGCCGATCGGCCAGGTCCTTGGCCTTGGCCAGCAGCACCGGGTCGCCGCAGGCCAGATGCGCCGAGATCAGGCCGCCGACCAGGCGGATATTGGTCTCGAAGACCTGGGCCTCGCCGTCGACGTCGAAGTCGAGCGAGGTCTTCACCCAGTCGACGCCGGCCTGGAACTCCTCGTCCAGTCCCATGATCCACAGGGTGTCCAGCGCCTCGACCAGGGACAGGCCCAGGTCGTGGCCTTCGATGAAGAACGAGCGCGAGGTCCCGCTGACCGGGTTGATCTCGTCCTTGCCCCAGGCCTTGGCGACATAGCCGCGCCAGGCCCACTGGAACTCGGACCGCACGTCGGCGGCCAGGGCCTTCCAGTCCTCCTTGGCGGCGGCGGCCAGAGCCGGCGCGGACAGGAGCGTGGCGCCCAGCGAGGCCAGGGTCGCGCGGCGCGTGAGTCGAGCAAGGGTCATGCGAAAGCTTATCGACCCGCGCGGGCGGGGAAAAGCGGCCGACCGGGATCACGACATCCCGGCCGGCAAGGCGGCTGGCGGGTGGGGACGCCAGTTTGCTCTTGGAGGGAATGACGACGCCGGCGGGCGGGGGCCGCCATAGGCGGGATCAATTTCCGGTGGACGAAAGGACGGACGCCCTCAGCCCTGGCCCAGCACGCCGCCTTCATGGGCTTCGGGCAGGCGGGCGTTCAGGCGGCAGACGAGACCTTCGGGGCGATAGTCCATGACCGCCTCGCCCTTCAGCTCGCCGCGCAGGCTGCGCTCGATCAGGCGCGAGCCGAAGCCCTTGCGGGTCGGCGGCGAGACCGGCGGCCCGCCGTCCTCGTTCCAGACCACCTCCAACGCGCGTGCTTCCGGATCGTAGGTCCAGCCCAGGCGCACGCGGCCCGCAGCGTTGGACAGGGCGCCGTACTTCAGGGCGTTGGTCGCCAGTTCGTGGAAGGTCAGGGCCATGGTCAGGGCGCCGCCGGGCTGCAGCCAGACCGAAGGGCCCTCGATGCTGACCCGCGCGCCGGCCTCGTCGAACGGCTGCAGGGCGCGCTCGGCCACCTCGCGCAGCTCGGCGCCGTGCCAGCTCTCGCGGGTCAGGATGTCGTGCACGCGCGACAGGCCCAGCAGGCGCGCCTCGAACTTCTCGAAGGCGACGATCGGGTCGGGTTCGTTGCGCAGGGTCTGTGAAGCCATCGACTGGACCGTGGCCAGGGTGTTCTTCACCCGGTGGTTCAGCTCGTTGATCAGCAGGCGCAGCTGGGCCTGGTAGCGGCCTTGCGCGTCCTCGGCCTGCTTGCGGGCGCTGATGTCGGAGATGATCGCCAGGATATAGGCCGGCTGGCCGTCGACCTTGACCATCGAGGCCGTCAGGTGGATCCACAGGTCGCCGCCCGGGATCAGCACCCGACGCTCGGCCGAGCAGGTCTCGGCCTCTCCGGCCAGCAGCTTGGCCGCGCTTTCCATCGTGGCGTCCAGCGAGTCCGGATGCATCAGGTTCTGCAAGGTCGCGCCCAGCAGGGTCTCGCGGTCGCGGCGCAGCAGGGCGCAGAAGGCGTCGTTGGCTTCCAGCACCGCGCCGGTCGGGGTCAGGCGCGCGACGCCCATCGCCGCCTGGTCGAAGACCGCGCGGTAGCGGGCCTCGGCCGCTTCCAGCTTCAGGCGGGCCTGGATGTTGGCGGTGACCACCTCGGTGTAGAGCACCAGGCCGCCGATCTCGCCGCCGTCGGTGCGCCAGGGCGCCATCGACCAGCGGATCCACTCGGTGCGGCCGTCGCGATCGACATAGGGGTCGCCCTCGTGATGCAGCTCGACGCCTTCGGCCAGGACGCGGGCGTGCAGGTCGCGCCACTTCTGGGGGATCTCGGGAAAGGCGTCGTAGTGCCGCCGGCCGATCAGCGGCATGTCGGCGGGCAGATGCTGATCGGTCAGGTACTGCCGCGAGGCCGCCAGATAGCGCATCTGGCTGTCGAAGATGGCGATGCCCAGCGGCGCGTGCTTCAGCGCGGTGGTCACGCTGGGCGACGCGGACAGAGGCGGAGCGTCTTCGATCATCCCGGTCATCGTATCGGCGTCGGAGCCCGTTCGGCTGGCTTTACCGTGAGTAATCCGTAACGCGGTTCACGTCATCCCGTTACCGGAAACACGCGGGTCTGCTTGACGACGCCATAGGCGAAGCTGGTGTCGATCGAGGCGATGCCCGGGATGGCGTGCAGCTTGCGGCGCATGAAGTCTTCATAGGCTTCCAGGCTGTCGACGATCACCCGCAGCAGATAGTCGTCGCCGCCGGCCAGCAGGAAGCAGTCCAGGATCTGGTCGATCCGCGCGACTGCCGCCTCGAAGCCCTGGATCAGGTCCTGGCCGTGGCGATCCAGCCGCACCCGGACGAAGACGGTGATCGGCAGGCCGTAGGCCTTCTGGTCGACGAGGGCGGTGTAGCCCCTGATTACGCCTTCGGCCTCGAGGTTGCGCACCCGGCGCAGGCAGGGCGAGGGCGAGAGATTCACCCGCTCGGCCAGCTCCTGGTTGGTCAGGCGGCCATCCTTCTGAAGTTCGCGGATGATCTGGCGATCCTTGGCGTCCATGGGCGGTCTCTTGAGCAGAATCTGCCAAAACAGAAACCCATCGTGGCAGACTTCGCAATCCGCGGCGTCGCATCCAGGCTCACAGTGGCCGCAAAAGGGAGCGACCCATGCGCGGCGATCAAGGCGGCTTTTCCACCCGGGCCATCCACGCGGGCTATGATCCCGCCGAGGAACACGGGGCGCTGACCCCGCCGGTCCACCTGACCTCGACCTTCGCCTTCGAGAGCGCCGAGGCCGGCGGCGAGATGTTCGCCGGGACGCGGGAAGGGCACTTCTATTCGCGCATCTCCAACCCGACCACCGACCTTCTGGAGCGGCGCCTGGCCAGTCTGGAAGGCGGCGAGGCGGCGGTGGCGACGGCCTCGGGGATGGGGGCGATCACGGCGGTGCTGTGGAGCTTCCTGCAGGCCGGTGACGAGGTGATCACCGACCAGACGCTTTACGGGTGCACCTTCGCCTTCATGCGCGACGGCCTGACCCGCTTTGGCGTCACCGTGCGCCAGGTGGACATGACCGATCCGCGGGCGCTGGAGGCGGCGATCTCGGACAAGACGCGGATCGTCTATTTCGAGACCCCGGCCAATCCGAACATGCGCCTCGTCGATATCGCCGCGATCAGCGCGATCGCCCGGGCGGCCGGCGCCAAGGTGGTGGTCGACAACACCTACGCCACGCCGGTGGTCACCCGCCCGCTGAGCCTGGGGGCCGACATCGTCGTCCACTCGGCCACCAAGTATCTGGGCGGTCACGGCGACCTGGTGGGCGGGATCGCCGTCGGCGGCGTCGAGGACATGCGCCGCGTGCGCCTGGTGGGCGTCAAGGACATGACCGGCGCGGTGATGTCGCCGTTCACCGCCTTCCTGGTGCTGCGGGGCCTGAAGACCCTGTCGCTGCGCATGGCCCGCCATGGCGAGAGCGCCCTTGCCGTCGCGCGCTGGCTGGAGACGCATCCGGCGGTCGCGGCCGTGTTCTATCCGGGCCTGGCCGGCTTTCCGCAGCACATGCTGGCGGCGCGGCAGATGGCGCACGGCGGCGGCATGATGGCCTTCGAGCTGAAGGGCGGCCACGCGGCGGGCGTGGCGATGATGAACCGCCTGACCCTGATCCGTCGCGCCGTTTCGCTGGGCGACGCCGAAACGCTGATCCAGCATCCGGCCAGCATGACCCACTCGACCTACACGCCGCGGGAGCGCGCCGAGGCCGGCATCGGTGAGGGGCTGGTGCGTCTGTCGGTCGGGCTGGAGGACGTGGCCGACATTCTGGCGGATCTGGAGATGGCGCTGGAGCCCGAGCGCATCGTGGCGCTCGCTTAAGGGCGCGGTCGCACTCCGGAAACCTTCATTTTCCACCGCCGATTAACCGCGTCGTGCGCTTATCCAAGACATGGCGAAACCTGCTGTTGAGAGCGACCGGCGAAGCGGCGCGCGGCTGCCCACGAACCGCTCGGGCAAGGTCCTGTGCGGGGCCTTCGCCTGGGACTGCGTGATCCGCGATCTCTCGCCCCAGGGCGCCAAGGTTCAGATGCTGGCCAGCGCCGCGCCGCCCAGCCAGGCCCAACTGGTCGACCTGGTCGCTGGTCAGGCCCACGACGTGATGGTGGCTTGGCAGAAGGAGCGCGAGGTGGGGATGCGGATCGTGCGAACCTACGACCTGCGCGGCCTGGCCCCCGCCGCCGTTGGAACCGCCAAGCGCATCTGGCAGGCCTTCCGCGCCGAAGCGCCGACGGGCTGAATCCTGCCCCCAGACATGACAAAGACCTCGGTTGAGCGGGCCGAGGTCTCGTCATGTCGTTTGAACTGGCTGTCGCCCCCTTAGGCGACTTCGGTCCGCTGGGCTTCGTCGGCCATGGCGCGGACCAGGTCGAGCACCTGGCGGCGGACGCGGCCGCGACCGATGCGCGGGAACACCTCGGCCAGTTCCAGGCCTTCCGGCGTGGTCAGGAACTCCTGCACCACCTTTTCGGCGTGCTGGGTGGTGGCGTCGATCTCGGCGCCGCTCATCGGATCGGCCAGACCTTCGAAGAAGAACGAGACCGGGACCTGCAGGGTCTTGGCGATGTCGTACAGCTTGCTGGCGCTGACGCGATTGGCGCCGCGCTCGTATTTCTGGACCTGCTGGAAGGTCAGCCCCAAGGAGTCCGCAAGCTGTTCCTGGCTCACGCCCATCAGCTTACGGCGCATCCGCACCCGGCCGCCCACATGCAGGTCGACGGGGTTGGGGCGTCGGCCTTCGGTATCTTCGCTCATCTGTAAATCCGCCTCCAACGGTTGTTCGGGCAAAATGACACGACCGTGACGTCGGTGGAAGCGAGCGTGGCCTGGGCGCGGCGTTAGGTCGCGATGGCGAAGCTTGTCGTGCGAGGGGCGCAAAATGGCGTGGAGGCCGCGTTCGGCCTTTGACTGTCCACGTCCTCTGCGCCGCGAGGGACGGGATTCTGGATCAGCGCCGCAGGCGGTGGCCGGCCGGCTGGGGTCATGACCGACAGCGAGGTTGGCGCCGAGGTCGCTATAGGGGCGGCTGTGAGGCGGCTAGGCTCATTGGCGCCAAGGTCAGAAGCTGTGGGGCGATAATCAATCAGCTCTTTAAAGAAATCAGGGCGGTTATGAAGCTGAATCGCCCCTGGATCTTATAAGTTTACTTAGTAACCTGGGGTTGTTTGGGGGCCTATTGTCGCGCCAATCCCATAATTTACCTTATCTTCACCACAAATAACGACGTTATTCAGGCCCGGAAGGTGGGCAGTTCAAGAAGAGCGATGGGCCATCCATGAAATTCAAGCTCCGCACCCCCCTTGGCGGCGACGCCGCGAGCAAGCTCGACGCGCTGGACAAGTCTCTGGCGATGATCGAATTCGACACGAAGGGCACGATCCTCGCGGCCAACGCGAACTTCTGCAAAGCCCTGGGCTACGAGGCGCGCGAGATCATCGGCAAGCACCACAGCCTGTTCGTTGAGCCCGACTACGCCGCGAGCCAAGCTTACCGGGACTTCTGGTCTCAGCTCGCCCGGGGAGAGTTCGACGCGCGCGAATATCTGCGCGTGGGCAAGGGCGGCCGGGAGGTCTGGATCCAGGCTTCCTACAATCCTGTGAAGAACGCGGCGGGCCAAGTGACCAAGGTTCTGAAGGTCGCCACCGACATCACCGCGCAGAAAGAAGCCGAGGCCGAGCGGGCGGCGAAGCTCGCCGCTGTGGAGCGGGTGCAAGCCACGATCGAGTTCACGACCGAGGGCGTCATCCTGAACGCCAACGAGAATTTTCTCAGCGTGGTCGGTTACAGCCTCTCGGAGATCAAGGGCAAGCATCACAGCATGTTTGTCGATCCGACCTATGCGCAGTCTCCGGCCTATGCGGAGTTCTGGCGCAAGCTGAACGCCGGCGAGTTCGTGGCCGAGGAATTCAAGCGGATCGGCAAGGGTGGCAAGGCGGTCTGGATCCAGGCCTCCTACAACCCGGTGTTCGACGCCAAGGGGCGCGTGGCGAAGGTCGTCAAGTTCGCCACCGAAGTGACGGGGCGCGTCAATGCGGTCGATCAGATCGCTCTCGCCTTGGAGCGTCTGGCCGCGAACGACCTGAGCTATCGCATGCCCGCCGCGATCGACGCGCAGTTCGCTCGCGTGCGAGACGACTTCAACAGCGCCGTGCAGGCGCTGGACGAGACCATCGGCGCGGTCGCCATGACCACGCAAAACGTCAACGCCGGCGCCAATGAAATCTCCACCGCGTCGGACGACCTGTCTCGCCGGACCGAACAACAGGCGGCCAGCCTCGAGGAAACCGCCGCGGCGCTGGACGAGATCACGGCCACGGTGGGACGCAGCGCCGAGGGCGCCAAGCGCGCTTCGGAGGCGGCCTCGGGCGCGCGTGTCGACGCGGCGAAATCCGGAGAGATCGTGAGCGAAGCGGTTATGGCGATGGACGGGATCGAGGAGAGCTCGTCCCAGATCAATCAGATCATCGGCGTCATCGACGAAATCGCGTTCCAGACCAATTTGCTGGCGCTGAACGCTGGCGTCGAAGCCGCCCGAGCCGGGGAGGCGGGGCGAGGGTTCGCGGTCGTCGCTCAGGAAGTTCGCGCCCTGGCCCAACGGTCGGCGGACGCGGCCAAGGAGATCAAGGTCCTGATCGCCAACAGCTCCGCTCAGGTCGATCGCGGCGTGAAGCTTGTCGGCGAGACCGGGCGCGCCCTGACCTCGATCTCGGGCAAGGTCAGCGAGATCGACGCCCTGATCAGCGAGATCGCGCAGTCATCGCGCGAGCAGGCCACGGGGCTCGGCGAGGTCAACGTCGCGGTCAATCAGATGGATCAGGTCACCCAGCAGAACGCGGCGATGGTCGAAGAAGCGACCGCGGCGGCGGCGAACCTGCGCACGGAAGCCGCCGAGCTGGAGCGGCTGATCACCCGCTTCAATATCTCGGC
>NZ_CALCDX010000075.1 GCF_937900395.1 uncultured Caulobacter sp.
CGCCCAGCTCGCCCCCTCCGGCCCTCTGGGCCACCTCCCCCGCATCGCGGGGGAGGAACATTCGCAGCAAAATCCGGGCGGACAGGCTCGCGCCGGCGGGCGACCATCGCCCCATGACCCGTCCCACCCGCCTCCTCCTGGACCGCGCGCCGTCGCCGATCGGCGAGCTGCTGATCGTCACCGACGAGACCGGCCTGCTGCGCGCCGTCGACTTCCATGACTTCGAGCCCCGCCTGCGCCGGCTGCTGCGTCTGCACTACGGCGACCTGCCGCTGGAGATCGGCACGGCGCCGGCCGGGACCAAGGCCGCCTTCGCCCGCTATTTCGCCGGGGACATCGCCGCCCTGTCCGCCCTCGCCTGGGACACCGGCGGCACGCCGTTCCAGCGCGCGGTCTGGCGCGCCCTCGCCGCCATTCCGCCAGGCCAGACCGTCACCTATTCGGAGCTCGCGCGCCGCGTGGAGCGCCCCGCGGCCATCCGGGCGGTCGGCGCTGCGAACGGCGCCAATCCGCTAAGCCTGGTCGCGCCCTGCCACCGCGTGATCGGCATGAGCGGCGCGCTCACAGGCTATGCCGGCGGGATCGAGCGCAAGCGCTGGCTGCTGGCCCATGAGGGCGTGCTCTAAACTTCAGAGATTATTTTCAACAGCCTCCCTGGGCCTCGTGCCCGGGGCCCATCTTTCAACCATCATGGCGTCCATGGGCTCTCTCGGAACCACCACCGCATCATCGGTGGACTTCTCGTCTAGCTGAACGATGGGTCCTCGCCACAAGGGCGAGGAAGGCGGGATTTAGGTCGGCGGACAAATTCCGACAGTAAAGCCTCAAGCCAGCCCCATGCCCCTCGCCACATAAGGCCCGACGTTGAAGAACGGGAGGCTCAGGGTGATCCCGATCAGGGCGTTGACCGCGATCGAACCGGCGTTGAAGCGGCCCGCCTCGCCATCCTTGACCGCCGACAGCGCCCGCGCCGCCGCCGCGCCCAGCCAGCCCACTGCCAGCACCATCGCCATGGCCGCGCCCAGCCGGGGCTGGTAGCCGAGATAGAGCGCCGCGATCCCGTGCGAGGCGATCAGCATGCCGCCGAACGCCCGCCCTTCCGCGAACAGCGGCGACTTCGGCGTCTCCTCGTCGGCCAGACCCGCCAGGCCCAACATGATCTGCGGCCGCGCCAGGATCATGCCGCCCAGAGCGCCGCCGATGACGCAAGCCACCACCGCCAGGAACAGGGACAGGACGTAGCTGGACATCGGCTCTCCTCGATTGAGGTCACGCGGGCGCGTGGCAGACGGCCTCGACGTTTCGACCGTCCGGGTCAAGAACGAAAGCCGCATAATAGTTGGGATGATAGTGAGGCCGCACGCCCGGCGCGCCATTGTCCGTCCCGCCCGCCGCCAGGGCCGCGGCGTGGAAGGCGTCGACCTGGGCCCGGTCGGCGGCCAGGAAAGCCACGTGCATCGGCCCGGTCACGACCTCGCCCTCGCTGACCCAGAAGCTGGGCTTGCCGGCCTGTATGTCGCGGCGATCGGCGGTGGCTCCATAGCCGATGAAAGCCGTGCTCCCCGTCTCCTCGGCGCTGACGCTCATGACCACGCCGATCCCGAGCGGCGCGAAGGCCGCGTCATAGAACGCCTTGGAGACCTGGAGATCCCGCACCGTCACGCCCATATGGTCGATCACTGGACCGCTCCCGTTAACCGCACGCCGCAAAAAGTTCGCATCGGGCGTCCTTGACTCCCCGAAGGCCGGCGCCTAACTGACGCTCGTCGTTAGCACTCGGAGGGAGCGACTGCTAACAGCACCGCTCCCCCTGCTGACGAAGCCATTAAATCAAACCGTTCCGACGGAGAACCACAATGAAGTTTCGTCCCCTGGGCGACCGCGTCCTCGTGAAGCGCGTCGAAGAAGAAACCAAGACCAAGGGCGGGATCATCATTCCCGACACGGCGAAGGAAAAGCCTCAAGAAGGCGAAGTCGTCGCGGTCGGTCCGGGCGCTCGCAACGACAAGGGCGAGATCGTCGCTCTCGACGTGAAGGCTGGCGACCGCATCCTGTTCGGCAAGTGGTCGGGCACCGAAGTGAAGGTCGACGGTCAGGACCTCCTGATCATGAAGGAAAGCGACGTCCTGGGCGTGGTCGAGGCCTAAGGCCTCCCTGTTCCCAAGCGCTTTCGAACGCAACTCTCTTTTAGAAGGGCTCCAAAATGGCCGCTAAAGACGTCTATTTCTCCTCCGACGCGCGCGACAAGATGCTGCGCGGCGTCAACATCCTCGCCAACGCGGTGAAGGTGACCCTGGGCCCCAAGGGCCGCAACGTCGTCATCGAAAAGTCGTTCGGCGCTCCGCGCACGACCAAGGACGGCGTCTCGGTCGCCAAGGAAATCGAACTGTCGGATAAGTTCGAGAACCTCGGCGCGCAGATGATCCGCGAAGTCGCCAGCAAGACCAACGACAAGGCCGGCGACGGCACCAC
>NZ_CALCDX010000076.1 GCF_937900395.1 uncultured Caulobacter sp.
GTCGCCCACGTCCGGCGAGCACGGCGATGACGTCGATGGTCTCGGCGATCAGGCCCCGCGGCACGACAGCCACCGCTTCCTGGATCAGTTGCTCAAGGCGCAGCAGCGCACCGGGGGCCGAGCCGGCGTGCAAGGTGCCCACGCCCCCGGGATGGCCGGTGCCCCAGGCCTTGACGAGATCCAGGGCCTCGGGGCCTCGCACCTCGCCGATGATGATGCGGTCGGGACGCAGGCGAAGGGCCGAGCGGACCAGATCGGTCAGGCTGGCCACGCCCTCGCGGGTGCGCAGCGCCACCTGATTGGGGGCCGCGCACTGCAACTCGCGCAGATCCTCGGCGATGATCACCCGATCGCCGGTCCGCGCGACTTCCGCCAGCAGGGCGTTGACCAGGGTGGTCTTGCCGCTGGAGGTCGGGCCGGCGACCAGGATGTTGGCCCGCTCGCGCACGGCGTCGGCCAGCACCTGGCCTTGCCGCTCGGCCATGATCCCGACGCGGACATAGTCGTCGAGGCCGAAGACCAGGCTGGCGGGCTTGCGGATGGAGAAGGTCGGGGCCGTGGCGACCGGCGGCAACCAGCCCTCGAAGCGCTCACCCGTCCCGGGCAGCTCGGCCGACAGCCGCGGTCGCTCAGCATGGATCTCGGCGGCCACGTGATGGGCCACCAGGCGCAGGATCCGCTCGGCGTCGTCGGCCGCGATGGTCAGGCCGGCGTCGACCAGCCCGCCATCGAGGCGGTCGACCCACACCCGGCCATCGGGATTGAGCATGATCTCGGCGACGCCCGGGTCCTCGAGCCGCGCCAGGAGCAGCGGGCCAAGGGCGGTGCGCAGCATCTGGCGGCCGCGCTCACGTCCAATATCGGTTTCTGAAGGGTCCACGGTTCATCCCCGGTTTCCACGGGGATGAGTAAGAAGACCTGGAATTGGCCGACCTCAACAGCCAAATCGGCCCGTCGTACCCTGGCGTGCAAAGACAGGCGAACGGCGGCTCGGCCGCGCCCCGTCAGCTTCAAATGGCCTCGGCGGATAGGCTTGCGACGCTTGTCACCAACGCCGTAGCCCTGCCTCGCCGCGCCGAAGGTCCGTGGGCGAAGGACCAGGCCGCCGCCAACAGCTCGGCGGCGACGGTCTCGTCGATCGCCGCGAGCCGCGCCAGCACGATGCCCGCCTTTCGCCGACGGCCAGGCTCGGGCGCGACACCGTCGCTCAAGGACAGGGCCCAGGCCTGGCGGGACGGCGCGACCTTGACCACCGCCCAACCCGCAGTCGGCCAGCCCAGCGTGGCGAAGGCCTTGCCGCTCACACGAAACTGCACGGTCTCTAAGATCGCCTTGGACTGGACGTTTGGGCCAAGGTCCAGCGCCAGGGTGGTGAAATCGTCAGGGGTCATCGCGTCCTCGTCGGCGGGGATCAAAATCCGAGTCGCCGCCAGGAGGCAAAGTCGACCTGGCCGACGTCAGATCCGGTCGCCTCCGCGATCGAACCCCAGAAATGGTGGAAGAAGTGGGAAGCGACAGGCAGCCCCCGGCCAGAACCCAGCGGTGATCGCTCCCTGAGGCTCCGCGCGCCGGATCGTCCCTGGCGCCGCATCTCCAGCGTACGCCTCCTGATTACGATCACTGGCGCTCGTAGGTGACGCGCCAGGTTTCTCCTGGCGTTGCGGGCATAATCACGAGCTTGTCGTGAGAGACTTCGAACTTGCGCACCAGTTTCTGACCTATGAGGTCTCTAACGAGCGAGGAGGTGACGGTGATCGAAAACGTCCTATTGGCTTGGTCGATCTGGACTGGACCGTAATAGGCTTCATAAGCGTTGGCGGTGTAGGTCGTCGGCTTTGCGCCGGGGTCGGCGTCCATGGCTTGAACCGATAGAGTACCGCTCCGCGCGAAGATCACCTGACCCGAGTAGGGTATTTGCACGACGCTTCCGTCGGCCTTGGTGGCCTGCAGCGACGTCATGCGCCATTCGCCGAAAATCGACGGCTTGCCGTCCTGCGCGAAGGCCGGCGCGGCGACCATGAGCCCCCATGCCATGATCACAAGCTCGATGTTCGTTTTCATGCGCGCTCCATTATTGCTGGATCAGGTGAAGGCTGGCGACCACGGCGATGCCCCGGTCCGATGTCACCGCTAGAATCCGCCCCTTGGTCAGACGCGCGCGGCGCCTCGAGCCGTCGCCCCCCTCGGAACGCCCTCCCGTCAGACCGGCTGGGCGGTCGGACGGAAGAGGATCTCGTTGACGTCGACATCGTCGGGCTCGTTGACGGCGAAAGCGACCACCCGGGCGAACGTGTCGGCGCCGATGGCGATCGTCCGCACGAATTCCTTGGTCCCTTCCTGGATATCCTTCTCGCTGATGTGCTCTAGCAACTCGGTGCTGACGGCCCCGGGCGAGACGATGGTCGTGCGGATGTTGTACGGCTTGACCTCCTTGCGCAGGCCTTCCGACAGCGCGCGCACGGCGAACTTGGTCGCGCAGTAGACCGTTGCACCGGGATCGACGACGTGGCCGTAGACGGACGAGACGTTGATGATGTGGCCCGACTTCTGCGCCTTCATGTGCGGGAGCGCGGCAGCGACGCCATAGAGGACGCCCTTGATATTGACGTCGATCATTTGGTCCCACTCGTCGATCTTGAGCCGCTCGAGCGGCGCGAGCGGCATCAGGCCGGCATTGTTCAACATGACATCGACACGGCCAAACTCGGCCACGGCCGTATCCACGAGGTTTTTGACCTGGTCGCGATCGACGACGTCGGTGACGATCGCCTTGGCTTTCAGCCCCGCTTCGGTCAAGGCTGTGGCCAGCGCCTCGATGCGATCCGCGCGCCGGGCGCCCAGAACCACGGTCGCGCCCTGCGCGGCGAGGTGGCGGGCGGCTGCTTCGCCAAGTCCGCTGCTGGCGCCGGTGATGACGATGATCTTACCTGCAATTCCGCCGGAAATGAGACGCTCCTTGTGATCGAGAAAGGCTAGGCGCGGCGCCCCGCCGAGGCGGCGAGCACCGCTGAACCGACCAGGAGGGCGGCCGCCAGCAAGAACGCGCTCCACCAGCCGACGGTGTCGAACATCAGGCCGCCGGCCGCGGCGCCGCCCGCGATCGCACACTGGATCAAGGCGACTTGCAGTCCGCCACCGGCCTCGAGGTCGTCAGGGATGATGTTCGCCATCCAGGTGTTCCAGGCGACCGGGATTGGGGTGGTGAAGAGACCCCAGAGCACCAGAAGGCCAGTCGTAGCGCCGGCATGCGCCCCCAGGCCGACGAGTAGGACGGCGAGCACGGCCAGAGCACTGGGCAGGCCGACCAGCACGGCGGCGAGGTGGCGCCGCAGAGCCAGACCGACGATCCAGAGTCCGGCCAGCCCGCCGAGCCCCACGGCCAGCAGCGCCAGCGACAAGCTGCTGGTTCTCAGGTCAGTCACGGTTTCGAGAAAGGGCCTTAGGTAGATCGACAGCGCGTTCTGGCCGATGAAGGCCAAGGCGGTCGCGCCCATGCCGATCGCGAACTTGCGATGGCGTAGCAGGACGAAGGCGCTCGAGGCCGAACCAACGCTTTTCGCCGGCATCTTCGGAAGCACCAGGAACTGCCATATCAAGCCCAAGACCCCGACGGGGACGGTGACCAGGAATGTGCCCCGCCACCCGATCAGCGTCTCCAGAAGGCTGCCGAGCGGCGCTGCAATCACGAGCGCCAAGGCGGTGCCGCCCTGGAGCAGGGCGATGGCCTTGGAAAGGTCCGGGCCTGACGCCAGCCGCGCCAATATGGCGGTCGACAGCGACCAGAACCCTCCGATGGCGATGCCCACCAGGGCCCGACCGATGAGGAAGACGGAAAAGTTCGGCGCGGCGGCGACGGCCAGGCTGGAGGCCACCAGCACGGCGGTGCAGAGCAGTATGACGGCCTTCCGGTCAAGAGCGGCCAGGACGGCGTTGCCAAAGAGGCTGGTAACGACCGCGAACAAGCCAGACACCGCGATCGCTTGGCCGGCTTGCCCCTCGGAAATCGCCAAGTCACGGGCGATCGGAGTGAGCAGGCTGACAGGCATGAACTCCAAACCCACCAGCAGAAAGGTGAGCAAGGCAAGGCACGTGACCGCGGCCCATGGCGTGCTCGCGGACTTGAGCGCGGCGGTCTTGTCTAAAGCAACATCAAAAGCCATTCGCGCACTGCCGATCGTTCACCTTTCAGATGCCTATTCCAGTCGGTCATCCATGATTAGAGAGCATCGGCCGCATGCGGCTATGAGCCAAGCTCATCAATCCCAACCGACCACGTCACGCCAAGCCTGCGCCGCTTGGCCAAGGACGGACGCGCCGTCAGGGGTCCGCCCTACGAGCGGCGGCGAATTGCCTTGGATCGCCTGGACGCTATAATCTCTGCAAAATAATGAGGCGTATTTATAAATGGCTCGCGAGAACATCAACGATCTGCTGGCGTTCATCGCTGTCGCGCGCGAGCGTAGTTTCACCAAAGCCGCCGCCAAGATCGGCGTCTCGCAGTCGGCCCTGAGCCACACCATCCGTCTGCTCGAGGCGCGGCTGGGCGTGCGACTGTTGACGCGCACCACGCGCGCGGTTTCTCCCACGGAGGCCGGCGAGCGCCTTCTGAATGGCATCGCCCCCCAGTTCGACGAAATCGAAGCCCAGATCGACGCGCTCAGCGATCTTCGCGACAAGCCCGCGGGGAGCCTGCGCATTTCGGCCTCCGATCATGCGATCGAATATGTGCTCTGGCCCAAGCTGCTGAAGTTCCTGGCCCGCTATCCCGACATCAAGGTCGAACTCATCCGAGAGAACGGCCTGACGGACATCGTCGCTGAACGCTATGACGCCGGCGTGCGGATGGGCGAACAATTGGCCAAGCACATGATCTCCGCACGGATCGGCCCGGACATGCGCTTTGCCGTGGTCGGGTCGAAATCCTACTTCAAGACCCGCGCGCCGCCATCGCACCCCAAGGACCTCGTGCAGCACAACTGCATCAACGAGCGCTTGCCGACCTTGGGCGGTTTCTGGGCCTGGGAATTCGAAGACAATGGCCGCGAGCTGAAGATCCGCGTCGACGGCCAGCTGGCGTTCAATAATGGCTACCACGCCCTAGATGCGGCGCCGGCCGGCTTTGGCCTGGCCTATGTTCCCGAGGACGCCGCCCTGCCCCATATCAACAAGGGTCGCCTGGTGCGCGTCCTGGAGAGCTACTGCCCATTGTGGGACGGATACTATCTCTACTATCCCAGCCGCCGGCAATCCTCTCCAGCCTTCGTCGCCCTCGTCGAGGCGCTACGGCATCGAAGCTAGTCGATCCCCCTCCATTGAGCGTCGAGACGCCGGCCTTGGCGAAGGCCGCCTTCCCGCTCAAACGCCCCCGGCCTATAGCTTGTGCGCCGCTAAGGCCTTGAGACCGGCGTTCGTTGGTCTCAAGGCCTTGCAAAGGTGACTACCTCTCGCGCCATTTGCGGGGCTTGATCTGCACCTCGACCGCAGGACCCAGTTGCTCGGCGTTTTCGCCAAGTGCGAAAGCGTACCGCCCTTCCGGGAGAGTCCAGCCGTCTCCATTCCAATCGGCCAGAAGACGGGGATCCAGCCGGACGCTGACCTTGCGAGATTCGCCCGGCGCGAGCTCAACCCGCTGGAAGGCGACGAGCCGTTGCTTGATCTTTCCGTTCCTGGATAGAAGATAGAGCTGGCCGACCGTGGCGCCGGCCCGTGACCCGGTATTGGTGAGCGTAAAGCTCGCGCTGGCTCCATCCGTCTCCAGCCCCGAGGCGGCGAAGGTGGTGTAGGCCAATCCGAACCCGAACGGGAACAAGGCTTTCTTGTTGGTCCGTGCGTTCCAGCGATAGCCGAGATCGGAGCCCTCGATATTGTAGTCGACCGGCAAGCGCGCGTCTGGGGTGGGCGGATCGCCCAGGATATTGGGCTCGAAGACATCAGAGCCGTCCAGCCGCTCGTCAGCGGATATCGATAGTCGGCGGCGAGCGTGCCGGTCCATTTGGGCGCGTTGACCAGTCGATGACCTGAAGCATCGACGGCGCCGCCGACGCAGCCTTGGGCCGCTGTCTGGCCGACATAGCAGGGCGCGCCGGGGAAGCGGCGATAGATGGCGTCGTTGTAGGCAAGACTGCCGCTCAGGCTGAACCTTTGGTCGACGCGTAGGGAGACATTGGCCTCCACGCCGCGCGCCCTAAGGCTGCCGGCGTTCTGGATGATGAAGCTGCCGACCCCGGGGACGCCCGTGGCCTTGAACGACTGCACCTGGAAGTCGTCGAAATTCTCCAGATAGGCCGTGGCGTTGAAGACCAGCCGGCCAAAGAGGATGCTCCGCAGCCCCAGTTCGTAGTCCATCGAGGTTTCGGCCCCGACCGGCGCGGCGCCGGGCGAACCGGCCCAGCTGAGATTGTATCCCGGTCCCTTGTAGCCGCGCGCCACGGTCACATAGACGTTGACGTCGCGCGCCAGGGCGTAGTCGGCGCTGGTCCGCCAGGAAAAATCGGTATGCGTCTGGCGATCCCGGAAGCTTTGCGCGCCTGGACCGCCGCCGGCGATGGTGATGGCCACCGCCGCGTCGCTGTAGCCGCCGTTGAAGCGAACCTCGTCACGGGTCAGCCGCCCGCCCGCGGTGAGCTTGAGTCTGTCGGTGACCTGCTGGCTGGCCTGGGCGTAAGCGGCCCAGCTCTTGGAGTGCAGATCATCCTGCGCATCAAGACCGAGCCAGTCCTGCTTGCCGGGCGGCGGCGCGCCGAGGGCGATGTTGCCGCGAAGCTGGTCCTGACGACGGTCGAAGCCCTGGTAGTAGAAGAGGCCGGCCTGGTAGGTCAGCGCTTGACCTTCCGGCGACGCCACACGCAGCTCGTTGGTGATCTGGTCGAACTTGAAGCGCGCGGCCGCGCCGTTGAGGAGGTCGATCTGGGCAAGGTCCAGATCGATCGTGTGGTTGGCGCGATAGGACCGGTAGCCGACGATATTGGTCAGCGTCGCGCCATTTCCAAAGGTGAAGCTGACGTTGGCCTGCGCACCGCCGATCTGATAGTGCAGATCGGACGGCGCATCGCCCGATTGCCAAAGATTGGTGGGTGAAGGCCTGACGCTGGCGGCGGCATGCAGCCCCGCCAGGGCCGGGCCTTCGGAGCGCGGCGTGAAGTTGCCCGTCTCCATCCCATCACTGTCGGCGAAATCGGCGCCGAGATAGATCGACCAGGCCGTCACGGGCTCGATCAGCAGTTTGGCGCGTGCGCCATACTCCCGACGGCCGAACCGGGAAAAACCTCCCGAAACCGCATTGCCGATCAGCGGATCCTGGTCGGCATAGAAGCCCGTCACCCGCGCGGCGGCGATGCTCGAGAGCGGAATGTTGAGCGTCGTGTCGGCCTTGCGCACCTGCGGGCTGCCCCCCCCGACAGGCTCTCGACGCTAAGGTTGGAAAAGCCCTCGAAGGCGCCGATCTTGGGCCGTGTGGTGACGATGTTGACCAAGCCCGCCGAGGCGTTCTTGCCAAACAGCATCCCCTGGGGACCATTGAGGACCTCGACCCGCGAGAGGTCGGAGAACTCGGCCACGCCCATCTCCGGGCGACTCATGACGATGTCGTCAATCACCGTGGCGACCGACGGCTCGACCAGGTGCGAGAAACTCGCCGTTCCGATCCCGCGGATCGAGAAATTGGTCGCGCCCGGCGAGGCCTGGAAATTGGTTAGTTGTAGGCTCGGCACCATGAAGACGAGCTGCGCCGGATTGCTGTAGCTGCGCTGTTTCAGCGCATCGGCGGACGCCACGGTGACCGAGAGCGGCACGTCCTGAAGCGACTCCGAACGCCGTTGAGCCGTCACGATCACAGCATCGACCAAGGCCGATTTGGCCGGGTCGGCGCTCGTGGCGACCTGCGCCCAGGCGGGCAGCGCCGTGCTGGCCAGCAAGACCGAAAGAAGTGTGCCGTAGGCGAAATGTCTATGCATTTGGTCCTCCCCAGGCCCTTGTTATTTACCTAGGCCTAGCTCAGTAACATGCACGGGTCAAGAGGCTCGATTTCGGTCGGAGGCGACCGCTATGCTAGGCGTAAGAAATTCTTGGGAGTTGCGAATGGCGGCCAACGAGGCGCGCAAGCGTAGGGGAAAGCCCAACCTGAAGGGCGAGCAAAGCCGCGAAACGATTCTCAAGGCCGCCGAGCGGCACTTCGGCGAGTTCGGCTATCGCGCTGTTTCAACGGCGGCGATCGCCAACGACGCGCAGATCTCCGACCCTGGCCTCCTCCACCACTTCGGCTCCAAGGACGGACTGCTGATGGCCTTGCTCAATCGTCGCTATTCGGTGGACGCCGAAAAGCTGCGCGCGGGCGAAAATTTGTCGGGCGAACAGTTGGTGGACACCCTACGCACCATCGTCGACGAGAACGAAGGCAAGCGCGACGAGGTCAAGCTGACCATGGTGCTGCTGGGCGAGAGCATCCCCCATCACCATCCCGGGCACGAATATTTTCAAGCCCGTTACGTCCGGGCCAGGACCATGTTCGCCGGCCACGTCAAGGAGTTGCAAAGGCGTGGCGAACTTAGCGACGATCTTGATCCGCAAGCGCTGGCCAGCGTCATCATCGCCGTGCTTGACGGCCTGCAGATGCAGTGGCTGCTGGATCCTGCGGTGAACATGTCCCAGGCGGCGTCCGCCTTCCTATCTCTGCTTTCCAGCGCCCTCCGTCCGAACGAAGAGAGCGCATGAGCGATTGACAGCCCCGCTTTTCCGACAATTATTTACCTAGGCCTAGGTCAGTAAATAAGCCGGGCTTTGGGGAGGAACCCGTCATGCCCGTCGCCTTGAGAGCGCGCCTCGGCCTGCTCTTCTATTTGCAGTACTTCGCCTTTGGGGCGTGGTTCGTGCCGCTGGGCGCCTATATGAGTAAGGGGTTGGGTTTCGACGCGTATATTGGCTACGCCTATGCCGGCCAGGGTGTCGCGACGATCCTGTCGACGCTCCTGGTCGGCATGATCGCCGACCGGGTGCTGGCCCCGGAGCGCGTGCTGACCATTCTGCTGGTCTTGTCCGGTGCGGCCCTGCTGGCCCTGCCCGAAGCCCATAGCATCCAGGTCTTCCTGCCCGTGCTGTTTCTGGCCTTCCTGTTCTTCATCCCGACCATCGCCATCGCCAACGCAGTCTGCCTGCATTGGCTGAGCGATCCGGCCACGGAGTTTCCGAAACTTCGCGTTCTTGGGACTGTCGGCTGGATTAGTAGCGGCCTGGCCATAGGCTCGCTGCAGAGCGCTGCGGCGAGCGCCCTGCCCTTGCTGATCGGCGGAGGCGTGAACCTGGCCTTGGCCGTCTACACCATGACGTTGCCCAGAACGCACGGCCTGATCGCCGAGCGCCCAAGAACACTGCGCGCGGTGTTCGGCCTTGACCTGGTCGACGAGACCACCGACCGATCCTTCTTTGTCCTGTTGGCGGCGGCCTTGTTGATCACCCTGTCGGCCGCCTTCTACTACGCCTACGCCAACACCTTCCTTCTGGAGGCCGGCGTAACGATCAACTGGGCCGGATGGACCCTGGAGGCGACGGCCATCCAGTCCCTGGGCCAGGCGTCGGAACTGCTGTTTCTGCTACTGCTCCCGGTCTGCCTGCGCGTCTTCGGCATGAAGGGCGTCTTCATGTTGGGCATCGCCAGTTGGCTGCTGCGTTGTCTGCTGTTCGCGGCGGGGTATCATCCCGGAGGCTCAGGCCTTTGGCTGCTTGTCATCGGCGTCCTGCTGCACGGGGCGGCCAACGATTTCGTTCAGGTGGCAGGCCAAATCTATGTCGACCGCGCCCTTGGCCCGAACGCACGGGCCCGGGCCCAAGCGCTGTTCACCACCGTGATCATGGGGGTGGGCGCGGTGCTCGGCAGCTTCCTGGCCAATATGATCTACACGGCCAACACCGACGCCGCCGGTCGACACAATTGGTCGACCATCTGGCTGGTTCCGGCCGGCCTGGCCTTGGGCACCCTGATCTGGTTCTGGATGGCCTTCCGGCCCGGGCGAGCGATCGGTGATGTCGCCGAGATCCCATACTAACCTGATTGCGCCGCCGTCGGCCCCGCCGTTGGCCGGCCCGGACGGCGGCGCGAAACGTCTCGCGTGACGTCGCCTGGTCGAAGCCATCGACCCGACTGTCGCGCGCCAGGACCGCGGCGCGCCGCCTGGCTTCGCGCGCGATCGCGTCCGATGACCTATCCCGGCGCCAAGTCGGCCCTGGCCAAGGCCGCCTTCGGATTGAGCAGTAGGACACGCCCCTGGAGGTCGGCCGTCTCCAGAAGCAGACGTCGGACATCGGCTCCAGATAGCCTGGGATGCACCGCCATCAGCTTCGCCGCGGCGTTGGCGACCTGCGGGCTCGCCATCGAGGTCCCCGAGAATTCGCGCTTCTGCCCCCCCGGCACGTCGCTGCTGACCTCGACGCCATTGGCGTACAGGGCCACGACGCCGCCGACGGAGGTGAACGCCGCTTCCCGGCCGCTCTTGTCGACGGCGCCCACCGTGATCAAGTTGGGAGCGCGCAAGCCCGCAGGGATATAGTCGGCAAAGCCGGCGTCGTTGCCCTCGTTGCCCACGCCCGCGACGAACAGGATCTCGGGCGCGCTGGCGATCGCCGCCAGCAGCGCCGCCTTCTCCAGCGTGAACAGTTCCGCGGCGAGGCGCCGGCGATCTTGCGCATCCTTGATCCCGCCTTGCGCGGCCAGCATGGCTTCGAACAGGGTCGGCCCCATGCGCCAGCTCATATTGGCGACTCGCACGCCGGCGGCTTTCATGCGCGCAACCGCTTCGCCGTAGAAGGCGGCGCGGCGCTCGGAAATCTCCCGGTCCAGGCGAAGCTCGTCCTGCGCGACCGGGAAATGCATGGATACGGCCTGGATGCGCGCGAATGGATTTCCCGCCGCCGCGATACCGGCGACGTGGGTCCCATGGACGTAGTTGGCGATGAAGCTCATGGCTTCCGAGAACGCCTTGACGTCTTCCACCTTCAGCGACCCGACTCTTTGCTGGTAGGCGTGGGCCTCCTTGGTCACCTGCCCCGCTCGCAGATCCATCACCCCTTTTAGAAGATCCAGCAGGTCCGGCAGGCTCGGCGCGTAGTCGCCGGCCTCCCGCAGGAGATGGGGTACGGCGCGACCTTCGCCATCAATGGCCAGGCCAGGATCGGAAGTCGCTGGAAAAAGGCTCAGATCGACGCCTGAGTCCCAGACCGCGACGCCGACCGGCGACGCCGGACGCGAGATGTCCAGAACAATGTCGCGCGCCGCCCAGATGTCCTCGCCCCCGACCGACGTGTTCTGAGTGATGATTGCTTGCAGCACGCTGGCGAACGCCGACGCCACGCGATAGGTGCAGTCCAGCGCGGCTCGGGCGGCGAGGATGGAGCCTGCGATCTCCTGGTCAACCTGGCCGCCGTTCTGTACCGCGATGCGGTCGACATCATTGCGAATTCGCCCGCGCAGAAGGTCGGGATTGGCGGCGGAATAGCGGGCGAACTCCCATTTCATCCACTCGTCGACCTGCGGATACGGCAGCGCCGCCAGACGTTCGGAGGCCAGACGCTCGGCGGCGACTTCGGGGGCGCTGGTCGCACACGCCGCCGTCGCGATTTCCTCTAGAAGGCCTAGGGTGAGCTTGCGGTCCGCGCGCGTCTGCAGGCGCCGCAACTGGTCGCCAATGTTGCGAACCTCGGCCAGGTCGCCCCGCAGCATGGCGGCATGCAGGCGATTTTGGGCGAAGGTTTCCAGGGTCGTGCGGTCGGCGATCTCGTGTTCGGCCAAGGTTCGGGCGTCGTTCAACACGATCGCCTCGGCCAACGCCAGAACCGCCTCCAGGGGTCCGGCCAGAAGTTCGCTCGGAAGAACCGACAACTTGTGATCATAGGTCGGCAGGGCGCCGATCGACTGCAAAACCATGACGTTGTTCCTTTGATAGGGAATGCCTCGCCGCACCGGGGCGTCGGGCCTTGGCGAGCCGGCGTCAGCGAAGGACCAGGCCTGACAGTTCGTGACCAAAGACTCGCTGCGACATCATCACGACCGCCACATCGACGTCATGCCGATGGCCCAGCGCCCGCGCCCACTGATGAGCCTCGCGCCAGTCGGCGTGAAAGGTCGTTAGCCGGTAGTCGTAGTCCCCGGTCACCTGGCAGGCGGTGGCCACGCAGTCGCTCGCAACGAGGTAGGCTTCGAAGGCGGTTAGGGCGCGCGCGTCGAGCGCGGCCATACGCACCATGACTGTCGCCCCGGCCGAAAGGCCAAGGCCCGCCGGATCAAAGAGCGTGACCGTGCGCGCAAGGCCAAGACGCCTCAACAAAGACAGACGCTGGCTCAGCACCCGCAGCGATATGCCAAGTTCGCTCAGCATCTCGGGGATCTTGCCCCGCGTTTGCACCGCGACGCGCGCCAGGTTCAGCAAACGCGGCGAGGCCTGGGTCGTCCATGACGCCGTCCGCGAAGCGCGGCCGGATGCGAGAACGGAGCGGCGAGGTTTGGGCATGCACGTGTCCGATGATCGACAAGGGGCCGAAGGCCAAGGTCAAGGCTTGGCTTCAGTCGCCGCAGCTTGCGTAGCCACGAGAGTCGAGAGGCGCCCAAACGGTCGTTCCGCGAACTTGAAGAGACACAGGGCGGCGATCCAGCTTGGCAGGGCGACGATGGTGACGGCGAAGATCAGGTCCCGTGGCTGATGGCCCAGCCCGCCCGAGACCCAGCCCACCAGGCTCGGGGCGCTGCCGCCGATCAGGCCCTGGACGATGGTATAGGTCGCGGTGACGCGGGCCCGGACGCTCGCCGGCGCGATGTCCTGCAGAACCCCAGGCACGAGCGATCCGATCGCCGTACCGATCACCATCAATCCGCTAAACAAAAGATAGCCCTGCCAGGCGGCCGCGATGAAAGGGAATAGAAAGATGAAGGGCGTGCCGGCCAACACGGTGATCCACATCACGCGCAACGACGCGGACGGGCCATGCTTGGCGATGAACTGGCGCATCAGCAAAAGGCCCAGGCCCACGCCGCCGACCGTTCCCAGGGCCGTCGCCAAACCCAGTCCAAAGCCGTTTTCGGCCGCCGTCGTCCCAAACAGCCGGGTGGCGACAACCGGCAACCACGCCAGATAACCGCCAAAGGCTAGGACATAGGTCGCTAGGCCCACGAAGATCGACCCGATCGTCAGCACGTTCGTGCGCAGGAAACTGGAAAATTCGTCATTTCGGACCGCCGGCTGGGCTTTGTCCGGGGTTTCGGGGCGACGCAACGTCGCGCGCATCGCCAGCATCATAAGGATGGGCGCGGGCAGGCAAACGACGAAGAAGCTCAGCCGCCAAGGGCTGAAGGTTTGCAGAGAGGCGGGAAGCTGACCGTGGATGCGTTCCAGACCGCTAAGGGCGACGCCGCCCAAGGCCAGGCCGAGCGAAATGCCTAGGTAGGCGAAGAAATAGAACAGCGAATTGGCCAAGACGCGCTTGCGCCCGGAAAAGAGGTCCGGAACGATCGCCCAGGAGATCGGCACCAGGCCCGCCTCCCCTGCGGCGATGAGAACCGCCGCGCAAAACAGTTGTTCGAAGTTTTGCGCAAAACCGCAAGCGGCCGTTCCGATCGTCCAGGTGGCGATGCAGCCGCAAATGACGTAGCGCCGGTCAAACCGGTCGGCGATCCAGGCGAGCGGATAACTGGCCAGGATGGTGAAAACGGCGAAGGCCAGACCTTGCACCACGCCGATCTGACCATCGGACAACCCAAGCTCGCCAGCTATTGGGGCCGAGGCCAGCACCAGCACCTGGCGATCCACGAAGGCGAACAGGGAGATCGCCAGCATCACCCACAGGGTGAACCAGCCGCCTTTGCGCACGAAATCAACGGATCCGGACGTCGAAGCCTCGAGATCCAGGTCGGCCGCTAGGGTCATGAGTTTTGCTTTCTATTGATCCAGCGCTGCATGTGAGCGCCCAGCGCTTCGAGTGAGACGGGTCCCAGACCCAGCAGTTCGTCGTGGAAGTCGCGAAGCGAGAAGCTGTCGCCGAGCGTGGCCTGGGCCTCGCCGCGAAGGCCGCTGATCGCCCGCTCGCCGATCTTGTAGCTCAAGGCCTGAGCGGGCATGCCAATGTAGCGATCGACCTCGGCTTCTATATTGGCCTGCGGCAGGAAGGTGTTGGCCAGCATGAAGGTGATGGCCTGCTGGCGGCTCCACCCTTTCCAGTGCAGACCTGTGTCGACCACCAGCCGCGCGGCGCGCCAAAGCTCCAGGCTCAGTAGTCCGAACCGATCCGTCGGATCGTCATAGAGACCAAGCTCATAGCCGAGCCGTTCGCAGTAGAGGGCCCACCCTTCGACATAGCCGTTGTAGTCGGCCCAGCCGTATCGTCGGAACGCGGGCAGATCGTCCAGTTCGTGTGCGAGCGCCAACTGCATGAGGTGTCCGGGCCAGGCTTCGTGCAACGTCAAGGGCACGATCAGGTGGTGCGGGCAGCGCTCGGGCGCGGACGTCAACCAGAACACGCCGGGCATCGAGCGATCCGCAGGCGAAGGCTGCGCCAGCGCCGGCGGCAGGGCTTGCGAGGACGCCACGGGAAGCGGTTCGACGGCATAGGTTATGCGCGGCATGCGTCCGAAGAGCCGCGGCAGGAGCCCGTCGACCTTCTTGGAGAAGGCGCGGACCTTCGCCAGGAGCAGCTCGGCGTTCTGGCTGATGAGCGCTTCGAGTTCGGCGGCGACCAAGGTCCTCTCCCCCGGCCGGCCCATCTCGCTGAGCACCCCGTCCAATTCCGCCGAAATACGATCGATCTCCTCTAAACCTCGAGCATGGATCGTCTCCGGCTCGAGGTTGATCGAGGTCTGCTGGCGGACCTTGTAGCGATAGTAGTGGCGCCCGCCGGGCTGGCTCGACAGCCCGACCTCGTCGGTCAGGGCCTCGTCCTCCAGCGCTTCAATGAACGCCTTGAAGGCTCGGATCGCGGGGAGCACCTCCTCGGTCAAGATCGTCGCGATCCGCGCCCGCAGCGCCGCGTTCTCGTCGGCGGCTCCGCCTTCAGCGTCGTGGATCAGGCGCTGGGCGATACGGGCGACAAGGCCGCCCTGCTCGGCAAGCTGGCTATCCAGCAGGGTCTTGATGCGCGGAACGAGCACGCGCGGAATCTTGACGCCTTCGTCCAGGCCCGCCCGCAGTAGCGCCAGGTTTTCAGCGATGAAGCCTGGGACTCTTTGAAGCCTTGCCGCGAACCCCTCGCGGTCTTGCAGCCCGTCGAGGGGCGTGGATTGGGCCAGTTGATCCGCCACGTCGGCGAAGCCGAACGGAAACAGCATAGGACGTCGATGCGCGCCGAGCGCATAGCCCTCGACAATGGAGGTCAACTGCCCAATCAGAAGCGACAGCGTCGTGGCCTGCGCTTCGTCAAGGCCACCGGACTCGATGAGGCGGGCCCGGGCCGCCATCAGCCCAGCCACGCGCGCGCGGCGCGCCCAATCGCCTTCCGCCGCGCCGTCGAGGCGATGGTTCTCGCTCTTGACGCCCGCCGCGGTGGCTTCGGAGGGAAACTCCCAGACCCGAAAACGCCAGTAGTCCTCCGCCAATTGGGCCAGCTGGGCAGCGGCCCCCTCCCCTTCTCGGCCGATGCGGTAGATCGGCGCCGGCTCCAACGCCAGCTGGCCGCGAAGATAGGCGACAGGCGCCTCCTGGCCTGTTTGGATCCCATGAATGGCTTGGAGCACGTCGAGACCTTCGACCATGCGCCCAAAGGCGGGGAAGCCCAGGCCGTCGTCCGTACGCCCGCCGCCTTGATCCAGGCCAGGCTGGGAACCGACGCTGATGAAGAACGAATGGGCGGTGGCGTCACCGCCGTCCCGTCTGGCCAAGGAGATCGCCCCATCTTCGTGCCTCAGGCCGCTGACACTGGTCGTTTCCACCGGAACGTCCGCCGTGGTCACCGTGGCCGGATGGCATGAGGCCTGGACGACCTCGATCGGGGGCGAGCCCTGGTCATTGTCGGCGCGGACGATGCGGGAGAACGCTCCGCCGTCGTAAGCGCCGCTGTCGACCGCGCGCAGAAACGCCGCTGTGGACTTTGGCGCCCGGTCGGCGGCCAGTTCGACCACAAGATCGCCCAACGCCGTGACGATGCGAACCTTGGGAAGGCGCTCCCGACTTTCAGGCGCGCTTGCGACCTGGATTTCCTCAAGCGTGCTCATGCGGTGGGCTCCGGGCGCTTGGCGTTGGCGGCGACCGCGGCGAGAAGCAGATCAATGCTGCGTTCAAACGGCTTGCCGACCGGCGGCGTCTCGCCGAACAGGTGCGTGGCCAAGTATTCCCAACGACGCCGCATCCCGTAGCCGGTCCAATCGTGCCCGGCGCGGGGCAGGATCACCAGTTCCGGGTCCTTGTTGGCGTCAATCAAGGCCTGAACGAGCTGGAACAGGCCGGCCGGATGGCAGCCTTCGTCGAGCAGACTGTGTACGAGCATCAGCTTGCCGGTCATGCCGGCGGCATAGGTCTTGGCGGCCTGGAGGGCGTAATGCTCGGCCTCGAAGGCGCCGTGATAGCGCTCGCCCCAAGTGTGCCAGAACAGGGCCTGATCGTAGTTGCCGCCGCCGGCGACAGCGACCTTGAAGACATCGCCAAACCGCAGGGCCGCATGGGCGCTCATATAGCCGCCGCCGGAGAAGCCGGTGATGCCAACCCTTTCCAGGTCGATCTGCGGCCGGGCGCGCGCCAAATCCCGCAGCGCAGCGACATGATCCTCCAGGTGCGAGGCCGTATGGACCGCCCGATGCGAAGCGGTCCGAAAATCGCGTTCGCGCTGAGCGGTGCCGCGGCCATCGAGAATGAGCACGAAGGCGCCCATGGCCGACAAGTGTGTCGCATCAATGTAGGAGGCGGCGCCGAGCAGGTCTCCGTCGGCGAAATAGCCGCGCGGCACGTTGGACACCTGGGGGCCGCCATAGATCAGGTCGATGATCGGATAGCTTTGCGAGGGATCGTAGCCCAGCGGCTTGAACAGCAGGCCGAAGGTATCCGTCTGGCCATCGGCGGCCTTGAACCTCACCCGCTCCGGCGGCGTCCAGCCGACGGGAAGGTCGGGTTTGGCCACGTCGAGAACGGCGACCAGCGCGCCGTCGCGGCGGCGCAACGCCGTCGTCGGCGGAGTCTCAACTGTACTGACGGTTTCGACGAAATAGTCCCCGGAGGGCGACAATCCGGAAATTCGTCCGGGATCGAGGCCTTCGAATCTCTTGAGCGACAGGGCCATCTCGCCGGGCCGCCAGACCCGGTGTTCACCGCGCTCACCCGACAGCACCGCCACCTCGCCGCCGTCCACGGAAGCGCGACAGGGCTTGGCCAGGTAGGGGCTGTCGTCATCGATCAGTCCGCCGGCCTGGAAGAAGATCTCGCGTCGCTTGGGATCGACCCGCAGGATGTCGAGCACTTGCCAATCGCCGGCGGTGATGGCGTTGCGCAAGGTCCCCGTCGCAAGATCGTAAAGGTAAAGGTGACCCCGGCCGCTGCGTTCGGAATACCAAATGAGTTCATTGGTCTCGATCAGCGGCGCGATCAGGGCGGCGCTGTAAACGTTGACGCTGAGTTCGACATAGGTGTCGGACTCTTCGCTGAAGATGACGCGGGTCGCGCCACTGGCGATGTCGAAGGCGACCACGTGCGCCTTGCGTTCCCCACGCTCGACGTCGACGAAGTAGGCGGTGCGGCCGTCGGCGGCCCACCATGCCATTTCGGCGGCGAACGGAGTGTTGTTCATCCGCACGGCGTTGACGCGCGGATAGCGCGCTTCTACTTGGCGGCCGCTGGCCGCCTCGATCGCGATCAGGCGGAATTCGGTGACCTTCGGATCACCCGGCAGGCTGGTGCGATTGCTCTTGGCGCTGGGACGAACGCCCGTCTGCGGCGCGTAATCGGCCAGGACCAACTCGGGCACGTGGCGGTCGTCGGTCTGCAGGGTGAGGATCCAGTCGCCGTCCGGCGACCAAAGCGCCTCTGGCCGAGCGTCCGCCGAACGGGCGCGCACGCCCCGCATGGCGGCCGGCGGTTCGCCATAGGCGTTATGCTCTTCACCATCGGTCGTGATCGCCCGCTCCGCCCCTGTCTCCAGGTCGCGAAGCCACAGATTATGATCGCGCAGGATCAGGGCGGTCCTGCCGTCCGGGGAGGCCAGCCAGTCGCGATCGGCCGTCTTGTCCGTCTGGGTCAGTTCGCCGCTATCCAACGACAACGCATAGGCCTCGCCGAACGCCTGAAACGTCAGTCGACCCTTTTCGAGGTCGAAGTCCGGCCCGGAGATGATGAGCGTCTCGGCCTCGACCGGCGCGTTGAGATGCTGCGACAGCGCCGCGGCGAGCGCGGCCCGGGTCACCAGCGTGCGGCGCGCGCCGCTGGCGGCCTCGACCACAACATATTCGACACCCGTCTCGCCCTGACGTTGGCACCAGAAGCGCGTGTCGTCGAGCCAGATGGGAAATATCGCGCCATTGGCGACGCAGCGTTCGGCGTGCAAGACGGATTGAGCGAACGCTTGGCGTTCGGCCCAGGAGGGATTGGACATGGATCAGAACTCTAGGATCAGAAGTTGACGCTGATCGCCGCGCCGATGACGCGCGGCTGCAGGCGAGCCGGATAGATCAGGGCGGCGAAGGCCGGGTAGATGACGCTGTCTCGATTGAGGATGTTCCTGGCGAAGATCGAGCCGGTCCAGCCCTTGGCTTGCACGCCTAGGCGGGCGTTGAGGATCTTCTGGATGTCGGAGCGCGCCGGGGTCGCCTGGAAGTTGCGCATGAAGACCTGGAAACGATCGGCGTACTGGTAGTCGACCCGCAGGTAGCTTGGCAGGGTCGCCACGTCGAACCGGTATTCGGCCGAGGCCGACCCGGTGAAGCGCGGCACATAGTCGGCGCGATCGCCCTCCAGGTGCTCTACCGAGCGGCTCTTGTATTCCATGTTGTTCCAGCCACCGCTGAGGCTGAAGGTCAGGGCGCGAACGGGCGTGTAGCTGAACGATCCGTCGACGCCCCAACCGGCGACCTTGCCGCCGTTGGTGGTAAAGTTGGTCGGCAAGCCGGGGATGTTGGTCGTGGTCTGCACACCGTCCCAGACGTTGCGGTAGACGGCCAGCTCGCCGGCCACCGCGCCGCCGCTGGATCGGAACTTGCCACCCGCTTCATAGGTCCAGATCTTGTCCGGATCATAGGTCGGCGGCACGGTTCCAAGACCCGCGCCCGAAGAGGTGAGATTGAAGCCGCCGCTGCGGAACCCCTTGGCGACGTTGGCGTAGAGGCTCCATTGCGCGTTCGGCTGCCAAGCCAGGTTGAACCGTGGGCTCAGGGCCGTGAACGTCTCACGTCCTCTGTCGACCGCCGGAGCGTTGAAGATCGTCGAGGTGGTGTCCTGGACGCGCCGATCCTCGAAATAGCGAAGCCCGACAAGGGCGGTGAGGGTCGGCGCGATCGCATAGCTAGCCTCGCCGAACACGGCCCAGGAGCGGGAGTTGGACGGAGACGTGCCTTTGAACGCGTACAGGGTCACGCCTGGCGGAATGACGTTGGGGGTCACCAAGGATCCGCCGACGCCGTCGCTCTGCGAGTTGCGATAGAAGCCGCCGACCGTCCAACCGAACGCGCCGTCGCCTTGCGAGGCCAGCCGCACTTCCTGCGTGAAAATCTGGCTGTTGCTCCTCGCGCTCAAGCCGATGCTTCGCACCGCCCCGGCCGGAACACCCAAGAATGGCAGGAAGGGCGTGAAGGTGGCGGTCAGGTCCTGGACGAGATCGTCGCGGCGGTCGATGAAACCACTGGCGCTCAGCAACTGCGCAAAGCCCAGATCATAGGTGGCGGTCGCGCTCAGCAGGGTCGCCTGCGAGCGGACAGGCGTCGGCAAGGCGTCGAATACGGCTTGATCGCCGTCGGCAAGGTTCTGCGCGCCCAGCTTCAGTTCCTGGTGCTGGGCCATGACGGTCAGCTTGAAGTCGTCACTGAACTTCATCGCGACCTTGCCCCGCACGGTCAGGGCGTGCCCGGCGTTGACGTTGGTCTCGCCCAGTCGAGGGTTGTCGATAAAGCCGCCGAACCGCTGATAGCCGCCCGCCAACCGCACCCCGAGCCGATCGTTGACGAGCGGCGCATTGACCACGCCGTCGGCTTTCCAGTCCGTCCCGCCACCGCTGACGGCGCCCAGCTCGGCGCTCGCCGAGCCCCCCGCGCTCTGCAGGTCGACATCGTTGGTAATGTAGCGCAGGGTTCCTCCGACCGCCCCCTGACCATAAAGCGTGCCCTGGGGACCGCGGAGAACCTCGACGCGCCGGATGTCCAGCAGGCGCACGTCCTGGCCAGACTGGTTGTTCTCGGTGTTCAGCGGCATCTCATCGAGATAGACGCCGATGGTCGGCAGGCCGTTATAGACCGACACGCCCCGCATCTGGACACGCTGCTGCCCCGGCGCGAATTCGGTGATCGATAGGCCCGGCACGCCGTACTGCAGGTCATTGATCGTCGAGGCGCCACGCCGCACCAGCTCTTCCTGGCCGATGGCCGAGATCGACAGCGGCACATCGTGCAGAGCCTGCTCGCGCTTTTGCGCGGTCACCACGATTTCAGCCAGTCGTGTGTCGTCGACGGCCCCGCCGGCTTGAGCGTGGGCCTGAGCCGAGATGGCCAGGGCCGATACAGCGCAAAGCAAACCGCAAACGCGAGATCTTTTCATGATGAGCATCCTCCCAACTCTCAAAAAGGAGCGTGCGATCGCTTTTTATTTATGGCAAGATATTTTTTCACCGTCGGCGCTGTCACCGGGCGCGCGATCGGCTATCGTGAGCAAGTGATCGCTTTTCTTGAATAGGCGAGCGCACGGTGCAAAAATTTTGGGCAATCAGCGGACATGCCAAAAAGAGACCAGCGCTACATGGACGCCCAGCGCGAGGCGATCGCGCGCGCGGCGTTGGAGGTGCTGCTGGAAAAGGGCGTCTACAAGACGTCCTTGCGCGACATCTGCAAGGCCGCCGGCATTTCGATCGGCGCGCTCTACACCCACTTCAAGACGACGGAAGAAGCCATCGTCGCGGCTTGTGCGCTGGACCATGTCGAACGTGAGGCCGCGCCGCCCGCCGAGACTTGGGACGAGTACGTCGGGGGATTCAATATCGGCTTTCAGAAGGGCGGCCGCGACAGCCGGCGGTTCCGCCTGTCCCTGCAGTTCGTCGCTGAACTCACCCAGATGGACCATAATCCCCCCGGCCTGAGCGCGATTTATCACCTCTACCGGGAATCGATCGCCAAAAGCCTGCGCCGGCTGCATCAGTTGGGCGAGATCAGTCTACCGCTCGGCTTGGAGATGACGGTCGAGCTTCACATGCAACTCGGGGCCGGATCCGAGTATCAACTGGCTTCGGACCGCGATCTCGCCAGCGACGGCGTCCTGCAGGCCTTGCGCACGGGCCTGGCGCTGACGGCTGGCCGCATGAACGGGTCGGAAGACGCCGAACATTCCGCCCCGCCGGACCGTTCCGTTGCGGCGGCGTCGACACCCCCCAAGCCTGCGATGGCCAAGAGCCAATGATGGATCGCGCCGAAGCCATTGCGAGCGCACGGAAGCTCTGCCGCTCGTTGTCGGGCGCGCCGCTTCCCCTGGCGCGCGCCAAGGAGCTGTTTCGAACCTTGGCCAGAGCGCAGGGCTGGACGGTCGATGAAGAGCGGGACATCACCGCCTTGGGCGTGTGGCTTGAGACACACCCTTCTCCAAGCGTTCTGAAGGACCGTTGCGAGCGTCTGCTCAATACGCTGGGCAAGGCCTAGGTGGCGAAACGGTCCGTTCAGCGGCGGCGGCCGAAGAGCGCATCCAGGGCGACGCGGGCCTGCAGTCCGATGGTGCGGGGCCGCAGGCGGTTGGCGATGACGTCGAGCCTGCCGGCGGCCAGCGCCTGCACCGATCGGAAGCTGGTGGCGCCGCCCTCGTTGGTGAGGTTGTCGGCGAACAGGCTGAGGGCCACCTTGGGGAAGGCCACACCGAGCCGGGCGTCGACGTGGTCGATGGCGTCGCTGGGCAGGTAGGCGGCGAAAGAGGTGAAGCGGCGCGGCGAGTTGTGCTGCCAGGCCAGTCGGGCCAGCAGGGTCGCCTGGGCGCTGATCGGGCGCCGGTAATCGACGGCGGCGTTGGCCGTGAACTTGGCGATGTCGTCGACCGGCGCGCCGTCGGTGATGCCGGTGCCCGCCACCGAACCGGTGTATGTGGCGTCGGCGTAGCTGGTCCCGGCGCTCAGGGTCAGGGTCGAGGTCGGCCGCGCGGTGAGGCTCGCCTCGATCCCGTTGGTCTGGGTGCCCTTGGAGTTGATCAGGCCATTGAAGCCGGTGGCGCCCAGCGGAACGCGGACGGTCACGTCCTTCCAGCGGCTGTGATAGACCGCCGCCTCGAGCGACACTCGCCGCTCGAGGAACTCGGCCTTGGCCCCGGCCTCGTAGGTCCAGATGGAATCCTGACCCAGCGCCGCCGGCAGGTTGACCCCAAGTTGTCTGGCGATACCCGACGGCATCGTCGGCTGCAGTTGGCCTGAACGGAAGCCCTTGGCGGCGCTGACATAGAGGTTGAGGTTGGATCGCGGCCGCCAGGCCAGGCTGAAGCGCGGGTTGAGGCTGTGATAGGTGTGGCCGGCGTCGGGCGTCACCACCCCGGCATTGGTCTCCTGGCCGCCCAGTTCGTCGCGGAAGTAGCGCAAGCCCGCCGTCAGGTCGATCGGCGCGTCCGGAAGGGTGTAGGTCGCCTCCCCGAACACCGCCTGGGCCTTGCTATGGGTCTGGTCGCGATTGTCGAGGCCAAACAGCGAGAGCATGAAGGCGTCCTGGCGCTCGGAGGTGCGCTGATAGGCGCCCAGCGTCCACTGCAGCGCCCCCTGCCCCGTCGAGGCCAGCCGAAGCTCGTGAGCGTCGACCCTGATCCCGATCGTCGAACTCAGCGTCCCGCCAAACAGCGAACCGGACTGGGGCAGGTCGAAGGCGTTGTGCGAATAGCCGTAGAACAGCTCGGCCCGGCCCAGGTCGTAGCGGGCGCTCAAGCCCGCCAGTTCGTACTTCAGCGTGTTGGCCAGCACGATCGACTGCGAGATCTGGCCATCGTCGGTGGCGTTGGAGCCGCCGCCCGCGAAGTCGCCCTTGTAGTACCAGTAGCTGGCGTCCAGCATCAGATGGTCGGTGGGCTTAAACCTAAGCTTGGCGCGGAAGGTGTCGATGTCCTGGGTGTTGAGGTCGCGCCGCCCCGTGGCTCGATCATCGATCCAACCGGAATAGTCCTCGTGCGTGCCGGCTAGGCGCAGCGACAGCTTGCCGTCGATCAGCGGTAGGTTGGCTGTCGCCTTCAACCCGGTGTTGGTCCCTCCGCCCTCGGTCGTCGAAACCAGGCTGTCGGCCTTGGCCTCCCAGTCCTGCAGGTCGGGGTTGCGGGTCAGCACCCGCACCGTGCCGCCCATCGAGCCTTCGCCAAACAAGGTGCCCTGCGGCCCGCGCAGCACCTCCACCCGCTCCAGGTCCCAGGCCCGCACGTCCGGGCTGATCGGCACCGTCACCCCGGTGAACGGCAGCTCGTCGAGATAGAAGCCGTTCTCGTTGGCCCCCAGGGATGTGGAGATCCCCCGAATGGTGATCCGCTGCGCGCCGTTACCAAGATCATAGACACCCACGCCCGGCGCGGCCTGCAGGAAGTCGCCGAGGTTCTTCGCGCCCTGGGTCTCGAGGTCAGGCCCGGCGAATGCTGAGATGGCGATAGGCACCTCCAGAGCGCGCTCCTCGCGCTTGCGGGCGGTGACCACGACCTCGCTGACGGAAATGTCGATCGGTTGAGCGACCCACGCGCCGCTCAGGTCGACGGAAATAGCGGCCGTTGGCCCCGGCGACGGGGAGACGACATAGGCGCCGGCCGGCGTCACCGTGAAAACCAGGCCGCTGGGCGCAAGCAGGCGGCGCAAGGCGTCCTCGACCGCCAACCGGCCGGCCAGGGGCTCGGCCAAGCGCCCTTGAACAAGATCGCTGCGGAAGACGATTTGCCGCTGCGTGGTCCTGGCGAAGGCGCGCAAAGCCGTGTCGAGAGGTTGGGCGGGCATGGCGAACACGCGCGTCTCCGCCCTTGCCGCCAAAGGCGCCCATTGCAGGGCCACGCCGATCAGGACGGCGCGGGTCCATCCCATTGCGTGTATCGCGCCGACCACGATTCCAACCCCGGACACCTCGGTGGAGACCTTAGCAACATCGCGCTTTCGAACGAAATCGCGTCGATAGGTCCCGGCCCAAAAAGATGGCCGCCGTTGGCTGCGAGCCAACGGCGGCCTTAGCTGTGCCCACCTTTTCTTCTTCTTATCCTCGAGTGGCTAGCGCAGGGCGTTGATCAAAAAGGTCATGCGATCAGCCATCAATTCAGGCCGGCTCAGAGGATCGCTGACGCCATGCCCCCCCTCCTGATCTTCCAGGTAGTAGACCGGCGAGCCGGCCGCCTTCAGCTTGGCGGCGAGCTTGCGGGCATGGCCAGGGCCGACCCGATTATCCGAGGTCGCCACGCTCACCAGGAAGGGCGGATAGCGGCGGCCTGCCACGATGTTCTGATAGGGAGAATAGCGCTCGATCGCCGCGCGCAGGGTTGGGTCCTTGGCGTCACCGTACTCATTGGTCCAGGCCGCGCCCATTCCCATGAAGGGCATGCGCACCAGATCGGTCAACGGCACGTCGCTAACGATCGCACCGTAAAGATCAGGACGCTGGACCCCCATCACGGCCGCCAGGAGACCCCCATTGGAGGAGCCGAAGACCCCGATGTGACGCGGGCTGGTCAACCCGCTGGCGATCAGATCCTCGGTCACGGCGGCGAAATCGTCGTAGCTGTTCTGACGCTTCTCGCGGATCGCCGCCTGGTGCCAGGCCTCGCCGCGCTCGCCGCCGCCACGGATCATCGGCATGACCAACGCCCCGCCGCGATTTAGCCACAGCGCCATGGCCTTGCCGCCGACGGTCGGCCCCAGATAGTCGGGCGACAAGGTGATGCCGAAAGCCCCGTAACCGGTCATCAGCACGGGCGTCGCACCGGGCTTGCCGGGTGTCTTCGGTCGGACGAGATAATAATCGATCTCGGTCCCATCCTTGGACTTGGCGGTCTTCAGCTCCACCACCAACCGCTGGGGGTCGATGGCGGACGGCTCGGAGAACAGCGTGGTCCCCTGCGCGATCGCGCCGGTGATCAGGTCAAGACGATTGGGCGTGATATAGCCGCCACGCTGGGCGATCGCCGCGTCGCTGGAGGGATCGACGGCGACGAAGCTAATGGCGACGCCGACAGGCTCGGGAGGGTTATCCTGAACCGTCCAGCCCTCGCCTGATGGCTTGGCCGTGACGATCCTTTGCACGCCGCGGCGGGAAACGATCATTCGCAGTTGGCTCTGGCCCGGCGCCATACCGCCGTAAGGATCGGCGATGAAGTCACCCTCAGCCGGCGTGTAAACAAGGCTGAGCCGGCGATCGACCGGGATCTCGGCGCGCAGATCGTAGGCGACCACGCTCTCGGCCGGCAAGGTCTTGCCATTGACGGAGGCGGGCTCGCCGAGTTGCGCGAAGACGCGCCCCCCGGCGAAGGCGCCCAGTCCCATCTTGATCTTCCTGGGCACCGAGGTTGGCTCGACCGCACCGTCGGGCCGAACGACCAGATGCTCCATGGTCGAGTAGTCCAGCGCCCGTACGATCACGCCGACGCGGCTGGGCCCATCACCGGTCGCGCCGATCGACATCAGGGCGTCGGTGGGCTGCGCGCGATAGACAACCTTGGCCGCCGACAGCGGCGCGCCCCGCGTCCAGATCGCGACGCTGGCGGGCCAGCCCGTCGGCAGCGCCGGCGCGTCACCGACCGTGTGCTCGATCAGCAGCCGATCCTTGTCCAACCAGGCCACGAAACTACGACTGGCGGGCGTACGAAAACCGTCCTTCACGAAGACGCCGGCCTTCAGATCGAACTCACGCAGCTCGACCTCGTCGCCGCCCTGCGGCGACAGACGCAGTATGCAGCGCTCGAAGTCAGGGCCAACGCACTGAATACTCGTCGCGCCAAATTGCAGCTCGTAGGCCTTGCCTTCGGCTTTGCGCAGCACATCGACATCGAGCACCGCACGCCACGCGCCTGGCGCGCCGTTCGCGCCACGGCGCGCGACGGACAGCACGCCGTGCGGATGGGCGACCGATCGTTGGAAGCGCAACATGATCGGGCCATAGAGCTGATATTGCGGCGGCGGTTCGGCCGCGGCCAGCAAGCGCTTCAACTCGGCTTCAATATCGGCCCGCTCCGGCATGGCCGCGATCTGGGCCTGGGAGACCTTGGTCTCCTCCATGGCCCAGGTCAGCGCGCGCGCATCCTGGGGCGGTTCCAGCCACTGATAAGCGTCCTGGGCGTGGGCCGCACCCGCCAGACCCGCGACCAGACTGACCATCGGAATGAACGTCTTCAACAGCGATCTCCTAAATATGGGTCGATCTTCCCTGGCGCGAGCCCTCATCGTCCGCTTCCCAAGGCGACGCTGGCCTGCAGGCCGATGGTGCGGGGCCGCAGGCGATTGGCGGTGATATCGAGGGCGCCGGAGGCCAGGGGTTGAACCGCGCGGAAGTTGGTGGCGCCGCCTTCATTGGTGAGGTTGTCGGCGAACAGGCTGACGGTCACCTTGGGGAAGGCCACACCGAGCCGGGCGTCGACGCGGTCGATGGCGTCGCTGGGCAGGTAGGCAGCGAAGGAGGCAAAGCCCCGCGGCGAGTTGTGCTGCCAGGCCAGTCGGGCCAGCAGGGTCGCCTGGTCGCTGATCGGCCGGCGATAGTCGACCGCGGCGTTGGCGGTGAACTTGGCGATGTCGTCCACCGTGGCCCCGTCGGTGATGCCGGTGCCGGGCACCGAACCGGTGTAGGTCCCATCGGCATAGCTGGCCCCGGCGCTCAGGGTCAGGGTCGAGGTCGGCCGCGCGGTGAGGCTCGCCTCGATCCCGTTGGTCTGGGTGCCCTTGGAGTTGATCAGGCCATTGAAGCCGGTGGCGCCCAGCGGAACGCGGACGGTCACGTCCTTCCAGCGGCTGTGATAGACCGCCGCCTCGAGCGACACTCGCCGCTCAAGGAACTCGGCCTTGGCGCCGGCCTCGTAGGTCCAGATGGAATCCTGACCCAGCGCCGCTGGCAGACTGATCCCCAGCGGGCCGGCTAGGCCTAGCGACACGGTCGGTTGCAGCTGGCCCGAGCGGAAGCCCTTGGCGGCGCTGACATAGAGGTTGAGGTTGGATCGCGTCCGCCAGGCCAGGCTGAAGCGCGGGTTGAGGCTGTGGTAGGTGTCGCCGGCGTCCGGCGTCACCACCCCGGCGTTGGCCTCCTGGCCGCCCAGTTCGTCGCGGAAGTAGCGCAAGCCCGCGGTCAGATCGATCGGCGCGCCCGGCAGGGTATAGGTCGCCTCCCCGAACACCGCCTGGGCCTTGCTATGGGTCTGATCGAGATTGTCGAGGCCAAACAGGGGAAACTTGAAGACGTCCTGCCGCTCGGAGGTGCGCTGGTAGGCCCCCACCGTCCACTGCAGCGGCCCATGCCCGGTCGAAGCCAGCCGAAGTTCGTGGGCGTCGACCTTGATCCCGATCGTCGAGCTCAGCGTCCCGCCAAATAGCGAACCGGACTGGGGCAGGTCGAAGGCGTTGTGCGAGTAGCCATAGAACAGCTCCGCCCCGCCCAGGTCGTAGCGACCGCTCAGACCGACGAGCTCATACTTCAGCGTATTGGACAACACGACCGATTGGGACAATTGCCCATCGTCCGTGGCGGTCGAGCCGCCGTTGGGGAAGTCGCCCTTGTAGTACCAGTAGCTGGCGTCCAGCGTCAGGCGCTCGGTGGGCTTAAACCGCAGCTTGGCCCGGAAGGTGTCGATGTTCTGCTCATTGAGATTGCTGCGCCCGGTGGCCCGATCGTCGATCCAGCCCGAATAGTCCTCGTGCGTGCCGGCCAGGCGCAAGCCCAGCTTGCCATCGACCAGCGGCAGGTTCACCGCCGCTTTCAGTCCGGTATTGGTCCGTCCCCCGTCGGTGGTCGAGACCAGGCTGTCGGCCTTGGCCTCCCAGTCCTGTAGGTCGGGGTTGCGGGTCAGCACCCGCACCGTGCCGCCCATCGAGCCTTCGCCAAACAAGGTGCCCTGCGGCCCGCGCAGCACCTCCACCCGCTCCAGGTCCCAGGCCCGCACGTCCGGGCTGATCGGCACCGTCACCCCGGTGAACGGCAGCTCGTCGAGATAGAAGCCGTTCTCGTTGGCCCCCAACGACGTCGAGATCCCCCGGATCGTGATCCGCTGCGCGCCGTTGCCGATGTCGTAGAGGCCCACGCCCGGCGCGGTCTGCAAGAAATCCCCGAGGTTCTTGACGCCCTGGGCGTCCAGGACCTCGCCCGAGAACGCCGAAATCGCGATCGGCACGTCGAGGAGTTTTTCCTCCCGCTTACGCGCGGTAACCACGACCTCTTCGATCGTCGTGGGCGCACGGGCCGTCTCCGCGGCCAAGGCGTCCGAGCCGTAGCCCGCGAGGGGAACCACAAGCCCCCAGGCCATCAAGGTTGCGGCGGAAGCCATCAGTCGCCGACGGCAAGCTCTCTGCGTGTCCATGAATTCCCCCTTCGCGGCCGACCAAAGCTGGCGGCTGGGGATAAGACGCGGCGGGCGGTCCGACTCTCACCTGTTCCCGCCGCGAAATTTCATGGATTCGTCATGATCCGTTTCTCGAGGTTGATCACGAACCGGCCGAGCGCAGGACGGTTTCCCCGGTCCCCGAGCGTTCGGTGCGAATTGGATAGGCCGCGACGATCGCCTCAACAAAAGCGGCGGAGTCCCCAGCGTTGAAGACGCCATTGATTGGCAGGCTTCTTGCCGCTTCATCACCGATGACGAGCTTCTTGGCGCTGTAGCGGTTCATTCGCGTCACGGCCGCCTCAAGCGGTTCATCGACAAAATCGAGCTGGCCCGTCTCCCAGACGAGCGAGCGCGCCGCATCGGCGCTCGAGACGCGCGTCGGCCCGCCTCCATCCTCGCTCGCCGACAGTTGCTGCCCCGGCGACAGGGAAGTCGTCCCGGATCCGGGCCGAGCCTTGGTCGCCAGCAGGTCGCGGCGATCACGCGCCTGCCCCGGCGCCACCACGACGCTGCCTTGATAGACGATCACTTGCAGTCGCCGGTTCACGACCTCGACGCTGAACGCCGTTCCCGTCGCGATCGCGGTGCGCCCGGCCGCCTCCACGGCGAAGGGCCGTTGGGGATCGTGGGCGACGTCGAACTTCGCCCGGCCCTTCAGAAGCTTGAGGATACGACTTTGGTCACGCAGATCGACGCTCACCCAGCTGTCGGCGTCCAGCGACAAGCGCGAGCCATCGGCGAGTTGGACCACTCGGCGCTCGCCAACCGCCGAGGTATAGACCTGTGGGCGCATGGCGAGCCACGTCGCCCCGATCATAATCACAGCGATCAGGCTGGCGGCTAGGGCCAGGGGGTGAGCCCAACGGCGAGATGGGCGCTTGCCCCATCGTTCTTGATTGGCGCGACGCATCGCCTCGAGGGCCGCGGCGCGCTGGGCGATGACCTCCGGCTCGTTGCCGATTTCCTGCAACCCGCTCCAAACGCGCAGGGCCCGATCCAGGGCGACCGTGTTCGCCGGATCCGCGGTGCGCCAATGCTCGAACGCGGCTTGCGCCTGCACATCAAGCGAGCCTTCGGAGAGCCGGACACACCATTCTCCCGCCTGCTCTTCGCGGCTCGCGGCGGCGGACGGAAAGGATTCTTGGCTCATGCGTCGTCTCCCGTCTTGGCGATGAGCTTGGCCATGGCCCGATAGATATGCTTGTCCACGGCGCTGGCGCTGATCCCAAAGCTCTCGGCGATCGTACGGCGATCGATCTGTTCGTAGCGAAAGAGGAGGAAGATTTCCCGGGTCCGCTCCGGCAACTCCGACAGGCCCTGCTTCAGCAGAGCCAGTGACTCGCGGCCGGCCGCGACGCGATGCGGATCGAACGGATTGACGCCCGCCCCTTCCACCAGCCGCGCGCCTGCTGCGTATTCACGGCGAACCTGCTGGCGACGCGCGCGGTCACGCAAAAGATTCGCGGCCGTCTGGAAGACGTAGGCGTCTGCTTGCCGCATCCGCCCCGGATCAATTTCCGCGAGGCGTATGAACACCTCCTGGGTCAAATCCTCGGCCTCGGCGTAGTTTTGCACCCGGCGGAGAAAGAACGCCATCAGCGCGGGACGATGGTCCCGGTGAAGCCTTTCCAGTGCATCCGCGCCCTTCGGCCGCATCGTCTTCGTCCACACTCTTCGCCCCGTCCCCCTAAAGACGCACGAGGCGGCGGCTTTCACAGCCCGTACAACGACAATATCGGCGAGGCCCTCGAACGGATGGGCAATTTTAGACACGCCGACACCATCGCGTCGGACAGCGTGTCCTCGATCCCGAGGCGGCTACGGCAGTGGACTGGTGTCGAACGACGCCCCGTAGAGCTTCATTAGGTCGTCGACGACCGACGGATGCTTATCGAAATCAAGCCGGCCCGTTGGAGCCAAATCGGTATCGCTCAAACGATCGTAGAGCGCGTAGCAGACCTGACCATTGTCGAAACGCGACCTGTAGGCCAGGCCATCGATCTCCGGGAACGCCTCAAAGAGATCGAGCGCGAGCTGACGGCTGGGTCCGTAGTCGTCGACACTAATCTCGCCAGCGTGGACGCCGTGCCAATGCAGCCCTTCGTCAAAGATCTTTGCCAGGCGAAGGGGGCGCTGGATCTGCAACCGCGTGGCGGCCCGCCCGTCGGCCTCCGATCGCCGTATTACCCGCCCCGGTCGGCGCAGCACAGTCTCCACATAGGCTCCCGGCAGTTCGATGGCCGCATAGAGCGTACGATATTCACCGGCGGGTGCATCGAAGCGATTGCCGGGCGCTAGACCAAGCTTCGGCCCGAAGAAGATCGAGCCTTTGTTCTGCCAATGGACGCGAACGATCTCTGTCCCTTTCGGGATCTCGAGCGGCAAGAGACCGCTCGCAAACCGCGATGGAGACCCTCCCCCCGGCAAGGATCAGTCCTCATCCAAGCCGAGATACGCGCGCGCGGCCGCAACTACCTTCTCAGGTGAGCCCTCCCGCAGCGCCTGGATCGGCGGCTGGGCGAGATTGGGATCATGATCAAGGAGGAACTGCAGCGCTGACCATCCACCTGCGCTCTCAAACTGCCGCACCACGTCCGCCAATCCGGGAAGAAACAGGACCTCCTCTCCCTTCTGGACCCATTGCAGTCGCGGCAGAACGAGTTCGTCGCCATGCATCATGCCAAGCGCTGTGCCTGCCTTGATCCGCTTGTGAAGCGCCTGGCGTGAAATGTTAAGGAGCTTTGCTCCTTCCGTCAGGGATACCCCCCCCCCGGCTCGTTCGAGAAGGGTCTCGCGCAGTTGCATAAAGCGCTGCTCTGCGGTCGGCTCCGTCTCACTCGCATCGACTTCGGCCAGGAGATTGGCCGACAGCTCGAACTGCTGGGTCGCGACATCGAGATGCTTTGCGAGTTCAGCCGACGCCCGGCCTCGATCGTGATGCCAGAGCATCAATAGCTCCTGGCGGGCCGGTGTCAGATCGCAAAGCGTCGAAAACGCATCGCTCCATAGGAGCTCTGCCCGGCCGCTCGGCGTCCACTCGTGCATCAGGGCGTTTCGCACCTCCCGCGATCGATGTAGGCATGTGTCGATCAGCGTATGATACCAGCGGCTCGAGGCCTTGTAGCGGATGCTCGGGCGGTGCGCCGGCAACCGGATCTGCTCGTCCGACTCCGCAAACGCAGCGCTCAAAAGTATCGCCGCATGACTGATCCTCGGGGGAAACACCGCGATCACTTGAAGCGCAGAGCGCGCCGCCTCATGCATCTCGATGGACAGGCGATGGAGATTGGACGGCTCGATTCCGGGGTATTTCAGGATCGGAACGTAGTGCTCGATATCGACGTCGTAGCCGAGCAATGGCCGGACGCTCGTCGACATTGGCAGCGACGGACCACGATCTACCGTCCAGACGGGCAACCCACCGCCGTAGTAACGGCGTGGCGCCGTCGGCGCCGCATGCTCATGAACCAAATGCCCTAGCCATTCGACGAGGCTCATTCCAGCCTCGCGAGCCCGCACCTCGGCAAAGGCCCGGGTTGCAGGATCCATCTCGTTCAGGGTGTCGAGGCTGCTCATCATCTTTGAATCCTAGCGTCACCAAGAAGCCAGGTTGATAGTACGGAGTTGATATGGGCCTAATTTTGACAACCATCAACCGCCAGCTAGTTAGAAAGTGAAATCGTTCTCACTAAGTTCCGTGGCGTGCGTTAACGAGGTTCAGGCCTCCTGGGCGAATGCCGGTTGGGAAGCTCAAGATCCAATTCCCACAAAGGCCCCCTCCCCGGCGGACCGGAGTCTCCGGCTTCAGCCGGTGCAGCGCAATAAACTGCCGTTGATTCGCCTCTAGAAGCTGGACGTTCAGACGTCGACAAGGTCGATTGGCGGCCTTGTTTCGCCCATAGCAGCGTCTAGCTTAGCCTGATGAGCGAAGACGAGCTGACCGACGCAGAATTCGAAGCCTTCCTAGAGAAGAACCCCTCCACCCTGCCGCCGTTCTCCTACACCTTCCGGGGCATTGACCAAGAAGGCGTTCGGAACGCGCTAGTCAGCGTGATGCAGCCGCTCGCGGACTTGATGAGCAGGCTCTTTTCCTTGAAGGGTCTTGATGGCGTCACGGTGGCTACGGACTACCATGAGGCGCTCAATGCGCTTGATCGTGGTGCGGATGCCAAGGAGAGGATCACCCCGACGACGGAGAGCTTCGGGACTGGCCTTGCGATGGCGCTCGGCATCGTCAAGGACGGTCGGATGAGGACCCACGTCGTGTTGCAGGCGGGATTGGCCGGCGGCCTACTCAGCGACGATCCGGGCCTTCGCGCCTTATCGGTGCATACTTTCATGCACGAGTTGGGTCACGTCGCGGAGCATACTCTAGACCATGACCGCTTCGGCGCGGCGATGGTGAAGCCCTACAAAGATCGTTACGCCTTCGAACTCTATAGATACAGCCACTCAGCTTGGAGCGAGTACTTCGCTTCCCGCGTCAGCGCCTCATGGGGGCAGGACGTCTTGGAGGGTTTGCGGGAGCTGTTCGAAGGCTCGTTACGCCAAGCACTGGAAAAGATCACCGCGGCCCGTCGTCTTGCCGGCCCCTTTTCTGGAACGGCCAACGACGATGCGGCGATGGCGATCATTGAGCAGGTTTCGAAGCTGATGAAGTTCGCCGGCTACGTGATCGGTCACGCCCGCGGCGAAGAGGTCGAGCCGCTCGAAGCCGGCTCCGCGCACCGAGCGCTTCTTGAAAAGCTTGGTCTATCGGACTGGTTTGACAGATTGGCCCTCACCCTTGATGACCTTTACGAAAGCCGTCTCGAGTGGACCGATCTTACCGTATTCGGGCCGCTACACCGCCTGCTGGAAGACGGCTGCCGGACTTTCAAGGTCGAGCTTCGCCCGGACGAAGAGTATGGACTGGCCTGGCGGATCTGGTTCTGATCGCGCGCAGCGGCCAGGCCGGGCCGCGTGGCGCCATGACCGGACCTTGGCGCGCCTCCAGAAACTGGACGTTCAGCTTTTGATAACAGCCGCCTAGGTTCCCCCTCCAGTTCATGGCACCGCTTTGAGGACGCCGATCTTGCGAAGATGTGCCAGCGCCTTGTCGTTGAGTCCCTTACGGAAATAGGTGCGTTCGCCCGAGACATCACCGAAGAACCGCTCGAACCGGGAGATGGTCTCGTCGGCGCCGGTCCCGCCGGTGATGACGGTGATATCGGGCCGGTACTTCTCACTTAACTGCACCCGCTTGAGTAGATGCTTGAACTCGAAGTCCGCCGCCGGCATCGAATAACCAAAGAACACCCAGTCCGACGAGCGCTTCAGATAAGCTTCGGCGGCCCGCCAACTTCCCGCGTCCATGGGAAAATCCAGGGCCTTGCGATAGCTGAACGTAGCGAACCGTGTCCCCAGGGCGTTAGCCTCGCAGTGCGGGCAGGCCAATTCCAGGACCCCTGGCTTGGTCTTCAAGCGGGTAAAGGGGGAAATCGCTTCCCAGTCCCGATCTCGAAACAGCGTCTTGGCGATGACCTCATGTTCCGAGGGCGGCAGCCAGAACGTTTCTCGGCAGGCGTCACAATAGAGCCAATTGGCCGAGCCGTGGGGCTTTAGGATATTGAGACGCGGCCCATCGGCCAAGCGTCGACGGGCAAGCTTGCCCTTGGAGACCTCGCAAGCCGTCGCCTCGAAACCGTAGTCGACGCGCCGAGCCAGCTGGGTCCGGGCAACGCCCTGCTCGAAGACCGTGTCCCAGTTCATGCTTAGCACAGCGGTCTTCTCCAGATCGAAGGCCCCGAACAGCGTCTCCAATTTGGCCCAATCGTCGTCGGGATTTTTCTGACGACGCCGATAGGCCTGGCCCAACATGCGGATCATGCGCACGATGATGGCGCGCCGAACGACCCGCAATTGCGAAGGCGAGAACTCAGGACCAAGGTGATGACCGGTGTTGGCCGAGAGATCCACCAGGGTGAGGATGTCTTCCATCTCGGGCCACTGGTCGGCCGAGCGTTCGGCGCCTTCTCCGAAGATCTTGTCGACAAACGCCTTCAAGAATCGCACCTGACCGTTGCTGGGTCCGTCCGAGACAAGCCTCTCTACGTCGAGAAGCTGGGCCGTGAACTGGCTGGCCAGCGGCAGGCCGGCATTGGCGGAAAAGCCCGCGCCGACGATCAGCAGTTGCTGTGGTTGAAAGGTCAATCCGCCCTACCCTCAAGCTTGAGCCCAGTTGAAGACAGGCACAGGTCCGACGCAAGTCATCGCGGCCCCATCACGACCGATTTTGACGCACCAAGCAGTAGACTTTGCCGCGCCAAGCCGCCTCGGATACAACTCAAGCATGACCCAGATCGCCCTTACGCCGCAGGAACAGGCGCTTGTCGACGGCATCGTCTTTGACCTTGAAGATCTGTCGCCCCGCGATGTCGACGCCAATGGTCAGGCGGTAGCGGCGCTAACCCAGGCGCTGCGCGAACGCGGCGCCATCCCTGACCAGCGCTGGCGGGTGTTCGCCGATCCCGAGTTCAATCCGGGCGGCTACGGAAGATCCAACCAGCAGATCTTCGAGAACAACGGCCGCACCGGCGAGGCCATCTATCAGCACGTCCACTTCCTGCCCTATCTCCACTATTTCCTGCACGGGGCAGACCTGCCAGCGCGCTTCAAGACTGAGTTTGGCCAGGCCGCCGAGCGCATGGCCCCGATCACTTCCGGGGACCTGGCGCCGTTGGGCAAGTTGGCACGCAAACTCGTCCGCGATCATGGCCTGAACGTTCATGACGCCCGCGATCAGGTTTTTAGGCTGGCGGTCGACTGCGGCCTCAGCGCCTCGCAGGCTGTGTTCGTGCGCACAGCGGTCAGCCGATGAGCGCGCCCGCTTCCGCGCTCGCGGACCTACAGCTTACCGGCCAGCAGTGGACGGCGCTTGGCAAGCTGACCGACAGCGGGACCCTCTTCGAGCCTCTGGCCAAGCGCCCGGGCATCGGTCCCAAGACGGTTGATCGCTTGATGGAACTCGGACTTGTCGAGAGCGGCGATCCTGGCCCCGTCTGGCGTCAGCGCGGATCCCAGATCGGCTACCGACTGACCGCGCTCGGCCTAGATGCGCGCGAAGCCGAACATATCTTGCGTACCGGGCGGCGGGTGAGCGACTGGATGGGGTGCCTTTAGATCCATGAGCGGCCTGACCGCAGGGCGCCGCGGCAGCGCCCCTGACGGCCGTCGCCGGATAAGTCTCTTTGGAAAAGCGCCGATTTCTCTTCACAGCGCCGTTGCAACAGGTAGGCGTAGCCCATATATGCTCATGATGAGCAAAAGGCGTGATCGCTGGAGTGGGTGCGATCGTCGCCGGGCAGACTCGTAAGGATTGGCTGTGGCGCGGGACGCCAGCTTGGAGGTGGGAGAGTTGAGCGCTGACGTGCCGTAGGTCGCGGGTCGATCAAGGCGACACACTACATCTTGTAGGGCATGCCCGACTCATGAAATTAAAATAGGCTTAACGCCCTCTTCCTATTCGCCCACGAATCCGCCTACAAGGTGCGATAACGGCGTGCTGGGGCTACAGCTTTCCGTGAAAATTTAGCGACCTTGGTTCCTCACGGACCCACGTCGCATACAGATTGTTTTGAAGCGTAACCGACTGAATGTCGTGGTGGGAGAGGCCGGCCAATCAACTGGCAGGTCGGGCGGTCGAGCCTCTCCCGTGTCCGACTCTTTCATCGGCGTTGGCATCATTAGACGCGGCGACAGTTGTTCACAACTGTCGTTTTCGCGGAGGTGAGCGAGCCCTCGCCGCATGAACGGGTCCTTATATGGAGGCCGTCATGGCGAAAATCTGGAAGGAAGATCGCGCCCGCGATCACTTAAAAAAGAAGATCAAGGACGTCGAGACGGTCACCGTCGTCAACTACACGCGCGAGACCTCGCTCGAAAACATTCCGACGAACAAGGCCTACCGGGTGGACGGCGTCCACCTCTACGCCGACATCGTCAATCTCGACGACATGCTGGCGGTGACCAAGGAAGAAGGCGAGATGTGCCACAAGCGCACGCTGCGCTTCTTGAACCTTCACTACCGCGCCGCCCACCGCGCCATCGTCGGCGCCGACGCCAAGCGCGTGGATTTCCACAACCAGCGGCTCCACGCCCTGATCGCCAAGCCTTATGACAGCGAGGCCAAGCGCGTGCATCGCGCCGTGGCCCTGGCCCAGCTGATGATCGACGTCCTGGCCCAGACCGGCGATAGCGACCAGCACATCCCTGACGCCAAGCTGCGGGTGGGCATCGACACGGGCAAGGCCCTGGCCGTCAACAACGGCCGCAGCGGCTATCGCGAGCCGCTGTTCCTGGGCGCGCCGGCCAACCACGCCGCCAAGCTCTCGGGCGCGGGTGCTGCCACGGGCATCTACCTGACCAACGAGGCGCGTAAGGCCATCGGCCTGGACGAGGTCGACACCCCGAAGACCACGCGCCTGACCAAGGACGAGATCAAGGCCAGCCAGGACGCGGCGGCTCTGGAGGTGACGGCCGAGAGCATCGTCGAGGACTGGCGCAAGGATCTGGCCGACAACCCGATCGGGTCGTTCGAGTTCTCCCGCCCCACCCCGCCGCTGAAGAACCTCGACATTCCCGTCCTCACCCCGGGCAACTCCAAGCGGTTCGAGGGCGTGTCGACCTATGCCGACCTGGACAACTTCACCCAGTACGTCGCCGACAATATCGACGACAACGCCGAGGACGTCGTGCGGGTCCTGCACGTGCTGCGCGCCGAGATGGACCGCGTACTGACGTCCGATTTCGAAGGCGCCAAGATCCGCTTCATCGGCGACTGCCTGCACGGCATGTCGCTGGAGGGCACGGCCAAGACCACCGACGACGAGGAGAGCGTCTCCACGGCAGTTCTGTGCGCGGGCGCGCTGCGCAGCAGCTTCGACCTGGCGATCGAGATGCTGGACAAGGAAGGCATCGACGCCTCGAGCCTGGGCCTGCAGATCGGCCTGGACTTCGGCCCGATGACCATCACGCGCCTGGGCCTGAAAGGCGACCGTGTCCGCTGCGCGGTCAGCCGTGGCGTGCGCAGCGCCGAGGCCGAGCAGTGTCGATGTGGCGACCGCGAGACCGCCATCGGCCAGGCCGCCTACGACGCCGGCAGCCGGGCGGTGCGCGATCTCTTTGGCACGTCGCGTAAGATGGCCGATCTGGACTACGACACGGCCGTCGACGCTTTGGCCGAGAGCGGCGACGAAGTGGCCAAGGCCGCTCGCAGCGCCGGGTTCGCCGTGGCCTCCCCGGCGGTGGCCAAGGCAGCCGAGACCGTGGTCAAGCCGTATGTCCGCCTCATCTGATGGCCGCATCGCCGAACTGATCGCCCAGCAGGCCGGGATCCACGGCGCACGCGTCCTGAGCCATCAGGGCCGCGCGCTGCTGGTTCTCGTTCAACTGCGGCGCAGCAGCGGCAAGGTCACGCCCTATCACCTGCACGTCGAAGTGACACGGGGTGATGTTCTGGTGCGGGAACACACGCCCGAGCGGCTTCCCGCCTTCTGCCCGGACCGCCACATCAATCCGGGGGGCGGCTTCTGCCTCGGCTATTCTGAGACCGATCCGCAGCGCATCGAGGATGACGAGGGCGTGGTCTTGTGGTGGCGCAAGGTGCTGAAGTTCCTGGCCCTGCAGGAGACGGCTGCGCGGCTGGGCCGCTGGCCCACGACGGTGGAATGGGCTCACGGCTCGGCCGCCGTGCACCAGGCCCGCGCCGAGCGCTGCGCCGAAGCCTTGGGCCACCACTTCGTGGAAGCGCTGGGTCGGCGGCGGCTGCAGGTCCGCCGCCGTGGCAATGCGCCGGCCTTCGTCACCCTGCGGGAAGGCGAGCGCCGGCTCTATTCGGTCTGGGTCAAACCTGGCCGGGTGGCCACCCTGCGCCAGCGTTGCGTCTGCGGCTCGGGCAAGGCGCTTAACGCCTGCGCCGACCATGCGGCGATGGCCGCAGGCCTGGTCCAGGCACTGATGGACTGGAACGAGGCGGAAAAGCGCTTCTGGAAAGCGATGCGCCAGCAGACGTGCTGCGGATCCATGCCCGATTGCCCGATGAACAAGACGGTCGCGCCGCCGCCGCCCGCCGCCTTGGCGGCCTGAAGAGGTTGAAGATGTTGGAACGTTATCAGGGCCCAGAGGCCCGCAGGCTGCGGGTCGAGGCGGCACTGGAGAGCAAGCTGGCGAAAGGCGACCAGATCCTGGCCGAGGCGATCGCCGATCAGGCCGTGCTGCAGGGGTTTTCGCCTGGCGAGACGCTGATCCAGCAGGGCGCACATGACAATCAGGTCTACATCCTGATCGCGGGTGCGTGCGACGTCATCGTCAACGGCAAGACCGTCAATCGCCGCGCCGCTGGCGATCACGTCGGGGAGATGGCCGCCATCCAGCCGGCCCAGGGTCGCTCGGCGACGGTGCGCGCCACCGAAACCGTCGTGGCCTTTCGCCTGGAGGAGCCGTTGTTCGCCGCCCTAGCCGGCAAGCACCCCGAAATCTACCGCGCCATCGCCAAGGAGCTGGCGAGGAGGCTCTTGCAGCGCAACGCCGTCACCGGTGTCCCGCGCCAGAAGCCACGGGTCTTCATCATCTCGTCGGTGGAGGCGCTGAAGGTCGCGCGCGCGGTGCAATCGGCCTTCGAATATGACGACTTCAATGTGATCGTCTGGACCGACGGAGTGTTCAAGGTCGCGAACTATACCCTCCAGAGCCTGGAGGACGAGATCGACAAGTCCGATTTCGCCGTGGCCATCGCCCATCCCGACGACACGGTGCGCAGCCGCAAGAGCTTATGGCCTAAGCCACGCGACAACGTCATCTTCGAACTGGGCCTGTTCATGGGCCGCCTGGGTCGCGCCCGCGCCATCCTGATGGAGCCGCGCGAGGAGAAGGTACAGTTGCCGTCGGATCTGGCCGGGGTAACCACCATTCCCTACCGGTTCGATCCGCAGGCTCCGGCCGCCTCGATGGGGCCTGCTTGCAATCGTTTACGCGAACACATCCTCGAACTTGGCCTGGCGGTGGGCTGAACCATGACGACAGTCGCCGCCCTCCCTGCCCCTGCGCGCCTTAGCCCAGCGGACGCGCGCGCCTTCGCCACCACCCAGCTCGACCGGTTAATGGGCTTCTACCCGCGCATCGACGGCAAGGCCTCGTTCCTGCTGGCGCTGAACGTGTCGATGCTGGGCTTGATGGCCCTGAACTTTCCGGTTCGGGACATGACCAGCCCGCGTGGCTTGGCGGGTATCGTCGCGGCTATCGCCCTCTTCTTGGCGCTCTGGCGACTGGGTTATGTATTCTTTCCCCATCTGGCGCCGGGCGAGCGGATGTCGCTGATCTATTTCCGCGACATCGCCCTAGACACTTGGCGCAACTATCATCAGGCTTTGACGACCACGAGTGAGGATGCCCTGCTAGAAGATCTGAGCTGTCAGATCTGGCGCAACAGCAAAATCCTGAGGATCAAATACGACGAGACGCAGCTGGCCTTGAAGCTCATGGTCGTGGCGCTGTTCCCTTGGCTCCTACTTCTACTCGCCGCGGCCCTGCGCGCGGGTAAGTTCCTGACCAGCACTTGAGGCGCGAGCCTTCGAGGTCCTTGAACTGGCGGGATGGGTCGCGCCACAAGCAAACTGGGGTTTCCCTTCCCCCGCTTGGACGTCGCGAACCGGCCCTCCCGCTGTGGGCCTGACCGGCATCTATGCCTACTGAACTGTCTTTAAGAGATTTCTGATGCGCGCCTTGATGTTCTCGTAGGTCATGCTCAGGTGATTTTTTGCGACTTGGTTCAACAAGCCCGTATGTCCCACGGCGTTTCGAGCGGGTTTATAGGAGACAGCGTCTCGCCAAAGAGAGGGGCCGTTGTTGATTTTGCCTCCCTCGATGGTTTGGGCGAGTTCATCCATGCTTAGATAATCGATATCTTCCTCTGATTTACGAAGGTCGAAGCTGATGTTCGCGGCGGCCTTGCCGATCTCTTCTCGCCCACGCCATTGCTTTGCGATGTTCTCGATAGGCTGCGTCAGCTTCTGGCCGCGATAGGTGATGTATTTCCTCGCGAGGTTCTCCGAGAGAAAGCAATCGACATAGGCTTGGAGGTTGAACTCGGCATCCCCTCGTAGTTCGCCGATCCATTCTGCGACCGCATCCTTTCCCGTGTCGCCCTCTTCAGGCGAATAGTCTTCAGCTGTCAGGTTGTAGAGATCGCGTGCCTTTCGCTGCCTCTTCGTCTTTCGCGGATTTTCGTCGTCACCCTCTAGGCCGCGCTCGAGACGGAATTGATCCCACTGGTCGATGATCATGGGGACCAGATCCTCATCGAGGAATTTCATCAGCGCCTTGAATTGCGCGTCATCCTCGACGACGCCCTCGCGGCTACTGGTAAATGGATCGACGCCTTCACGGTCCAAAATATCGAAATGAAGTTGCCCGTATAGGTAGTTTTCGACGATCTTTTGCGTAGGTATATGGCGCAGAATATTCTTTTCCCTCAGGCGTCCGTTGACGAATAGATCGATCGTTGCTCTCTCTTCGGTCCCGGTTATTTTTAGATTCCTTGGTATCGTGACGGTGGCAGCGAAGCCTTTGACGTTCAGCCTTGTCGTAACCGGTACGGGCGCGCGCTTTAGCTTCGTAAGCGCGCCAATGTATTTATCGTCGTAGCCATTCACCAGCCACAAGAATTCGGTCGCTTGAGCGAGGTCCTTAAGATCATCCTCACCCACGAGGCTTCCATTGACGTGGATATTAAAGGACGCGTCGATGACCGAAAATTTGAAGCTAAGCGCCAGCATCTTCTTGATGTGTTGGGGCGAGCTCCTCAACTGCTCCTTGACTGACCTGCTCCTGAAAAACTGGACCGGTTTGAGCTAGAATTTTCTCGTTTTGCGG
>NZ_CALCDX010000077.1 GCF_937900395.1 uncultured Caulobacter sp.
TCCCGGCTCTTCGCTGCGCTTCGGCCGGGATGACACGGGATTTGGCTGGATCCCGGCTTTCGCCGGGATGATCGCCTGCGGCGATCACTTCCCCGGCCGTGTATTCCCCGTCCACTGGTCCAGCCAGTCCAGCACTTCCTTGTGCCACTGCACCGAGTTCTGGGCCTTCAGCACCCAGTGGTTCTCATTGGGGAAGTACAAGAGCTTGCTGGGCACGCCCTTGCGCTGCAGGGCGGTGAAAGTCGCCAGGCCCTGTTCTACGGGGATGCGGTAGTCCAGCTGGCCCTGGACGACCAACTGCGGCTTGACCCACTTGTCGACGTGCAGGGCGGGATTGAACTTTTCGTAGGTTGTCCCGGGCTGCCAGGGCGTGCCGCCGTTCTCCCACTCGGTGAACCACAGCTCCTCGGTGGCGAAGCCCATGGCGCGGGTGTCAAAAACGCCGTCGTGATTGACCAGGCACTTCCAGGGCTGGTTCCAGTTCCCGGCGATCCAGTTGACCATGTAGCCGCCGTAAGAGGCGCCCAGGGCGCAGGCGCGGTCCGCGTCCAGGAAGGAATACTTCTGGGTGGCGAAGGCCCAGCCCTTCTGCAGGTCTTCCAGCGGGCGGTCGCCCCAGTGCTGGCTGATCGCGTCGGTGAAGGCCTGGCCGTAGCCGGTCGAGCCGTGGAAATCGATCATCACCACGGCGTAGCCGGCGTTGGCGTAGACCTGCGGGTTCCAGCGGTAGGACCAGCTGTTGCTGAACGAGCCTTGCGGGCCGCCGTGGATCAGGAAGGCGACCGGGTACTTCTTGGCGGGGTCGAAGTTGGCGGGCTTCAGGACGAAGCCGTGCACCGCTTCGTCGTTCCAGCCCTTGAAGTTGAACTGCTCGGGCTCGCCCCAGGCCACGTCCTTCAGCGCCTCGCTGGACACGCTGGCGACCTTCACCGCCGGGCCCTTGGCCGGCAGCAGGAACAGCTCCGACGGGCTCTTCAGCGAATCCGAGGCGTAGACGAGGCCGCCGGGCCCAACGTCGAAGGCGCTGACGTGGCCCTCGCCGGTCAGGGCGGTGACCTTGCCGGTCTTGACGTCGATGGCGAACAGCTTGCCTTGGCCGACGTCGAGGGCGGTGGCGTAGATCGTCTTGCCGTCGCGGCTCCAGGCGATGGCGTCGGCCGAGCGGTCCCAGGTCGGGACCAGCTCGCGCACCTTCTGGGTCGTTTCGTCATAGATCATGATCGCGAAGCGGTCGGCCTCGAAGCCCGGACGCTTCATGGCGCGATAGGCGATCAGCTTGCCGTCCGGCGAAGCGAGCCCGGTGGTGTCCCAGGCCTTGTTGTCGGCGGTGTAGTTGACCGGCTTGGCCGAGCCGTCCAGCGGGACGCCCCACATGTCGTAGTTGGTCGTCCAGGCCTCGTCCTTGCCGGCGACCTTGGCCGAGAAGACCACCGTCTTGCTGTCGAAGCTGATCGTGAAGTCCTCATCGCCGCCATAGGGCTTCGTCGGCGTATCGCCATCGAAGCCCTTCATCAGGTTGATCGGCTGGCCCGTGGCCGCGCCGCTCCCGTCCAGCGCATAGGCGAACAGGTGATTGCGGGTTCCGTCGGCCCACGTATCCCAGTGGCGGACGAACAGGCGGTCATAGACCACGCCCGTGGCCTTGGTCGCCGTCTTGGCGACGAGGCGCGCCTCGGTGCAGGCGAGGTCGGCGCAATCGGGGAACACCGCCATCGCGACGACGATCGCCTTGCCGTCCGGCGCGATCTTGTAGGCCTGGACGTCGAAGGGCGTCGCCGTGACCTGGGTGGCCGCCTCGCCGGCCACGTCGGTCCGGAACACCTGGTCGGTTCCGCCCGCGCGGCTGGAAACGAAGTAGATCGACTTGCCGTCGGCGCTCCAGCGCCCGCTGCTGGCGCCGCCGTCCGAGATCTTCAGCCGGCGCGGGGCCATCTTGGTCTTCAGGTCGGCGACCCAAAGGGACATGGAGGCCTTGTTGGCCGGATAGTCCATGGTTCGCACGGCATAGAGCACATGGCGGCCGTCCGGCGAGACGCGGGGATCGCTGAGCCGATCCAGGCTCGCCATGTCCTTGGCCGTGAAGACGTGCGGCTTCGGCGCGACCGCCTGCGCATGGGCCGTTCCGACCAAGGCGAGGGAGAGAACGGCGGCGGAGGCCGCGAAGCGCAAGCTCTTGATCATGAAACCGAAAACCCTGGAAGCGGTTATGCCTTTGGCGGCGGAGCCTAGTCCTGCTTTTCCCCCGCCGCTAGGCGAGACTCGCCCAAGATCACCGTCCGCGGATCGTCGAGCGACGTTCTGTTTCGCTGCGCGCGCGTTCGTAATAAAAGTGAAATAAAATCATAGTTTTAGAGCGTAACAATCCGAAACAGGACTTGCTTTGCCGCGACGCAGCATCACTCCTACATGCTAATCCGGGGCGAAAACGGCGGACTACGGTTCGTCCGTCTAGCAATAAGGGTCTCGAGTGTCGGCTTCGGGTTATTTTCAGCACACGGTCGCGGGACCGGTGATCTTCGCGGGGATCGGCCTGCACACGGGCGCGCACGTGCGTGTCGTGGTGCGTCCGGCGGCCCCCGACGCGGGGATCGTCTTCGTGCGGACCGACGTGCATGACCGCGACAACCGCGTTCCCGCCACCGCCGGGGCGGTCTGCCAGACGCAACTGGGCACGGTGATCGGCAACGCCGCCGACGTCCGCGTCTCGACCATCGAACACCTGATGGCGGCCCTGGCGGCCCTGTCGATCGACAACTGCGTCGTCGAGCTGGACGGCCCGGAAGTGCCGATCATGGACGGCTCGTCCGAACCCTTCGTTCAGATCTTGGACCGCGCCGGCCGCCGCAAGCAGGAAGCCGTCCGCCAATACATCGAGATCCTCGCGCCGATTCTGGTCGAGGAGGGCGACAAGCGCGCCGCGCTGTTGCCCGCCGACCGATTCGAGGTCGCGTTCGAGATCGCGTTCGGCAGCAAGGCCATCGGCCGGCAGGCCGTCGACCTGGCGATCGACGAAGACTCGTTCCGCTCGGAACTGTCGAACTGCCGCACCTTCGGCTTCCTGCGGGACGTCGAAGCTCTGCGCGCCATCGGCCTGGCCCGCGGCGGCTCGATGGAAAACGCCGTCGTGATCGACGGCGACCGCGTGCTCAATCCCGAAGGCCTGCGCCGCAAGGACGAGTTCGTGCGTCACAAGGCGCTGGACGCCATCGGCGATCTTTATGTGCTGGGCAAGCCGATCGTCGGCCGCTTCGAAGGCGTTCTGGCCGGTCACGGCCTCAATAACGCCGTGGTTCGAGCGTTGCTGGCCCAGCCGCGCGCCTGGCGCCTGCGCGCCCTCGCGTCGGAACTGGCTCAAGCGGTTTAAGAGCGTCTCGGGAAGTCGGGGCTCGGCGTTCGCATTTGCGCCTTCCGTGGCGTGGTGTAGAAGCCTTGCACGGCGCAGGGGCGCACGTTTGCTTCGAGGGTGAGAGACTCCGTGCTTCGTAATTTCTCGGGACGTTCGGCCGTCACTATCGCCGCTGTTCTCGTCGCCGTGTCGGTGGCGGGCTGCGCCGGCAAGTCCAAGAAGCCGAGCCTCGCCTACGAAGAACGCCCCGTCGAACTGCTGTACGCCACGGGCGCGAACCGCCTGGATCGCGGCAATTGGAACGAGGCCGTCGACTATTTCCGCGAGGTCGAGCGCCAGCACCCCTATTCGGAATGGTCGCGCCGCTCGATTCTGATGACCGGCTACGCCCACTACATGGGCAACAACTACGCCGACGCCATTGGCGACGCCGACCGGTTCATCTCGCTGTATCCGGGCAATCCGTCGGCCAGCTACGCCTACTATCTGAAGGCCGTCTGCTACTTCGAACAGATCGTCGACGTGAACCGCGACCAGGCCGCCACCGAGCAGGCGCTCGCCGCCCTGCGCGACGTCGTCCAGCGCTATCCCAACAGCGAATACGCGACCGACGCGCGCCTGAAGATCGACATGGTCAATGATCAGCTGGCCGGCAAGGAGATGGCGATCGGTCGCTATTACCTGAAGAACGGCCAGACCCTGGCCGCGATCGGCCGCTTCAAGACCGTGATCGAACGTCACCAGACCACCTCGCACACGCCCGAGGCCCTCTATCGTCTGGTCGAAGCCTATCTGACCCTGGGCCTGATGGACGAAGCCAAGCGCAATGGCGCCGTGCTGGGCTACAACTTCCCGGGCGACCGCTGGTACGCCGACGCCTACAAGCTGCTGAACGATAATGGCCTGAAGCCCGCCGTTGAGCCGCTGAAGGCCGGCGCCAAGCGCAACGCGCTGGAGCGGCTGCTGTCCAAGGACAAGGACGCGACCCTGGCGCCGCCGGGCGCCAAGAAGTCCAAGAAGGGCGGCCTGATGGGCGTGCTCGGCATGTGATCCGGCGGGATCGAGGCCCTCGATCCCGTTTCGTTCCGCCTTGGCGCTTTGAAAAACTCTGATTCCCGGCGATCCTGCGCCCATGCTGATCGGCCTATCCATCCGTGACGTCGTGCTCATCGAGAGCCTGGACCTCGCCATTGGCCAGGGCCTGACCGCGCTGACGGGCGAAACCGGCGCGGGCAAGTCGATCATCCTGGACGCCCTGGGCCTGGCGACCGGCGCGCGCGCCGACGCGGGCCTGGTGAGGCGAGGGGCCGCCGGCCACGCCTCGGCCACGGCGATCTTCGCCTTGCCGGCCGACCATCCGGCCTTCGCCTACCTCGACGACAAGGGCCTGGACTACGCCCGTGACGAGGATCTGGTCCTGCGCCGGCAGCTGTCGCCCGACGGCCGCAGCAGAGCCTTCGTCAACGACCAAGCCACCAGCGTCGGCGTGCTCAAAGACCTCGGCGGCCTGCTGCTCGAGGTCCACGGCCAGCACGAGACGGTCGGCCTGCTCGACCCCAAGACCCACCGCGGCCTGCTCGACGCGTTCGGCGGCGTCTCCGTCTCGGCGGTCGCCTCGGCCTGGAGCGCCTGGCGCGCCGCGCGTGAGAAGGCCGACGGCCTGCGCGATCTCGCCGGCCGCGCCGCCGCCGAGACCGAGGAACTGACCCTGCGCCTATCGGAGCTGGACCGCCTGGACCCCCGCGAGGGCGAGGAGGCGACTCTGGCTGAGGAGCGGGCGCTGCTGAGTTCGGCCGAGAAGGCCATCACCGACATCGCCGCCGCCCAGGACGCGCTTGGCGGCGACAGCCTGTCGGGCAAGCTGGCCCAGGCGTTCCGCGCCCTGGAGCGCGCCCGCGACCGGGCTCTGCAGGCTGGCGCCCCCGCCGATGGCGTCGCCATGACCCGGCTTTCGGCCGCCTGCGAGGCTGTCGACCGCGCCATCGTCGAGGCGCAAGAGGCTAGCGCCGCCATCGACGCGGTGGCCGAGTCCTTCGAGTTCGAGCCCGATCGCCTGGAGAAGGCCGAGGAGCGGCTGTTCGCCCTACGCGGCATGGCTCGCAAGCTGAATGTTCTGGTCGAGGACCTGCCGGCCAAGCGCGCCGAGTTCGCCGCTCGGCTCCAGGCCATCGAGACCTCCGAGGACGCGCTGAAGGCCGCCGACAAGGAAGCCGCCGAGGCCCGCGAGGCCTATCTCTACGCCGCCGAGGCCCTGTCGGCCGAACGCCGCGCGGCCGGCGACGCCCTGGCCCAGGCGGTCGAGGCCGAACTGACGCCGCTGAAGCTGGAGAAGGCCAAGTTCCGCGTCGCGCTGGAGCCGCTGGCGGAAGACCGCGCCGGCCCGACGGGCCTCGACCGCGTCGCCTTCGAGATCTCGACCAACCCGGGTGCGCCATTCGGCCCGATGGAAGCCATCGCCTCGGGCGGCGAGCTGGCGCGCTTCGCCCTGGCCCTGAAGGCCGCCCTGGCCGGGCGCGGCGGCGGCCCGCAACCCTTGATGATCTTCGACGAGGTCGACCAGGGCGTCGGCGGGGCCGTGGCCGATGCGGTGGGCCTGCGCCTCAAGCGTCTGGCGGCCAACGCTCAGGTGCTGGTGGTCACCCACTCGGCCCAGGTCGCCGCGCGGGCCGACGCGCACTGGCGGATCTCCAAGTCCGGCGACGAGACCTCGACCCGCACCAAGGTCGAGCCCCTGACCCCCGCCCAGCGCGAGGAAGAGATCGCCCGCATGCTGTCGGGCGCGGAGGTCACGGAAGCGGCGAGGGCGGCGGCTCGGGCGTTGATGGCTTAGGGCTGGATTGGCCGGCGCCTTTTCCCCGTCATTCCCGCCCTTGTGGCGGGAACCCCTGGTTCAGCTGATACGTGAGATGCAAGCGGACCGCTGGCGGTCCGCCGCGTCTGCACTTGCGGCTGATAGAGAGGTTCCCGCCACAAGGGCGGGAATGACGATTGAATTGGGTGGGATGATTGAAGGTCCATTCGCCCCAAGTCCATCGCTGACTCCCACCGTCAGGGGGAGGTTGCTAACGTCCCGCCTCGTCCTTGCCTGTCCGGATTCGCCGCCGTGTCCCTGATCCCTGTCGCCGACCTCACCGAAGCCCAGGCCGTCGAGGAACTGGAGCGCCTGGCCGACACGCTGGCCGCGCACGACATCGCCTATCACCAGCAAGACAACCCGACGATCAGCGACGCCGAGTACGACGCGCTGAAGCGGCGGAACCTGGATATCGAGACCCGCTTCCCGCACCTGGTGCGCGACAATTCTCCGTCCATGCGGGTCGGCGCGGCGCGGGCCGAGCAGTTCGCGCCGGTGGAGCACGGCGTGCCAATGCTCAGCCTGGACAACGCCTTCTCGAACGACGAGGCGATTGAGTTTGACGCCCGCATCCGGCGCTTCCTGCGGATCTCGCCGTCCGAGACGGTCGCCTATACCGCGGAGCCCAAGATCGACGGCCTGTCGGCCTCGCTGCGCTACGAGAAGGGCGTGCTGGTCCAGGGCGCGACGCGGGGCGATGGCCGGGTCGGTGCCCTCCGCTCCGGGCGGGAACGCGGCGACCTGCGCGGCCGTCTCGAGCTCGCGGGCACCGAGCACCTCCACCCGCGCTGGCAGCTCCGGCTCATCCCGGCGCTGAAGAAGGTGTTCCCTCGGCTTCAGTTCATCGCCACGACCCACTCCCCGATGGTGCTCACCGCGTTGTCGGCCGAGGAGGTGTTCCTGCTGGCGCTCGATGCGAGCGGCTCCGTCGTGGTGCGACCGGCGCCGCGGTCCCCCGCGCTGCTCACCGGCTTTGCCTGGGGCGTCGGGTTCGCCGCTGCCGGGGCGATGTTCGGCGGCTTTGCCGGAGCCTTCTTCGCCACCCGGCAAGGCTTTATCAGTCCGGAATCCTTCACCTTCCAGGAATCGGCGCTGGTGCTCGCGATCGTCACCCGCCCAAGCGCGCCCGACGCTGCCGAGGTCGGTGAGTTGCCGCTAACGCGCGCCGACTCGCACGTGCTCGATGCGGCCGGAGCGCGCAAGCGCGTCGTAGAGCGGCAGCACGCCGCGCGGCGAGCCGGTATAGCGGAAGCGGGCATTGAATACCGTGCCGCCGAGCGAGAACGCCCCCTGCAGGTTGGCATCGGCCCGCGAGTAGCCGACTTCCGGCGAATCGACCAGCAGCGCCTATTCGGTCGTCCACTCCAAAGCCGACGGACGCTGGCTAATGGCGTCCGTTCGCGAGACGCGGACGGATGGCGGGACCGCTCACGAACACATTGCCGACATGGAGTGGCTCATCGGAACGTGGACCGCCGAGGAGCAAGGCGTCACGACGAAGTCGGTTTGCCAGTGGATTGGCGACAAGAGCTTCGTGGAGAGAAAGTACACGACGAAGGCCGCCGACGGCGTCGAGACCCTGATGGTGCCCTCGGCCGCCATGGGCCGCGACATCCCGGTGGCCTTCCTGGCCGGCGGCCCGCACGCGGTGGTGCTGCTGGACGCCTACAACGCCGGGGACCCGGTCAGCAACTGGGTGACCGCGGGCAACGCGATGAACACCCTCGCGGGCAAGGGCATCTCCGTGGTGGCCCCGGCCAGCGGAGCGTTCACCCTCTACACCAACTGGGAGGCCGACGGCACCCGGCAGTGGGAGACGTTCCTGTCCGACGAACTGCCGAACTGGCTGGCCGCCAACAAGGGCCTCGCGCCCGGCGGCCACGCGATCGTCGGCGCCGCCCAGGGCGGCACCGGAGCCATGATGGAGGCCACCTTCCACCCGGACCGCTACCGCTACGCCGGTGCGCTGTCGGCGTTCCTGACCCCGTCGCGGACCTTCGAGAACGGCGCCATCACCGCCGGGATGAACGAGTTCGGCGGGGTCAACACCCAGGCCATGTGGGGCGCCGCCCAGCTCGGCCGGTGGAAGTGGCACGACCCCAACGTCCACGCCCAGCTGCTGGTGGACAACAACACCCGGCTGTGGATCTGGAGCCCGCAGACCTTCACCTGCGCCGACCCGCCGGCGATGGCCGGCTACTGTGACCAGGTCACCGGCAGCGCCCGCATCTTCTACGGCCACTACCGCTCGCTCGGCGGCCGCAACGGCCACTTCGACTTCCCGGTGGGCGGGGAGCACGACTGGGGTAACTGGGCCGGCCAGCTGGGGGCAATGTCCGGCGACATCGCGGCGGCCATCAGGTAGCGCACGTTTGCCGGTTCGGCGCCCGGGAGCACCGTCGGGCAGCCGGTACCGTGGAGGCGTGCAACGCTCGGACGGCCGCTCTGCCGGCAAAACCGCGGCGCTGGCGGCCGGACTGCTGGCGCCCGCGACGTGGTGGCTGACGGCGTGCGGCTCCGGCGACGACCTGATGACCAGTGTCGCGCTGCCCGCCGACCAGGCCGTCGCCTCGGCCGAGGGCCAGCCGTTGTCGGTGGCGCCGGGCCCCCTGCAGAGCGGCAAGCTCGACGTAAGCCCCGCTCAGCAGGCCTATCTGTCCGCCCTGACCACGGCGGGCGTCCGGCCGTCCAGTGAGCTGAGCGCGCTGAGCATCGGGTCCTCGGTGTGCCAGGCCCGGGCGGCCGGCCAGAGCGAGCAGGCGGTGTGGGACTTCATCGCGCCGCAGGTGCGCAGCGACATCGCCGACTTCCGGGCGACGACGCCGCAGCGCGCGGCCGAGACCCGGGCCAACGACGTCACGGCCGACTACATCCGCATCGCCTCCGAGACACTCTGCTAGCAGGAAGACATGGCCCGAAAAACCAGCACGCAGAACCGGCGCAGGCGCCACCGCATCCTCGGCCTCATCGCGGCCGGGGCGATGGCCGTCGTGGTCGCCCTGGTGGTGGCGATCATCGTGGTGGTGATGCGCAAGCCGGCGTCGCCGCCGTCGGCGGTGCCGCCCACCGCCGTCCCGCCGACCAGCGTGCCGGGCGGCAAGAAGCCGCGGCCGGAGTTCCAGGACGCCAGCTGCCCGGACGTCAACTTGATCGCCATCCCGGGCACCTGGGAGTCCTCACCCACCGACGACCCGCTGAATCCCACCCAGTTCCCCATCGCGCTGCTGCGCAACGTCACCGGGCCGCTGCGCGACCAGTTCGGCACCGACCGGTTGGAGATCTACACGGTTCCCTACACCGCGCAGTTCCACAATCCGCTGTCGGCGGACAAACAGATGTCCTACAACGACAGCCGCGCCGAGGGCACCCGCGGCGCGGTCAGGGCGATCACCGAGATGAACGACCGCTGCCCGCTGACCAGTTTCGTGCTGGTCGGGTTCTCGCAGGGGGCGGTCATCGCCGGTGACATCGCCAGCGACGTCGGCAACGGCCGCGGCCCGGTGGACGAGGACCTGGTGCTGGGTGTGACGTTGATCGCCGACGGCCGCCGCCAGGAAGGGGTCGGCCAGGACGTCGGGCCGAACCCGCCGGGGCAGGGTGCCGAGATCACCCTGCACGAGGTGCCGGTGCTGTCCGAGTTGGGCCTGACGATGAGCGGTGCGCGCCCGGGCGGGTTCGGGGCGCTGAACAACCGCACCAACCAGATCTGCGGGGCCGGTGATCTGATCTGCGCGGCGCCGCAGGGCGCGTTCAGCATCACCAACCTGCCGGGCACCCTGGAAGTGCTGGCCGGCGGGGCCGGGCAGCCGGTTCACGCGCTGTACAACACGCCGCAATTCTGGAGCTTGGACGGCCAGCCCGCCACGGCGTGGACACTGAATTGGGCGCGGGGTCTCATCGACAACGCGCCGCACCCGCAACACGGCTGAGGAAGGGGCACCGCCGGTGGTCGAGCGATTTGGTAGCCACCGCGATTGCGCCTAACATTAAGAAAAAACTAAGAGCAACCGGGAGTCATCGCCGGTCGGGCGCACCGGCGGGGGTCACCCCGATCTCTGTACCATCTGTGAGGTTTCGGGTGCCCGCGATATGACGGGCGAAGCGCGGCGACGCCCGGCCCGCGAAGGATGTGTTTCGACAGGAGAGTGGTATGCCCTTCCATAACCCGTTCATCAAGGACGGACGGATCGTCTTCCCGGAGGGCGCCAGCCTGGTCAAGCACGTCGAGCGCTGGGCCAAGGTCCGCGGCGACAAGCCGGCCTACCGGTTCCTCGACTTCTCCACCGAGCGCGACGGTGTCGCCCGGGTGCTGACCTGGGCCGATTTCGGCACCCGCAACCGTGCCCTCGGCGCCCGGCTGCAGCAGGTCACCCAGCCCGGCGACAGGGTGGCGATCCTGTGCCCGCAGAACCTCGACTACCTCGTCGCCTTCTTCGGCACCCTGTACTCCGGTCGCATCGCGGTGCCGCTGTTCGACCCGTCCGAACCCGGCCACGTGGGTCGTCTGCACGCCGTGCTCGACGACTGCCAGCCGTCGGCGATCCTGACCACCACCGAGGCCGCCGAGGGCGTGCGCAAGTTCTTCCGCAGCCGTCCGGCCAAGGAACGTCCCCGTGTCATCGCCGTCGACGCGATTCCCGACGAGGTCGGCGCAACCTGGCAGGTGCCCGAGGCGGTCGAGGACACCATCGCCTACCTGCAGTACACGTCCGGGTCCACCCGGGTTCCCAGCGGTGTGCAGATCACCCACCTGAACCTGGCCACCAACGTGGTGCAGGTGATCGAGGCGCTGGAGGGTGAGGAAGCCGACCGGGGGGTGTCCTGGCTGCCGTTCTTCCACGACATGGGCCTGGTCACCGCGCTCCTGCCATCGCTGATCGGCCACTACTTCACCTTCATGACACCGGCCGCGTTCGTCCGCCGGCCGATCCGGTGGATGCGCGAGATCGCCCGCCAGCCCGGGGACACCGGCGGCACCATCTCGGTGGCCCCCAACTTCGCCTTCGATCACGCGGCGGCACGCGGGCTGCCCAAGGAGGGCGAGGAGCCGCTGGACCTGTCCAACGTCAAGGCGATCCTCAACGGCAGCGAGCCGATCTCGGCGGCCACCGTCCAACGGTTCAATGACGCCTTCGGCCCGTTCGGCTTCCCGCGCAAGGCGATCAAGCCGTCCTATGGGCTGGCCGAGGCCACGCTGTTCGTCTCGACCACCCCGTCGGCGGACGAGCCGACCATCCTCTCCGTCGATCGCGACGAACTCGCCGCCGGCCGGTTCGTCCCGGTGCCGGACGATTCACCCAAGGCGGTGGCCCAGGCCGGCGCCGGCAAGATCGGCATCGGTGAGTGGGCGGTGATCGTCGATCACGAGAGCGCCACCGAGTTGCCCGACGGGCAGATCGGCGAGATCTGGATCAGCGGCAACAACATGGGCTCCGGCTACTGGAACAAACCCGAGAAGACGATCGAGACCTTCCAGAACACCCTGAAGTCGCGGACCAGCCCCTCCCATGCCGAGGGCGCGACCGACGACGCCACCTGGGTGCGCACCGGTGACCTCGGCGCCTACCACGACGGCGAGCTCTACATCACCGGCCGCACCAAGGATTTGGTCATCATCGACGGCCGCAACCACTACCCGCAGGATCTGGAGTACTCCGCGCAGGAGGCCAGCAAGGCGGTGCGCACCGGTTTCGCGGCGGCGTTCTCGGTGCCTGCCAACCAGCTGCCCGACGAGGTGTTCGCCGACGCCCACGCCGGTCTCAAACGGGACCCGAGTGACTCCTCCGAGCAACTCGTGATCGTGGCCGAGCGGGCCCCCGGTTCGCACAAGATGGATATCGAGCAGGTTGCCGACGCGATCCGGGCCGCCATCGCGGTGCGCCACGGTGTGACCGTGCGGGACGTGCTGCTCACCCCGGCCGGCGCGATCCCGCGCACCTCCAGCGGCAAGATCGGCCGCAGTGCCTGCCGGTCGGCCTACCTGGACGGCAGCCTACGGTCCGGGAAGGTGGCCAACGCCTTCCCGGACGAAGCGGAATGACATCGAGAAGGAAGTTCTTCAGTGGACCAGGGTGCGGTTCGACACGTCGGCCGCTGCCGTGGCGCCCTTCGCACGACGTGAGGTCTCATGTCTGAATCACCTACGCCCGAAACGCCCGACGAGATCACGCTGGCACCCGAACAGGAGTTGACCACTCCCCGCAACGACATGTCGGTGCCCGAGATGCGGGAGTGGCTGCGCAACTGGGTGGCCAACGCCACCGGGCAGGCACCGGACGCCGTCGACGAGTCCGTCCCGATGGTGGAGTTGGGCCTGTCGTCGCGCGACGCCGTCGCGATGGCCAGCGATATCGAGGACCTCACCGGCGTGACGCTGACCGCGACGGTGGCGTTCCGACACCCGACCATCGAGTCGCTCGCGACGGTGATCATCGAGGGCGAGCCGGAGCTCGAGGCCGACGGCGACGAGGACTGGACCCGGCGGCGCGACGTCGACGACATCGCCATCGTGGGGCTGTCCACCCGGTTCCCCGGGGACATGAACACCCCCGACGAGATGTGGCAGGCGCTGCTGGAGGGCCGCGACGCCATCACCGATCTGCCCGAGGGTCGCTGGTCGGAGTTCATGGACGAGCCGAGGCTGGCCGAGCGGATCGCCAAGGCCCGCACCCGAGGCGGATATCTCAAGGACCTCAAGGGTTTTGACGCCGAGTTCTTCGCGCTGTCGAAGATGGAAGCCGACAACATGGATCCCCAGCAGCGGCTGGCGCTCGAGCTGACCTGGGAGGCGCTGGAGAACGCCCGCATCCCGGCGTCCAGCCTGCGCGGCGGCAGCGTCGGGGTGTACATCGGCAGCTCCACCAACGACTACAGCTATCTGGCGATGATGGATCCGCGCACCGCGCATCCCTACGCGATCACCGGCACCGCGAGCTCGATCATCGCCAACCGGGTGTCCTACTTCTACGACTTCCGCGGTCCCTCGGTGGCCGTCGACACCGCCTGCTCCAGCTCGCTGGTGGCCGTGCACTCCGGTGTGCAGGCGCTGCGCACCGGTGAGGCCGACGTGGTGGTGGCCGGCGGCGTCAACGCGCTGGTGACCCCCGCGGTCACGCTGGGCTTCGACGAGGTCGGTGGCGTGCTGGCCGCCGACGGGCGGATCAAGTCGTTCTCCTCCGACGCCGACGGGTACGCCCGCTCGGAGGGCGGCGGCGTGGTCGTGCTCAAGCGGGTGGCCGACGCGCGGCGCGACGGTGACGAGATCCTCGCCGTGATCGCGGGCAGCGCGGTCAACCACGACGGCCGGTCCAACGGCATGCTCGCGCCGAACCCGGACGCCCAGGCCGAGGTGCTGCGCAAGGCCTACCACGACGCGGGCATCAACCCGCGCACCGTGGACTACATCGAGGCGCACGGCACCGGCACGATCCTGGGCGACCCGATCGAGGCCGACGCGCTGGGCCGGGTGGTCGGCCGCGGCCGCCCCGCCGATCAGCCCGCACTGCTCGGTGCGGTGAAATCCAATGTGGGGCATCTGGAGTCGGCGGCCGGCGCGGCCAGCCTGGCCAAGGTGGCGCTGTCTCTGAGCCGCAACAAGGTTCCCCCGTCCATCAACTACGCCGGACCAAACCCCTACATCGACTTCGACGCTGTCCGGCTCAAGGTGGCCGACACCGTCACCGACTGGCCGCGCTACAGCGGGCACGCGATCGCGGGCGTATCGGGGTTCGGTTTCGGCGGCGCCAACGCGCATCTGGTGCTGCGTGAGGTGCTGCCCTCGGATCTCGTTGAGCCCGAGCCGGACTCGGAACCCGGCGGGGAACAGGTCGCGCCGGTCGCTGACGCCGTCTATGTCGGCGGGGTGTTGGTCGAGGACGACGACGAGGACGAGCTCGTCGCCACCTACGACTACGAGGCCGCCGAGTACGGATCCGGTGACGCCGAGCCGGAACTGCCCGGCCTCACCGACGAGGCGCTGGAACTGCTCGAGGCCGCGCGCGCCGACTGGGAGGCGGCCGACAAGCCGGTTCCCGTTGTGCCGATTACCGTTTCGGGATTCCTGACCTCGCGCAAGCGCGCCACCGCCGCCGAACTCGCGGACTGGGTCGACGGCCCGGCGGGCCGGGCGGCGTCGCTGGAGTCCATCGGCCGCTCGCTGTCGCGGCGCAACCACGGCCGCTCCCGCGCGGTCGTCATGGCCCACGACCACGACGAGGCGGTCAAGGGCCTGCGGGCGATCGCCGACGGCAAGCAGAGCCCGCTGGTGTTCAGCGCCGACGGACCGGTGAGCAACGGCCCGGTGTGGGTGCTGGCCGGTTTCGGTGCCCAGCACCGCAAGATGGGCAAGAACCTCTACCTGCGCGACGAGGTGTTCGCCGAGTGGATCAACAAGGTGGACAGCCTCATTCAGGACGAGCGCGGCTATTCGATCCTCGAGCTGATCCTCGACGACTCGGTCGACTACACCGAGGAGACCTGCCAGTACCCGATCGAAGTCGTGCAGCTGGTGATCTTCGCGATCCAGATCGCGCTGGGTGAGCTGCTGCGCCACCACGGTGCCAAACCCGCCGCGGTGATCGGCCAGTCGCTCGGTGAGGCCGCGGCGGCCTACTTCGCCGGCGGCTTGTCGCTGGCCGACGCCACCCGCACCATCTGCGCGCGTTCGCACTTGATGGGCGAGGGCGAGCAGATGCTCTTCGGTGAGTACATCCGGCTGATGGCGCTGGTGGAGTATTCCGCCGACGAGATCAAGACGGTGTTCTCCGACTTTCCCGATCTGGAGGTGTGTGTCTACGCCGCGCCGAACCAGACCGTGATCGGCGGTCCGCCCGCACAGGTGGATGCGATCATCGAACGGGCCGAGGCCGAGGGCAAGTTCGCCCGCAAGTTCCAGACCAAGGGCGCCAGCCACACCACCCAGATGGACCCGCTGCTGGGCGAGCTGGCCGCCGAACTGCAGGGCATCGAACCCCGTCCGTTGCACATCGGCTACTTCTCCACCGTCCATGAGGGCGGCTACATCCGCCCGGGCGGCGAGCCGATCCACGGCGTCGACTACTGGAAGAAGGGGCTGCGGCACAGCGTCTACTTCACCCAGGGCATCCGCAACGC
>NZ_CALCDX010000078.1 GCF_937900395.1 uncultured Caulobacter sp.
CCAGCCGCCTGCGCCTCGTCCTCGACAACCCCGCCAAGCTCGACCAACCCGCCCTCGCTAAGGCCGGCGCTCGCGGATGCGTCCAGCTCGCCGACAACCTCCTCCACGTCGTCCTCGGCGCAAACGCACAAGCCGTGGCGGAAATCCTTCGTAAGAAAACAGGGTAATGCCCCGGCTATCGGCCCATCACGGCTTCGGCGCCAGCCCCGCCTGTTCTTCCGCCTCGCCACCGCCGGTCTGAAGAGGGCCCGCGTCGTTGCGTCCGACCACCTCAAGGTCATCGTCAACCGACGAGGCGAACGAGCGGGTTTCGGCCGGCGGCGTCGCCACCCCCAGGACATAGCGGTCGTACTCTTCGGAAAAGCGGCGGGTGAGGAAATCCTGTTCCGGAGCCTTGGCCTTCAGCTCCAGGAACCACGTTCCTTCTTCCTCGAACATGTGGTGCAGCACCGCGCCGCGGATATGTTCCAGCTTGTCGAGCCAGGCTTCGTCGGCGGGCTCTATGCGCTCCAGTTCGGCCATCTGCATCTTGGCCGTGCTCTGTTCGGTATAGGCGAGACCCGCGTGGACCTTCTCGCCAGCCTTGGCGAGCGCGGGATAGAGGACGACCTCTTCGGCCTGGGCATGGCCGTTCAGCACGGTGGCGAGCGCGCGCAGAGCGGCCACGCGGTCTTCGGACGTGCTCGCGGCGCGCGCCCTTTCGAACGCCGAGCGGATCTGTTCGTGATGATCCAGCGCCAAGTCCAGCCAGTCGCCCGAGTTGCTGGCGGCCCGCGCCCTCTCGGTCGCCTCGGCTCGCACCTCGTCTGTCTCGGGCGGGGTAATGGCTCCGATAACCTTATCGATCAGGGACATAGTCAAGCCTCCGCCTTGTCGCCGTCCTTGAGTCAATCCGCGGCGCTGGCGAGCGGCCGCCGGCGATGTCCTTTGATATTCCCGTACCAGGCGCCCTCGCGCTGCGACGGCGCCTGGGGCCTCACGCCAACCTCAAGCCTGTGGGTGTGAAAGCTTGGTCCTAGTCGCCCCGCAGGACGGGCGCGGGCCGCTGCGACAGCGCCAGGCTCGCGGCGATCAGCCCGCCGAGGGTCGTCAGCGAGGTGGCGCCGGCGAGCAGCAGCAGGACGCCGCTCCAGTCCACGCTCCAACGGGCCTCGAACACCTTGACCACGACGGGCCAGGCGGCGGCGAAGCCGAGCAGGACGCCGACTGATCCGGCGATCAGGCCGACCGCGCCGTATTCGACGACGTAGGCGATCAGGATCTGCGACCGGGTGGCGCCGAGAACCTTCAGCGTGGCGGCCTCTCGCGCTCGCGCCCGCGCGCCGGCGGCGATCGCCCCCGCCAGGACCAGCAGGCCGGCCAAGCCGGCGACCGCCGCCGCGCCGCGCACCGCCAGCGCCAGCCGGTCGAACAGCGACGCGGCGGCGTCGAGCTGCTCGCGGACGCTGATCACGTTGACGCCCGGAAACTGCTCGCCGAGCTTTCGGGTCAGGATCGCCTCTTGCTCTCGGCCCAGGCGCGCGATCGCGACGCTGCGCAGGTCGGCGCCGTCCAGCGTCGCGGGATCGAAGATCAGCGAGAAGTTGGGCCCGAAACCGCCGAAGTCGACCTTGCGGAGCACGGCGATGCGCGCCTCGATCTCGCGACCCAGGATCAGGACCGTGATCGTGTCGCCGACCTTCAGGTTCGCGGCCTGCGCGACCTCGACGTTCATCGCGACCTGAGGCGGGCCGACATAGTCCGCGCGCCACCACCGGCCGGCGACGACACCGGCGTTCTTCGGCTCCTTGGCGAGCAGCGAGAGGGTGATGTCATTGTCGAAGGCCCAGCGCTGGGAGGGTTTGACGGCCTGCGGGTCGACAGGCTTGCCCTTCACGGCGACGATGCGCCCCGTGGCGAAGGGCATGCGCAGATAGGTCTCGGGACTGGTCGGTCCCATGACGCCGGCGACGACGGCGTCGAACGCCTCGGCGCGGTCGGCGGGGATTTCCGTGAAGACCATGGCCGGGGCGGTGCGCGGGGCCACGTCGCTGACCTGGGCCAGCAGCGCCGACTGGATCAGCACGACGCAAGCGAGCAGGGCCACGCCCAGACCAATGGCTGGGCTGGCGGTATGCGCGGCCGAGCCTGGTCCGGCCAGATTGGCGAGCCCCAGCTTGACCGGGCCTCGCGCCAGACCGCGCAGTCGCCCCGACAGGAACGCCGCGCCGCGTCCCAGCGCCGCCAGCAGTCCGAAGGCGACCGCGACGCCCGCGATCATGATCGCCGCAGCCATCGGGGTGGGCGCGGTGGCGACGGCCAGCGCGGCGAGGCCGAGGCCCGCGACAACCGCGCCGGCCGTCTCCAGACCCAGCGGCAACCGGGCCTTGGGCGCGCGGCGGAACAGGGCCGAGGGCGGCGTCGCCCGCGCTCTCG
>NZ_CALCDX010000079.1 GCF_937900395.1 uncultured Caulobacter sp.
AGCCGGGCGACATCGTCAACTCGATGTTCGGCTGGCGCGAGGCCTATAACGCCTCGCCTAAGGCGCTGGCGGCCGGCGGCCTGGGCGCCATCACCAAGATCGAAACCCACGGCATTCCGCCCCAGGCCTTCCTGGGCGTGGTCGGCATGCCCGGCCTGACCGCTTATGTCGGCCTGCTGCGCATCGCGGCGCTGAAGGAGGGCGACGTCGTCTTCGTGTCGGCCGCCGCCGGCGCCGTCGGCTCGGTCGTCTGCCAGATCGCCAAGCTGAAGGGCCACACCGTGATCGGCTCGGCCGGCGGTCCGGAAAAGGTCGCGTTCCTGAAGTCGATCGGGGTCGACCACGTGATCGACTACAAGGCCACGCCCGACGTGGTGGCCGAACTCGCCAAGGTCGCGCCCAAGGGCATCGACGTCTATTTCGAGAATGTCGGCGGCGTCCACCTGGAGGCGGCGATCAACTCGGCCCGCCCGTTCGCGCGCTTCGCCCTGTGCGGGATGATCTCGCAGTACAACGAGACCGGTAAGCCCGAGGGGCCGTCGAACATCATCCTGGCCGTGGGCAAGAGCCTGCGCCTGGAGGGCTTCATCGTCTCCAACCACGCCGACATGTTCCCGCAGTTCGCCAAGGACATGGCCGAGTGGATCAAGGCCGGGAAGATCACCTGGAAGGAAACGGTCGAGGAAGGGGTGGAACGCGCGCCGGACGCTTTCCTCAAGCTCTTCACCGGCGAGAACCTCGGCAAGATGCTGGTGAAGCTGAGCTAAGCCCCCTCTCAACCCGTCATCCCGCGACGTGTTCGCCGGACCCATGGTTCAGCTTTCACGTGAGAGCGAGATCATCCCTCACGTGGGGCCGACAAATGGGTCCCGCGCATGAAGCGCGGGATGACGGTGTTGGATTAGGGCCGAGCCTCCAACCTGGACACTTCCAGGCCGCCAGGCGTCTTCTTGAATTGGAACTTCACGCGCGCGCCGGGCGTGATCGGCGCCTCGGCCAGCACGTCCGCATAGACCTTGAATGGGTCGCGACCAGGCTTCAGCCCCGCCGCGCTCGCGCCGTCGTGATCGAGCGTGAGAATCTGACCCTCCAGGCTGGCGATAACGCCTTGGGCGTCATAGGCCGGCAGCCCTTCAGTCGATGGTGCGGCCTCAACCGCCGCGGGTTTCGCGGGAGAGGTCTCGGACCGATCGCCGCAGGCCGCAAGCGCCAGAACACCGGCCAAAACCAAGAAACGCCGGCAATTCATCATCTTAGCCAAATTCCCCTAGAAGGCGAGCATCGCTCGCGCGGCGCGCGGTCAGTGTATTTTCTCGCAACTGCGAAATCGGCGTGATTTCTGGTAGCGAATTTGTGATCAAGGTTTTACTGTGTGCGTCGCCGGTGCTTCTCCACGCCGGTTTTCGCCGTCATGAATCCGTCACGCGCGCTTGCACGGTTCCCCTAGCGAACCCGCGACCGCGCGGAAAGAGGCTGAAGCGGCGAAACATACGGAGAATGCCCGGTTCGCCGGAAAAAGTCCGAGATCTGACGATATGAGCGATCGTTCCGCCCTCTTCGACGTGCGCACCTCCACGAGCGTGTCCCTCGATCAGGTCGTGCAGCGGCGGGACACCGTCGAGATCCCCACCGAGGCGCCGCTGGCCATGCCGGTCCAGCCGCTGGGCTTCTGGCAAGGCGGTCCGCGCCGCGCCGCCGCGCTGGTCGCCAGCATGTCGATGCGCCGCTGGATCATCGCGCTCTCGACCATCGTCATGGGCTGCGCCGGCTGGAAGGCCACCTTCGACACCATCGCCCTGGGCGGCGTGACCCGTCTCGAGGCCATCGTCCTGACCCTGCTGGCTCCGCTGTTCCTGGCCCTGTCGCTGTGGTTCTGCACGGCCGTGGCCGGCTTCGTGATCCTGCTGGGCAAGCCCAAGGATCCGCTCGGCATCGACAGCGAAAAGCCGATGCCCAAGCTGCACACCCGCACCGCCATCCTGATGCCGGTGCACAACGAGGACGCCGCCGCCGTCTTCGCCCGCCTGCGCGCCATGGACGCCTCGCTGGCCGAGACCGGCATGAGCCGTCACTTCGACATCTTCGTGCTGAGCGACACCCGCGACGCCCAGGTGGCCCTGGCCGAGCAGGCCTGCTTCGCCCGCTTCCGCCGCGAGGCGCACAGCAACGTCTACTACCGCGTCCGCAAGGAAAACACGGGCCGCAAGGCCGGCAATATCGCCGACTGGGTCAGTCGCTGGGGCGGCGCCTACGAGCACATGCTGGTGCTGGACGCCGACAGCCTGATGACCGGCGAGGCCATGGTCCGCCTGGCCGACGCCATGGAGCGCCACCCCGGCGCCGGCCTGATCCAGACCATGCCGATGATCATCAACGGCCAGACGATCTTCGCCCGCACCCTGCAGTTCGCCACGCGCCTGTACGGCCGCGTCGCCTGGACGGGCCTGGCCTGGTGGTCGGGCACGGAGAGCTCCTTCTGGGGCCACAACGCCATCGTCCGCACCCGCGCCTTCGCCGAGACCTGCGGCCTGCCGCACCTCCATGGGCCCAAGCCCTTTGGCGGCGAGGTGATGAGCCATGACGCCCTGGAAAGCGCCCTGCTGCGCCGCGGCGGCTGGAGCGTGCACCTGGCCCCGTACCTGGAGGGCTCCTACGAGGAGAGCCCCTCGAACCTGCTGGACTTCGCCACGCGCGACCGCCGCTGGTGCCGGGGCAACATCCAGCACGTGCCGCTGGTCGGCCTGCCCGGCCTGCACTGGATGAGCCGCCTGCACCTCGTCATCGGCGTGCTGAGCTACGCCCTATCGCCCCTGTGGTTCATCGCCCTGACGGCGGGCGTCACCTCGCGCGCCCTGATGCCCGAGCTGAAGAAGGCGGCCTTCACCATGGCCGACCTGCAGGCCGCGGCGCACGCGCTGATCGACTGGCGCGAGATCCAGGCCACCGCCTGGGCCATGATCATCACCTTCGTGCTGCTGTTCGGCCCCAAGATCCTGGGCGCGATCCTCGTCCTGAACCGCAAGGCCGAGGTCAAGGGCTTCGGCGGCAAGCGCCGCATCGCCGCGGGCCTGGCGGTCGAGATGCTGCTGTCGGCCCTGGTCGCGCCGATGCTGATGTTCACCCAGACCCGGGCCATCGTGGAAATCCTGGCCGGCAAGGTCGGCGGCTGGGCCACCCAGCGCCGCGACGCCGACAAGGTCAGCTTCAAGGAAGCCTCGGCCGCCATGGGCTGGATCAGCGTCGCCGGCGTCGTGCTAGCCAGCGTCTTCTGGTTCACGCCGGACCTGTTCACCTCGACCGCGCCGATCCTGCTGGGTCTGGTCCTGGCCGTGCCGCTGACCATGCTGGGCGCTCACAAGGCGGCCGGCCTGAAGCTGAAGACCAATGGCCTGTTCATGACCCCGGAAGAGCGCCGCCCGCCGGCCATCGTCCGCGCGGCCCTGGGTCCGCCGTGCGAGCCGCCGATCCGCTGGTTCGCCCGCAACGGCCGTCCGATCGGCCCGACCGCCAAGATCCGCGACGCGGCCTGATATCGGCGCGTCAAGCGCTTTGATGATCTGGCCGGGCGGCTCTCGGAAGAGTAGAAGCGCGACTTCGTTTCTCTTTCGGAGCCGGCTGCCGTGTCGCGTCTGTTCAGCGCCTATGTGATCGTGGATTGGAGCGCCGCGGCCAAGCCGAGCACCGGCGCGGACTCCATCTGGATCGGCGTCCTCAAGCGCGACGTCCGTTTCCGCCTCAGCTTCGAGAGCTACAATCCGGCCACCCGCGCCGAGGCCGAAACGCGTCTGGCCGCGATCCTCGACGATCTGAAGAAGCGCGGCGAGCGGGCGCTGGTCGGCTTCGACTTCCCGCTGGGCTTCCCGCGCGGCCTCGCCAAGGCCCTCGCCCTGCCCGGCGACAAGCCCTGGCGCGCGGTCTGGGACCAGCTGGCCAAGATGGTCAAGGACAAGGCCGACAACACCAACAACCGCTTCGGCGTCGGCTCGGAGATCAACCGCCGCCTGACCGGCGGCCCTTTCCCATTCTGGGGCTGCCCGCCCAAGGACGCGCTGACGACCCTGCAGCCCAAGCGCGTCCGCGAACACGGTCCCGACGATCTTCCCGAGTTCCGCCAGGCCGACAAGGCCGCCAAAGGCGCCCATTCGATCTGGAAGCTCTATTACAACGGCTCGGTCGGCGGTCAGGCGATCGTCGGCATCCCGGCCGTGCGCCGCCTGAAGGACGCGCGCGGTGAGGCGGTGCGCGTCTGGCCGTTCGAGACCGGCTTCAAGGCGCTGACCGAGGCCGATCTCGAGGGCGTCGAGATCGTCGTGGCCGAGGTCTACCCGTCGCTGCTGAAGGCCATTCCAGCTCCGGGCGAGGTCAAGGACCTGGCCCAGGTGCGCGAACTCGCCGAACACTTCGCCAAGCTGGACGAGGCCGGCAAGCTGGCCGCCGCCTTCGCCGCGCCCAAGGGCCTAGACGAGGACGCGCTCGCCGTGGCCGAGACCGAGGAAGGCTGGATCCTGGGGGCCTAGGCCCCCTCCTCCCGCGCCAGTTTCCGGTCCCGCAGATCCAGGATCCTGAACCGCGCCAGCAGGAAGCCGGCCGCCAGGAAGCTGGTGACGATCACCGACAGCACCACGCCGTTCAGGCCCATGCCGCGCGGGATCGCCAGCCACCAGGCCAGCGGTCCCATGACCAGGGCGTAGCTGATCAGGTGGGTGATGGTCGGGACCCACACCTCGCCCCGCGCCCGCAGCGCCTGGGCCGCCACGACCTGCACCGCGTCGGGCGCCAGGAAGAGGCAGGTCAGCACGAGGGCCGGCAGGATCAGCTCCAGCGCCGCCGGGTCGGTCGTATAGGCCAGGGCCACCCAGTGCCGGGTCGGATAGAGCAGCAGACCCGCGATGACACCGATGACCGCGATCACCGTGAAGGCGATCCAGCCGGCGCGGGTCATGCCGGCCGGGTCGCGCGCGCCATAGGCTCGCCCGACCTGCACCGCCGTCGCCGAGGCCACGCCCAGCGGGATCATGAAGATGATCGCCGCCACGTTCAGCACCACCGCCCACGCCGCGACGGCCAGGGCGCCGATCCAGCCGGCCACCAGGTTCATGCCGGCGAAGGCCGAGACCTCGAAGAAGTTCGACGCGCCCGCGCCATAGCCGATCCGTCGCTGCTCGATCTCGGCCGGGCGGTCGCGCGCCGGCTTGTCGAAGACGCCCAGCGCGCGGGCCTCCTTCATCCGCAGCACATAGATCGCCAGAGCGGCCAGCAGCGCCAGCCGCGCGGCGAAGGTCGACCAGGCGCCGCCCGTGGCGCCCAAGGCCGGAAGACCGAGGGTCCCCGGCACCAGGAGCAGATTGGCCGCCAGGTTCACGAGGTTGGCCAGCCACATCATCACCGCCCCCGGCGTCGGCCGCGCCAGCCCCTCCAGCCAGAACGTCAGGACCACCGAGACCGAATAGAGCGGCAACGACAGCGAGAAGACGATCAACGGCAAGGTCGCGCCGTCGGCCAAGCCGTCCTTCAGCCCCAGGCTGTGCAGGAACAACGGGCCCAGCAGCGCCTGAAGCGCCATCCCGCCGAGCCCGAGCCACAGGCTGTAGGTCAGGCCACGCCGCAGCACCGCCCCCGTCTCGTGCCGCTTGCCGGCGCCGATCGCGCGGGCGGTCATCACCTGCACCCCGACCAGCAGGCCGACGTTCATGGTCACGAAGATCGACGACGGCGCCCAGGCCATGGCGTGGAAGCCCAGCTGCTGAGCGGAGTAGTGACCGACCACGATCGCGTCGGTCAGGCCCATGACCATGATGCCCAGGCGCGACAGCACGACCGGCCCCGCCAGGCGGAGCAGTTCGATCAGATCGGTCAGGATGGGGCCGCGCGGCCGCTTCGGAGGAAGCGCCGTTCCGGCCGCGTCGCGCGGCATGGGGTCACCAATGTCAAAGAAGGCGGGCAAGGTGGCTGAAGCCCCCCGCGGGGGCAACCGCTTTCGGCAGCGGTTGGAACATCGCGCGGCGCCAGTGGTTTTCCGGGCTCACCCCCCAGGAGGCAGCCATGGCCGAGACCCAAACGCCCGAATTCGAACAGGCCGGCGAGCGCGCCGCCGACGCCGAACGCGCCATTCAAGCGCCGCTGGACGCCCAGGAGGAACGCTCCTTCCGGCCGAAGGAAGAGGAAAAGTCCGAAGCCATGCAGGCCGGCGCGCGCCCTTACCCCGCTCCGCCGTTTCCCGAACAGCACCAGAGCAAGCCCGGGGACGAATATCGCCTGGATCCGGCGCCGATGTACGATGCGCCATTCTACAAGGGCTCGGGCAAGCTTGAGGGCAAGGTCGCCCTGATCACCGGCGCCGATAGCGGCATCGGTCGGGCCGTGGCCGTGCTGTTCGCCCGCGAAGGCGCCGACGTCGCCATCGCCTATCTCAGTGAGGACAGAGACGCCCAGGAGACGCGCCTGGCCGTCGAGCTGGAAGGCCGCCGC
>NZ_CALCDX010000080.1 GCF_937900395.1 uncultured Caulobacter sp.
CGCCCACGCAGCGCAGACCGTCGCCGAACGCGTTGCCCAGGCCGCCCGCCAGTTGCGTCGTGCCTTGGAAGTAGAGACCCGGACCGTTCGGCACGCCCGAACCGCTCAGCACGAGCGTGTCGTTCGCGACGCTGACCGAGCCGTTGCCTTGCAGGTGACCACCGTTGGCATTCAACGAGTTCGCGCAACCGTTGCCGGCCGCGCCGTTGTCGACATTGATGGTCGCGGCGCTGGCAAGATTGACGCTGCCCGCCAGGGTGCCGGTGTTGCTGCCCTGCAAGGCGCCGGCGCCGCCATCACCCACGCCGCGTTCCTCGGCGACAACGTGCCCATGGCCCTGTGCGATCGGCGCGACGGGAGCTACTACGCGGTGCTCGATCACGGCCACTTCGGCGTGAAGCTCCACCGCTCCAGCGACGAGGGCCGCAGCTGGACCGAGATCGCCGTGCCCGCCTACCCGCCCGACCCCACCCGCCTCGAGCTGTCCCTGCCGCGCCTGCTCGCCATCATCCACGACTGCGCCCCCGCGGCCGTGCTGACCACCACCGGCCTGATGGCGGCCCTCGCCGGCGTGCTCGACCAGGTCGAAGCCGTCGCCGTCATGGACCAGCCAGGGCGTCGGGGCGAACGGCGCCAGGGCCTCCGACAGCACCACCGGACCCGCGCCCGGCCCGCCGCCGCCGTGCGGCGTCGAGAAGGTCTTGTGCAGGTTGATGTGCATGGCGTCGACGCCCAGGTCGCCCGGGCGCACCCGGCCGACGATGGCGTTGAAGTTGGCGCCGTCGCAGTAGAAGTAGGCCCCGGCCGCGTGGGTCAGGCGGGCGATCTCGACGACGTCGCGCTCGAACAGGCCGCAGGTGTTGGGGTTGGTGACCATGATGGCGGCCACGTGGTCGCCAAGCTTGGATTCCAGGTCCTTCAGGTCGACGCGGCCGTCCTCGGTCTGGGCGATCTCGACGACGGTGTAGCCGACGAAAGCCGCCGTGGCCGGGTTGGTGCCGTGGGCGCTGGTCGGGGCCAGCACCGTCTTGCGGTGGCCATTGCCGGCCGCCTCGTGAGCGGCGCGGATGGCGAGCAAGCCGCACAGTTCGCCGTGGGCGCCGGCCTTGGGCGACAGGGCGACGGCGGGCATGCCGGTCAGGGTCTTCAGCCAGTGGGCCAGGCGGTCCATCAGCTGCAGGGCGCCCTGCACCGTCGAGATCGGCTGCAGCGGGTGGATGTCCGAGAAGCCCGGCAGGCGCGCCATCTTCTCGTTCAGGCGCGGATTGTGCTTCATCGTGCACGAGCCCAGCGGATACAGCGCCAGGTCGATGGCGTGGTTCTTCTGGGACAGGCGCACGTAGTGGCGAACCGCTTCCGGCTCCGACAGGCCCGGCAGACCGATCGGCTCGGAGCGCAGCAGGCCAGCCAGATCGCTGGACGGGGCGGCGGCGTCGGGCAGATCGACGCCGGTCTTGTTCCAGCCGTCCAGTTCGAAGATCAGGGCCTCGTCCTGCAGCAGGCCGCGAGCGCCCGTCAGGGTCGCGTGGGCCACGGGCGCGTCATTCGCGGCTTCGGGGCGCGTGGGGCGGCCGACGTTGTTCATGCTCATTGGCCCACCACCTTGGTCAGAAGCTTGGTCAGGAAAGTGATGTCGACGTCCAGCGTCGTCTCGGTCGCGGCGACCAGCAGGACGTCGTCCAGGCCCGCGCCCGCGTCGAGGCGCGAGAACGGCACGCCCGCGATGACGCCATGGCTGGCCAGGGTCTCGACCAGCTCGGCCGCCTTGCCCGGCACGCGAACGGCGAACTCGTTGAAGAAGCGCGGGGTCAGGATCTCATAGCCCGGAAGGGCCGCCAGGGCGTCGCGCAGCGCGACCGCCTTCTGGTGGTTCAGCGCGGCCAGCTTGCGCAGGCCGGTCTCGCCCAAGAGGCTCATGTGAATCGAGAAGGCCAGGGCGCAGAGGCCGCTGTTGGTGCAGATATTGGAGGTGGCCTTGTCGCGGCGGATGTGCTGCTCGCGGGTCGAGAGCGTCAGCACGAAGCCGCGCTTGCCGTCGGCGTCGACCGTTTCGCCGCACAGGCGGCCCGGCATCTGGCGGACGAACTTTTCCTTGCAGGCGAAGAGGCCGACATAGGGGCCGCCGAAATTCAGGCCGTTGCCGATCGACTGGCCCTCGGCCACGGCGATATCGGCGCCCATTTCGCCGGGCGACTTCAAGAGGCCGTACGAGACCGCCTCGGTCGTCACCACGATCAGCAGCGCGCCGGCGGCGTGGGCGGCCTCGGCGATCTTCGTCACGTCGGTGACCGTGCCGAACACGTTCGGGGTCTGGACGACGACGCAGGCGGTGTCGGCGTCGATCGCGGCGATCACCGCGTCCTCGGCGTCGATGGCCGCGGGCATGCGGGTCGTCTGGACGCCGGCGGCGTGGGCCAGGGTCTCGATCGCCCCGACATAGTGCGGGTGGACGCCGCCCGACATCACCGCCTTGTTCCGGCGGGTGACGCGCTGGGCCATCATCACGGCCTCGGCCGCGCCGGTCGAACCGTCATAGAGCGAGGCGTTGGCGACCTCCATGCCGGTCAGGGCCGCGACCTGAGTCTGGAACTCGAACAGCACCTGCAGGGTGCCTTGGGCGATTTCCGGCTGATAGGGCGTGTAGCTGGTCAGGAACTCCGACCGCTGGATGATGTGGTCGACCGTGGCCGGCACGTGGTGGCGATAGGCGCCGGCGCCGCAGAAAAACGCCCCCTCGCCCGCCGCGCGGTTGCGCTTGGCCAGGGCGGCCATCTCCCGCTCGACTTCCAGTTCGCCGACATGGTGCGGCAGGTCGACCGGCTTATCGCGGCGGGCCGAGGCCGGCACGTCCACGAACAGGTCGTCGATCGACTTCACGCCGATCACGCCGAGCATCTCGGCGCGGTCTTCGGGGGTCAGGGGGAGATAGCGCATGCTTTTAAATCCGCTCATCCCCGCGGAAGCGGGGACCTAAGCTGAGGTTGCCGCTGGGTCCCCGCTTCCGCGGGGATGAGCGGGGTTTAGAGCGTGGCCAGGAACGCTTCGTACGCGTCGCGGTCCATCAGGGCGTCGACCTCGGCCGGGTTTGCGAGCTTGATCTTGGCGAACCAGCCGCCGCTTTCCGGCAGGGCGTTGACGGTCTCCGGAGCATCGGCGAGCTCGGTGTTGCCTTCAACGACTTCGCCCGACACGGGAGCGTAGACGTCCGAGGCGGCCTTGACGCTCTCGACCACCGCCAGGCCGTCGCCCTGCTTCACGGTCTTGCCGGCTTCCGGAACCTCGACGAACACCACGTCGCCCAGCTGCTCGGCGGCGTAGGCGGTGATGCCGACGGTGGCGACGTCGCCCTGAACGACGACCCATTCGTGATCTTTGGTGAAGCGCATCTGTGTCGGCCCTTGGATGAGATTAGAGTTTGCGGACGTAACGGTTCGGAACGAACGGGCTGGCGACCACCTCGGCGGCGGCGGACTTCCCGCGAACGATTACCTTCAACTTCGTCCCGAGCGCGGCGTAGGCCGGGGGAGCGAAGCCGATGGCGATGGGGTATCCGAGCGAGGGCGCGAAGCCCCCGCTGGTGACCTTGCCGATCACGGCCCCGGTCTCGTCGGCGATCTCGGCGCCTTCGCGGGCCGGAGCGCCTTCGAGCACCCGCAGGTTCACGCGGACGCGCGTGAGCTCGCCGGCCAGTTCCTTGGAAATGCGAGCCGCGCCCAGATAGTCGCCAGCCTCGCGGCGCGACTTGCCGACGGCGAAGTTGAGGCCCGCCTCGATCGGCGAGACGGTCTCGTCCAGGTCGTGGCCGTAGAGCGGCAGGCCCGCCTCCAGGCGCAGGCTGTCGCGGGCGCCCAGACCGATCGGCTTGACGCGTTCGTCGGCTAGCAGGGTGTTCCAGACGCGCTCGGCGGCGTCGGCCGGGATCGAGATCTCGTAGCCATCCTCGCCGGTGTAGCCCGAACGGGAGATGATCGCGTCGACGCCGAAGGCGGTCAGGGCCTTGGCGTCCATGAACACCATCTGGGCCGCTTCCGGGACGTGGGCGGCCAGCACGGCGGCGGCTTCCGGACCTTGCAGCGCCAGCAGCGCGCGGTCCTCGAGACGGGTCACCGTGGCCTCGCCCGCCAGCTCGCGGGCGATGATGGCGTAGTCGTTGTCCTTGCAGGCGCCGTTGACGACGACGAACAGGCCGTCCTCGTCCGGGCGCGCGGTCATCAGGTCGTCGACGATGCCGCCCTGAGCGTTCAGCAGCACGCCGTAGCGCTGCTTGCCGGGCTTCAGGCCCTGGTAGTCAGCCGAGACGACCTTCTCGAACGCCTTCGCCGGGTTCTCGGCGCGGATGCGGGCCTGGCCCATGTGCGAGACGTCGAACAGACCGGCGTGCTCGCGGGTCCACAGGTGCTCTTTCAGCACCCCGTCCTTGTACTGCACCGGCATGGAATAGCCCGCGAACGGAACCATGCGCGCGCCCGCCGCCACGTGGGCGTCGAAGAGCGGGGTCTTCTTGAGATCTTGGTCGGACAACGCGATGGGCTCCAAACGAGGTCGGCGACAGGACCGGCTTCCGCCGGTTGGTCGCGCCCCCGCTGTCCCTTGGGCCTGAGAGATTCCGGGACGCGCGGTCCCTTGCTCCTTCGGCGAGCCGCCCTTTCGGGAGGCCTCTTTCCAGCGTTCCTAAACTCGCGCGGTCCTTTTGCCTGAGCGTTTCCGGGGCGGTTGCGCCTTCGGCCTCGGGAGCGAATCCCGATGTCTCCCGCGAGGGTCCTCGGCTCAATGCGGGAGCCGAGGTCGAGAGTCAACGGCCATCTCCCCTCCCCCTTTCCCAGAGGAAGGGGTGGACGTCACATACGCTCCGGCGCCTCGATGCCCAGCAGATCCAGCGCCAGCTCCAACTGGCGCAGGGTCGTCTCCGCCAGCGCCAAGCGCGAAGCGCGCAGGGCGTCGGTGTCGGCGCTCATGATCGGGCAGGCGGCGTAGAACTTCGAGAACGACTGAGCCAGCTTGTAGGCGTGCTCGGCGACGAAGTTCGGGGCCTTCTTGTCATAAGCCTCCTGCAGCGCGCCCTCGAAGGCGTCGAGCAGCATGGCGAGGTCCCGCTCGGCCTGCTCGCCGATGACGATCTCTCCGGCCGTGGCGCCGGCCTCGGCGGCCTTGCGCAGCACGCTCTTGATGCGCACCGACTGGTACAGCAGGTAGGGGCCCGTCTTGCCCTCGAAGCTGGTGAAGCGATCGAGGTCGAAGACGTAGGACGTGCCGCGGAAGTTCTGCAGGTCGGCGAATTTCAGGGCCGCGACGCCGACCTTGTGGGCGGTGTCCTCGAACTGCTCCTCGGAGAGCTCGGCGCCCAGGCCGGCTTCGCGCAGGCGCTCGCGGGCCTTTTCGCGGGCCATCTCGATCAGGTCGTGCAGCTTCAGGACGCCGCCGGCGCGGGTCTTGAACGGCTTGCCGTCCGTGCCGTTCATGGTGCCGAAGCCGATGTGCTCCAGCGAGCCCTCCTCGGCGTAGCCGGCGAGATAGGCGGCGCGGAACACCGTCTCGAAGTGCAGGGCCTGGCGCTGGTCGACGCAGTAGAGGATCAGGTGCGGGTCGAACGACTGGCGGCGATCCAGGATCGTGGCGAGGTCGGTCGTGCCGTACATGGCCGAGCCTTCCGACGAGACCACCAGCAGCGGCGGCACGTCCTGCTTGTCGTCCTCGCGGGCGACGCGGACGATGCGGGCGCCCTGGTCCTCGACCAGCAGGCCCTTGGCCTCCAGCTGGCCGACCATCGGCTCGATCAGGTCGTTGACGTCGCTCTCGCCCTTCCAGAGGTCGAAGTCGACGCCCAGGGCGTGGAACTCGCGCTCCAGGGCCACGCGGCTGACCTTGACGAAGTGGCTCCACAGCACGCGATAGCCGTAGCGGCCGTTCTGCAGCTCGGCGGTGGCCTTGCGGGCGCGCTCCTTGAAGGCCGCGTCTTCCTTCTGGCGCAGCGAGGCGGCCGGGTAGATGCGATCGAGGTCTGCCAGGCTGATGCGGGCGTCGAGCTCGGCGTTCAGCGCGGCTGCGTCGGCCGGATCGGCGTCGGCGGCGGTGTCGGGCAGCTTGCCGACCAGGGCGGCGATCTCAGCGTCCTCGTCGAGGATGGCGCTGATCAAGAGGCCCATCTGGAAGCCCCAGTCGCCGAAGTGGGCGTCGCCCAGCACCTCGTCGCCGCGGAAGCGGTACAGGCGCTTGATCGACTCGCCGATGATCGAGGCGCGCAGGTGGCCCACGTGCATCGGCTTGGCGACGTTCGGCCCCGCATAGTCGATCAGCACGCGGCGCGGCGCGTCCAGCACCTGGGCGCCCGTGCGGGCGTCGGCGGCGATCTCGCGGGCGCGGACCGACAGGGCCTCGTCGCTGACCCGCAGGTTGATGAAGCCGGCGCCGGCGATCTCGACCGAGGCTAGGCGGGGGTCGCCCTTCAGGGTCTCGACGACCTGCGTGGCGATTTCGCGCGGATTGCGCTTGGCGCTCTTGGCCGCCGCGAGGGCGCCGTTGCACTGGAAATCAGCCAGGTCGGGACGGTCGGACGCGGTGACGCGTCCGAACTCGGGAGGAAGTCCGGCGGCCTGGAACGCGGCCGAAGCCGCCTCGCTCAAGGACCGCTTCAAATCGTTCATTGCTTGGTGGAAGTCCCTGGTTGAACCTGACCGGCCTGGACGCGGAAGCGCTTGCCGTCACGGTTGAAGGCCGCCATTTCCGGCGTCACGTCGAAGCCGATCAGCACTTCGAAATTGCCGCCGCTGACCTTGGCGTCGGCGCGCGGGATGGTGATCTGCTCGATGGTCTCGGTCGTGTAGACGCGATCCTGGCCGGCCGGGAAGGTCACGGGCAGGTCGAAATATTCCTTGGCGATCACGGCCTGGTTTCGCTCGGTCACGGCGACCCAATAGCGGTAGACGTGCTTGTCGCCTTGCGCTTGCGGGCCCCTGCCCAGCTGGAACAGGGCCTCGACGCGGATCCTGATCGGCTCGTCGCTCTTGTAGGCGCAGCCGGAAGCGAGGTTCTGGATTTCGCCAGTGAAACCGGCCTGCGCGGCCGACTCCTTGCCGTCCTTGAACTCGACGTAGCGGCTGGCGTCGTACAGCACCTTCACGAACGGACACGGGCCGGCGTTACGCAGCTGCTGCAGCGGCGCCTTGGGCTGGTTCCATTCCTCGTCGCGCTTCTTCTTCTTGGCGGCCTGATCGTCGTCGCCGCCCTGGTCGCCGCGCGACTGGGCGTAAGCGGTCGTCGCCGTGGTCGCGGCGATCGAAACGGCCATCAGGGCGCTGAGGGCGAGCGTGAAGGTGCGGCGCATGAAACGTCCGGTGCAAAGACAAAAAAGAGCCAAGCGGAGCCACGGGCCCCATCGGCGTCATGCAGCCTGATAAAGGCATATGCGTGACGTCGCAACGACGCAGACTCCTGGCGCCCGGCGGCCAGAACCACTAGTTTTCGCGCCATGAACGCCCAGACCCCGATCCGTCGCCCGATCTCGCTGCTGCTGGCCAGCCCGCGCGGGTTCTGCGCCGGCGTCGATCGCGCCATCCAGATCGTCGAGCGCGCCGTCGAGAAGTTCGGCGCGCCGGTCTATGTCCGCCACGAGATCGTCCACAATCGCCACGTCGTCGATCGGCTGAAGGCCATGGGCGCGGTGTTCATCGAGGAGCTCTCCGAAGCGCCCGACGACCGCCCGGTCGTGTTCTCGGCCCACGGCGTGCCCAAGTCGGTGCCGGCCGAGGCCAAGTCGCGCGAGATGATCTATCTCGACGCCACCTGCCCGCTGGTCTCGAAGGTCCACGTCGAGGCCCAGAAGCACTACGACGCAGGCCGCGAGATCGTGCTGATCGGCCATGCCGGCCATCCCGAGGTGATCGGCACCATGGGCCAGCTGCCCGAGGGCGCGGTCACCCTGATCGAGGACATCGACGACGCCGCCGCCTGGATCCCGAAGGACGCGAGTAACGTCGCTTTCCTGACCCAGACCACCCTGTCGGTCGACGACACCGCCGAGATGGTCGCCCTGCTGCGCGAGCGCTTCCCCGGCATCGCCGCGCCGCACAAGGAAGACATCTGCTACGCCACGACCAATCGCCAGGACGCGGTCCGCCGCCTGGCCGAACAGGCCGAGCTGGTGCTGGTCGTCGGCTCGAAGAACTCCTCGAACTCAGTGCGCCTGAAGGAGGTCGGTCTGAAGGCCGGGGCCCGCGAGGCTCACCTGATCGACGACGCCTCCGGCATCGACTGGAGCTGGTTCGACGGCGTCTCGCGCATCGGCCTGACCGCCGGCGCCTCGGCCCCGGAGGACCTCGTGCAGGGCGTCATTGACGCCATCGCGGCGCGGTTCGATACGACCGTCGAGGAACTGGTCGAAGCCCGCGAAACGATCACCTTCAAGTTGCCGCGGCTTCTGACGGCCTAGGGGAGCCTTGACCGGACGCGCCGCGTCGCGCATCCCCGCGTCATGGCCGTCTATACCGACATCACCGACGACGAACTCGCCGCCTTCCTCGAGGGCTATGACCTGGGCGCGCCGCTGGCGTTCAAGGGCATCGCCGAGGGCGTGGAGAACTCCAACTTCCTGCTGGAGACGGAGAAGGGTCGCTACATCCTGACCGTCTACGAGCGGCGGGTGAAGGCCGAGGACCTGCCCTATTTCCTGAACCTGCTGACCTGGCTGGCCGACAAGGGCTATCCCAGCGCCCGGCCGATCGCCGACCGGCAGGGCCGCACGCTGTCGAGCCTGCGCGATAAGCCCGCCGCCATCGTCGAGTTCATGTCGGGCCTGTCGGCGCGCAAGCCGACCGTCGCCCACTGCCGCGAAGCGGGCGAAGGCCTGGCCTGGCTGCACCTGGCCGGCGAAGGCTATCCCGGTCGCCGCGCCAACGACCTCGGCCAGAGCGCCTGGGCGCCGCTGTTCGCCAAGCACCGCAAGGCCGCCGAGGACCTCAAGCCCGGCCTCGCGGCGACGATCGACCAGGACCTGGCGCAGCTGTCCTTGATGTGGCCGCGCAACCTGCCCAGCGGCACGGTCCACGCCGACTATTTCCCGGACAACGTCTTCTTCCAGCCGAACGGCAAGTTCGCCGCGACGATCGACTTCTATTTCGCCTGCGACGACGCCTACGCCTACGACCTGGCCGTCACCCTGAACGCGTGGTGCTTCGAGGCCGACGGCAGCTTCAACATCACCGCCGCCAAGGCGCTGCTGAACGGCTATGAGCGCCGCCGCCCGCTGAGCCCGGCGGAGAAGGAAGCCCTGCCGATCCTGGCGCGCGGGGCGGCCATGCGCTTCTTCCTGACGCGCCTGGCCGACTGGGGCGCGACGCCGGCCGGCGCGCTGGTGAAGCCGAAGGACCCGCTGGAATACGAGCGCAAGCTGGCCGTCCACCGCGAGGGCCTCGTGCTGTTCGCATGACGCCGAAGGTCACGATCTATACCGACGGCGCCTGCAAGGGGAATCCGGGCCCGGGCGGCTGGGGCGCCATCCTGTTCTATGGCGACAAAAAGAAGGAAATCTGCGGCGGCGAGCCGGGGACGACCAACAACCGCATGGAGCTGATGGCCGCCATCCAGGCGCTGGAGCTCCTGAACCGCCCCTGCACGGTCGAGCTGCACACCGACAGCCAGTACGTCATGAAAGGTATCCAGGAATGGATTCGGGGCTGGAAGGCGCGCGGCTGGAAGACGGCCGACAAGAGCCCGGTCAAGAACGATGACCTCTGGAAGCGCCTGGACGCCGCGCGCTCACGCCACGACGTCGACTGGCGCTGGGTCAAGGGTCACGCCGGCCATCCGCTGAACGAGCGCGCGGACGAGCTGGCGAACCAAGGCCTGCGCGAGGCCAATCCTCGCTTCGGCTAGACGCCGCGACCAACTGTGGACGATCGCGAAATCCGCTCGCCAGGGCGCGCCCCGTCTGCGAGTCAGCCTGCATGAAATTCGTCGGCTATTACCGCGTCCCACCCGCGCCGGGGGTGTTCTTCAGTCCCGCCCAGGAGGAGCGACTGCTGCTGCTGGGCTGCGAGCAGGTGTTCAGCGATCGCTGCCTGGCCTCGGGCGTGGTGCGGCCGGGGCTGGAGCGGGCCCTGGAGGCGCTCGAACCCGGCGGCGTCCTAGCCGCGCCTAGCCTGCACGCGCTGGGCGGCGATCTCGTGGCGGTGCTGGACGCGATCCTGAAGCTGCGTGCTCGCGATCTGCACCTGGTTGTCCAGCAGCCCGAGATCGACACCCGCGCGGATCCGGGCTTCTTCGACGCCTGCCAGGCGTTGACCGCCTTCAACGGCGAGCGCGGCATGATCCGCCGGGCCGAAACCGCCCTGGTCGCCAAGGGCGCCAAGGCGGGCGGTCTGAAGGGACTGAAGGCGCCGCCCCCGGTCGAGGCCACCGACGACGATCAAGACGAGGAAGACTAGACCAACGCCCTTCCTCTCGTGTCATCCCGGCCGAAGCGAAGCGTAGAGCCGGGACCCAGGGGGTGACGAAATGCTGTGCGCGCCGCCCCTGGGTCCCGGATAGCCTCTACGAGGCTTCCGGGATGACACTGGGGTTTCCAGCTCCCTAGACCTTCAGGCGGTAGCCGGTGCGGAAGATCCACCAGACGGCGCTGAGACACACCGCTAGGAACACCGCGGTCATGCCCAGGCTGATCCCGACGCCGACGTCCGACTGGCCATAGAAGGCCCAGCGGAAGCCGCTGATCAGATAGACCACCGGGTTGAACAGGGTGATCTTCTGCCAGATCTCCGGCAGCATCTTGATCGAATAGAAGCTGCCGCCCAGGAAGGTCAGCGGCGTGACGATCAAGAGCGGCACGATCTGCAGCTTCTGGAAGTCGTCGGCCCACACCCCGATGATGAAGCCAAAAAGGCTGAAGGTCACCGAGGTCAGGACCAGGAACAGCAGCATCACGAACGGATGGGCGATCTCGAACGGCACGAAGATCCGCGCCGTGGCGAGGATCAGCAAACCGAGGCAGATCGACTTGGTCGCCGCCGCCCCGACGTAGCCGGCCACCGCTTCGTACCAGGCGACGGGGGCCGAGAGCAGCTCGTAGATCGTGCCGGCCCACTTGGGCATGTAGATGCCGAACGAGGCGTTGGAGATGCTCTCGCTGAGCAGCGACAGCATGATCAGGCCCGGCACGATGAAGGCGCCGTAGCTGATCCCGTCGATGGCCTGCATGCGCGAGCCGATCGCCGAGCCGAACACCACGAAATAGAGACTGGTCGACAGCACCGGCGAGATGACGCTCTGGGCCAGGGTGCGGAACCACCGCGCCATCTCGAATTTGTAGATGGCCTTGATCGCGAAGAGGTTCATTGCGGCGCCCTCACCAGGCTGACGAAGATGTCTTCCAGCGAGCTCTGGTCGGTCTTCAGGTCCTTGAACTCGACGCCCTGCTCGGACAGGCGCTTGAGCAGATCGGCGACGCCGGTGTCCTCGGCCTGGCCGTCGAAGGTGTAGACGAGATCGGCGCCGTCGTTGGCGAGGGCCAGGGACGGATCAGACAGGCTCGCCGGCAGGGCCGCCAGCGGCTCCTTCAGGTGCACGGTCAGCTGCTTCTTGCCGAGCTTGCGCATCAGGACGGTCTTGTCCTCGACCAGAATGATCTCGCCCTTGTTGATCACCCCGATCCGGTCGGCCATCTCCTCGGCCTCCTCGATGTAGTGAGTGGTCAGGATGATGGTGACGCCGCTCTGGCGCAGCGCGCGGACCATCTCCCACATGTCGCGGCGCAGCTCGACGTCGACGCCGGCGGTGGGCTCGTCCAGGAACAGGATTGTCGGCTCATGGCTTAGCGCCTTGGCGATCATCACGCGGCGCTTCATGCCGCCCGACAGCGCCATGATCTTGCTGTCCTTCTTGTCCCACAAGGAGAGGTCGCGAAGGATCTTCTCGATCAGGGCGTCGTTGCGCGGCTTGCCGAACAGGCCGCGCGAGAAGCTGACCGTGGCCCACACCGTTTCGAAGGCGTCGGTGTTCAGCTCCTGCGGCACCAGGCCGATCTTGGAGCGGGCGGCGCGATAGTCGCGCACCACGTCGTGACCGTCGGCGAGCACCGCCCCCTGGCTGGGATTGACGATGCCGCAGATGATGCTGATCAGCGTGGTCTTGCCCGCGCCGTTGGGCCCCAGAAGGGCGAAGATCTCGCCCCTGCGGATGTCGAGATCGATGGTCTTCAGCGCCTGGTGGCCTGACGCATAGGTCTTGTTCAGACCCTTTACCGAAATGATGGAAGTCACGCCGTCTCCCTCAAAGCGTGAAGCGGATGCGACCGACCGGTCGCTCGCGGCACACATGGTGCGGCGATGCGCCAATAACAGGGGCGAGCGCCGTCTTTTGTCAGCAATCCGTTCAGTGGACGACCGGACGGACCTTCAGCACCGCGCCGTCGACGCCGGTGACCACCACCGTCTGGTCGAGCTGAGGCGCCGGTTCATCGGCTTCGGCGGCCCAGTCCTTGCCATCGACGAACACCCGGCCACGGCCTTGCTCAAACGTCGCCATCACCTGACCGTGCTGGCCGACGAGGCGTTGCAGCGGGTCATTGAGGTCGGGACTGGTGGGCTCCAGCACCGGACGCAGGAAGCGCCTGGCCAGATAGGTCGAGGCGATGGTCAGGGCGGCGAAGAGACCAGCCTCGATCACCAGACCGGGCCGCAGCGCTTCGGCCAGCAGGCCGACGACGAAGGCGCTGGCGGCGGGCCACAGCAGCCAGCCGGTGCCCGTCGCCACCTCGATCGCCAGGAACAGCGCCGCCACGGCCAGCCAGGGCCAGAACGGATGCGACGCATAGAGGCTTTGGACAGCGCCCATGACCTTAGGCTCCGCGCTTGCCGCCGGTCGGCGTGCTGGTGGTCGTCGAGCTCGCGCGCGGCGTCGCGGTCGGACGCGGCGCGTCGGCGCCCAGGCTCTTGATCAGTTCGCCGACGCCCGCGACGGTCCCGGTCAGGCCGGCGAAGTCGGCCGGCACGATCACGGTCTTCTGCTGCGGGCTCCTGGCCAGCTCGCCGAAGGCTTCGACGTACTTCTGGGCGATGAAGTAGTTGATCGCGTTGACGTCGCCCTTCGAGATCGCCTCCGACACGAAGGCCGTCGCCTTGGCCTCGGCCTCGGCCTCTCGCTCGCGCGCCTCGGCGTCGCGGAAGGCGGCCTCGCGACGGCCCTCGGCCTGCAGGATGGCCGACTGCTTCTGGCCCTCGGCGCGGGCGATCTGGGATTGCTTCTCGCCTTCCGCCTCGGTGATCACCGCGCGCTTCTCGCGCTCGGCCTTCATCTGGCGGGCCATGGCGTTGGTGATGTCCGGCGGCGGGGTCAGGTCCTTGATCTCGATCCGCGCGACCTTGACGCCCCACGGGCCGGTGGCGTGGTCGATGGTCGACAGCAGGCGGGTGTTGATCGCGTCGCGCTGCGAAAGAACCTCGTCCAGCTCCATCGAGCCGACGACGGTCCGGAGGTTGGTCTGGGCCAGCTGGGTGATCGCGTAGATCAGGTTGTCGACGCGATAGGCCGCCGCGGCGGCGTCCATGACCTGGATGAAGACGATGGCGTCGACCTTCACCGACACGTTGTCCTTGGTGATGACCTCCTGCTGCGGGACGTCCAGCACCTGCTCCATCATGTTGACCTTGCGCCCGATCGTCTCGACGAACGGGGTCAGGATGCTGATGCCGGGTTTCAGGGTCCGGGTGTAGCGGCCGAACCGCTCCACGGTGAATTCGCGCCCCTGCGGCACGATCTTGATGACGCTGGCGACCAGCACGAAGGCCAGGACCAGCAGGATCAGAACAACTATCGAGACGCCCAAGACGCCCTCCTCCACAACCTTGTGGTTGAGGTTAGCGCGCTGCTTCGCCGTCCGCCACGGAATCCGGCGCCGGCGGATCGCGACGGACCTGGATCGTCGATTGCGAGAGTTTCAAGGCCAGGGCCTGGCCGCGCCGGGCCGCCTGGGCCTCGGCCTTGTGGCTGGCCTCATCGCAGGCGGGATACTGCCCGCGCCGCGCGACGAAGCCGGCGTTGAAGCGCTCGCGCAGCTGGGTCTCAAGGGTGGGTCCCGGGCGCTCGACCTGGACGAGGCGCATCATCCGCGCCCGCCAGAACTGGTCGCCCTCGCCTTCGCAGGCCTGACGCAAGGCGTGGCTCTCGCCCAGCGCATAGGCCAGTTCCAGCAGGCGCTGGCGCTGGTCGGCCGGGCGATCCTGCGCCACCGCGGCGCCGGCGAGCGCGGCCACGAGAAGTCCTGAGAAGAGCTGGCGGAACATGCCGTTGGTTATCGCCAATCAAAGGCCGCCTTGTCACCCGACCACGGACAAATCTTCGCCGCCTTGGGGATAAAGAGTCCACCGGTGTCAAAAAAGCGTTGGCGATAAAGGACTTGCGATAATCGTTAATCGGGGGTTCCCTGTGGATACTGCAAGGAGGTCTACCCATGACTGAGGTGCATTACGGCGTTGTCCGCGTTGGAGACCACTGGTCGATCATCGGCGACTACCTGCGTTTCGGCGCTTACGAGACGCGCGATGCGGCGAGAGCCGCAGCGCTCCGACTGGCCGAACACCCTGCGGGCCTGGGCCTTCCGGTCGTCATGCACGAGCAGGAAGACGACTGGGTCCTGCCTCACCCCAGGACGCTCAGCTAAAGGGTCTTTGGAGGACATCGGAAACTAAGCCGTGAGCTGTGCGCTTAAGCACGGTCACGGAGGTTTCCATGTCAGCTGCCGCCCGCCTTTCCCGGGGAGCCGCCGGGAGCGAAGACGCCCCGCCGTTTTCCGCCAACCGCCTGCTGGCCGCCCTGCGGCCCGAGGCGCTGGAAGCCCTGTCGCCCTATCTGATCCTGGTCGACCTGCCGCAGGATGAGGTCCTGTTCGACGCCGGCGAGGACGTCGAGCACACCTACCTGCCCTGCGGTCCGACCCAGGCCTCGCTACTGGTCGTGACCTCGGACGGCCAGGAGATCGAGGCCGCCAGCATCGGCCACGAGGGCGCGATCGGCGGCATGGTCAGCGCCGGCTTCAAGCCCGCCTATGGCCGCGCCGTGGTGCGCGTGCCAGGCCACGCCTTCTGCGTCCCCACCGCGCGGCTGGAGGAGGTCAAGAACCGCTCGGCGGTCGTGGCGGACCTGTTCGACCGCTACGCCGACGTCTTCATCGCCCAGATGATGCAGGTCGCCGCCTGCAACGCCCTGCACCCGATCGAGCAGCGCGCCTGCCGCTGGCTGTTGTTCGCCCACGACCGCTCGGGCGACGAGCCGATCCGCCTGACCCAGGAGACCCTGGCCCAGATGCTGGGCGTGCAGCGCACGACGATCAGCGCCGTGGCGCGCAGCCTTCAGGACGCCGGCCTGATCCATATCGGCCGGGGCCGCGTGGAGGTGCTGGACCGACCAGGCCTGGAAAAGCGCGCCTGCGAGTGCCACGACGCGGTCGAGGCCCATTTCCGCCGGATCCTGCCAAAGGTGGCGGACTAGATCCGATAAGCGTTCGCCCGGTCCATCGCCGCCTCGGCCTCGGCCATCAGTCGGCGGACGATGTCGCCGGCCGGGGGCGCGTCGTGAATGCCGCCGGCGCTCTGGCCCATGGCGAAGCAGGACTTGTCCGCATCCAGCCCCTCGATTTGGCCGCCGATACCGCCCATCGCGCCGTTGCGGATGGAAACCATGGCCTGTTGCGGGAACGGCTGGATGTCGGCGGGCCGCGCCTCCCACTCCTCGACATAGGGGTTCTTCTTCACCCGCATGGGCTTGCCCGAGTAGCAGCGGGTGCGAACCGTGTCCTCGTCGGACGCCTCGATCACGGCCTGGCGATAGAGGTCGCCGGCGTGCGCCTCTGCCGAGGCGATGAAGCGCGTGCCCATCCAGACGCCTTGCGCGCCCAACGCCAGGGCGGCCGCGAGGCCCCGGCCGTCATACAGCCCGCCGGCCGCCACGACCGGGATCTTCACCGCCTCCACCGCCTGGGCGACCAGCGGCAGGGTGCCGACGAGCCCCGTATGTCCGCCGCCCTCGCCGCCCTGGCAGATGACCGCGTCGCAGCCGGCGTCCTCCGCCTTCACGGCGTGCTTCACCGCGCCGCAGACCACCATCACCTTGAGGCCAGCGGCCTTGAGCCGCGCGATGATCGGCGATGGAACGCCCAGGCCGGCGATGAAGGAACTGGCGCCCTCCTCGATGATGACCTCCACGCTGGCCGTCAGGGCGTCGGGGGTGGCGGCCAGCAGGTCGACGCCGAATGGCTTGTCGGTCAGGGCCCGAACCTCGCGCATCTGGCTGCGGATGAAGTCCGGCGAGGTTCCGGCCATGCCCAGCACGCCGTAGCCCCCGGCGTTGGACACCGCCGCCGCCAAGGGCGCGTAGGAGACGCCGCCCATGCCGGCCAGCAGGATCGGGTGTTCGATATCCAGAAGATCGCAGAGCGGCGTATGCAACCCCATGCCCGTTCCTCCCTCGTTTTCCGGAAGGATCAGGGCGGGGCCGCCGTCTCACAAGCCTGCCGCGAGGGCAGGCGGGCCTATCGCTAGTCTCGCTTGACCAGCGCAGTCTCGACGTCCGTGTCGTGCGTCCAGAAGCAGGCCATCATGCCGGTGAAGGCCAGGGCCAGCATCATCAGGAAGCCGCGCGGCGGCGCCAGGCTGACAACGTCTTGGGGCGTCATCGTTCTCTCGTTTCCTCGTCGGCGCCCAAATCTGATGTTCAGGCTGCCAGACGAGAAGCTTCTCACCGCCGCGCCGGTTCCGCAAGACCCTGTTTTCAAAAGGGTTTTATTGGACGGAAGAGTCCAAGAAACGAGGTCCTAGAAGATCGAGTATCCGCCGTCGATGACGATCGTCGTGCCCGAGTGGTAGCTTGAGGCGTCCGAGGCCAGATAGACGGCCATGCCGCCGAAGTCCTCGGGCTCGCCCCAGCGGCGGGCGGGAACGCGCGGAATGACCTTCTCGGCGAAGGCGCTATTGCCCTGCGCTCCGGCGGTCATGTCGGTGGCGATCCAGCCGGGCAGGATGGCGTTGGCGCGGACGCCGTAGCGGGCGTGCTCGACAGCGACAGACTTGATCATCGAGATCACCGCGCCCTTGGTGGCGGCGTAGGCCTCGTTCCTGGCCGCGCCCTCGATGGCGGCCAGCGAGGCGATCCCGACCAGCGAGCCGCCCGGATCCCCGGCCTTGGCGCGCTCGACCATGTGACGGCAGGCCTCGCGCAGGGTGAAGAAGACGCCGTCCAGGTTCACCGACAGCACCTTGCGATAAACCTCGGTCTTCATCTCGATGAACGAAGGCGAGCCGTAGCCGATGCCGGCGTTGGCGAAGACGGCGTCGACCCGGCCCATGGCGGCGACGGCCTCTTCCATGCCCTCGGCGACCTGGGCTTCGTCGGAGACGTCGACCGTCTGGGCCTTCACCCGCACACCCAGCCGGGTGAGTTCCTGCTCGGCGGCCTGGTTGCGTTCGGGGTTGGAGCCCCAGATGACGATGTCGGCGCCGGCCTGCGCCATCGCCTTGGCCATGCCGAGGCCGATGCCGCGATTGCCGCCGGTGACCAGCGCCACCTTGCCCGATAGATTGAACGGCGCGTAGGCCATGGCGATCCTCCCCTTGTCGTCTTGAACGCTTGTTTGAAGGGGAGGCGATCAGGCCTCGAAGGTCAAGACCCCCAGAAGTGGAAGGTCCGCCATCCGTCGCCGATCGCCGTCCGCGGCACGCCCAGCAGATCAGTGACCGTCAGAGCCGCCTTGAAGATCAGGTCGCTGACGCCAGGAACGAAGAAGATCAGGGCGAACAGCAGCAGGACGCCGATCCGCTCGACCTTGATCATCGCCGCGCGGAAGCGGTCGGGCAGGAACGGCCGGAGGACGCCATAGCCGTCCAGGCCTGGGATCGGCAGCAGGTTCAGCACGAAGGCGGTCGCCTGCAGGAAGGCCAGCAGCGCCAGGGCGTGGCGCAGCGGCGGCGAGGCGACGAACGGCAGGGCGGCGGCGATGACGATCAGCACGACCAGCGTCCCCAGCGGTCCCGCCAGAGACGCCAGCGACCGCCAGCCCCGCGAGCGCATCAGGTCCTCGCGCAGATAGACCGCCCCGCCCGGAAAGCCGATCCCACCCAGGGCCAGGGCGATCAGCGGAATGACGATGGTGGTGGCCAGGTCCGAGTACTTCAGCGGATCGAGGGTCAGATAGCCCTTCTCGACGATCGTGTGGTCGCCGGCCTTGTAGGCCGTCAGGGCGTGGCCGAACTCGTGGATCCCGACGCTGAACACCCAGGCCGCGGCGACGAAGGCGAAGGTGATGACGCCGACGGGCGGGACCCCCGCGGCGACAGCCCAGCCCAGGCCTATGCAGGCGGCCAGCAGGATTAAGGCGTTGGGGCTGATGGAGAAGCGGGGCGCGGGGGCGTCGATCAGGGTCATGGGAGAGATGTCGGGGACCTTGGCTTTCAGCGCAAGCCATCCGCTAGGTTCGAGCAAGACCACCTTTTCAGTGTCATCCCGGCCGTAGCGAAGCGCCGGGACCCAGGGGCGAGCGGCGGTGCGGCGGCCCCTGGGTCCCGGATAGCCTCTGCGAGGCTTCCGGGATGACACGAGATTTTAGGCGGGAGGCGCTTTCGCCCTTAACCCCCGAACCGCTCATACGCCTCGGCGATCACCCGCCGCGTCTCGTCCCACTCCACCAGGGCCATCGCCTCCTCGCGGGAGACGAACCGCGCGTCCGCCGCGTCGTCGCCGGCCACGGGCTCGCCGCCGGTCCAGCGGGCGGCATAGTCGATCAGCACGTAGTGCCGGGTGATCTCCCCACCCGGCCGCGCCGGAAACACGCCATCGATCACGTCGATCAGTCCCAGAAGCTCGGCGTCGACGCCGGTCTCTTCCTTCAGCTCGCGCAGCGCGGCGTCGGCGGTCGTCTCGCCCCACTCCAGCCGTCCGCCCGGCAGGCTCCACTGGTTGAGGCGCGGCGGCGTCCCGCGCTTGATCAGCAGCACCTCCTCGCCGCGCAGGCAGACGACCCCGACCGTCGGCACGGGATGGAGGCTCACGGGAAGCCGACCTTCAGGTCGATGCTGGACTTCACGCCGATGCAGGTCCCGCAATCGGCCAGCCAGGCGTCGGCGGCGGTCCGCCCCCGTTCCTTCAGGTCGCTGAGGAAGCTCCACTCGGTGTTGAACTTGGTCGACAGCGACAGGTCCGCCAGCGGCTTGTCGGCGGTGATGGCGTGGACCAGCATCTTGCGATAGCGGCCCCGCGCATTGTCCTTCAGCAGCCCCTCGTCCAGCAGCTTCTGCACGAAGCCGATGGCCCGCAGCTCCGAGGCCAGGGAAGCATTGAAGGTGATCTCGTTCAGCCGGTCCATGATCTCGCCCGGCGTCTTGGGTGTCTCCTCGCGGACGAACGGATTGAGGCTGACGATCAGGATGTCGTCGGGCGTGTCCTCGTAGAACAGCGGCCACAACGGCGGATTGGCCAGGAAGCCGCCGTCCCAGTAGGGCTCGCCGTCGATCTCGACCGCCTGGAACAGCTGCGGCAGGCAGGCGCTGGCCATGATGTGGCGCGAGGTCAGCTCGGTCTCGCGGAAGATCCGCGCCTTGCTGGTGTGGATCGCGGTGGCCGAGATGTAGAGCTTGACGGGCGAGCGCTCGCGCAGCTGCTCGAACCGGACCTCGGCCTCCAGCAGGTCATGCAGAGGGTTCAGATTGAACGGGTTGAACTCGTAGGGACTGAACGACAGGGCCAGGGTCTCGGCCATCCGCCAGCCGGGCGTGTTCTTCCACCAGTCAACGCCGCCGGAGAAGGCGCTGGTCCAGATCGAGGTGTCGCCGAACACGTTGCGACCGCCCTGGCGATTGACCTGCTTCCAGAACGATTCCAACCGCGCCTTGGCCCCGGCCTTGCCGTCATCGAGCATACCCTGGGCCAGGCAGACGGCGTTCATGGCGCCGGCCGAGGCGGCGGTGACGGCCTGGATCTCCAGGTCCGGTTCCTCGAGCAGGCGGTCCAGCACGCCCCACTCGAACGCCCCGTGCGCGCCCCCGCCCTGCAGCGCCAGGCTCAGGGCCTTGCCGGTCGGCTTCTTGCGGGTGAAGGGCGGGATGGGCACCCGCCGAGCCTATTGCGCGACCCAGCCGCCGTCGACCTGGAAAGCGGCGCCGTTGGCCGAAGCGCCGGCGTCCGACACCAGGTACAGCAGCATGCCCGCCAGCTGCTCGAAGGTGACGAAATGCTTGGTCGGCTGGGCGGCCAGGATCACGTCCTTCATCACCGCCTCTTCCGAGATGCCGCGCGCCTTGGCCTGGTCGGCGATCTGGGCCTCGACCAGCGGGGTCTTCACGAAGCCGGGGCAGATGGCGTTGCAGGTGATCCCGTGGGTGGCGACCTCGAGGGCGACCGTCTTGGTCAGGCCCATGATCCCGTGCTTGGCCGCGACATAGGCCGACTTGAACGGCGAGGCGATCAGGGCGTGGGCCGAGGCGATGTTGACGATCCGCCCGCGGCCCTGCTCCTTCATGATCGGCACCGCCGCCTTGGTGGCGTGGAAGGCCGAGGACAGGTTGATCGCGATGATCAGGTCCCACTTGTCGTCCGGGAAGTCCTCGACCGGCGCCACGTGCTGGACCCCGGCGTTGTTCACCAGAATGTCCAGCTCGCCGAACTCGGCCTTGGCGGCCCGGACCATGTCGGCGATCTCGATCGGCTTGGTCATGTCGGCGCCGTGATACAGCACCTCGACGCCGTGCTTTTCGGCCATTTCCGAGCGGGCGCGCTCGATGGCGTTCATCTCGCCCAGGCCGTTCATGACGATGTTGCAGCCCTGAGCCGCGAGCGCGTCGGCCAGGGCGTGTCCGATGCCGCTGGTCGAGCCGGTGACGATGGCGACCTGACCCTGCAAACCGAAATCGACGGCCATGCGCGCGCTCCCTGAAGTGCTGCCCTATCGCGTGTTGCGGTGCAGCATATAGCTCGCCCTTGCGAAGGGCGAGCGCTTATAAATTCATCGATAGATGAATTCAGGGCTGCGGGCGAGCGAAAACCCAGTCGGTCTCTGTCGAAAGGTTCGGCTTGAAGGCGTAGCCGTCCAGATCGAAACCCTTCAGCCCTTCGGCGCGGTCGATCCGGTTGTCGATGATGTAGCGGGCCATCTCCTGTCGTATCGGTTCGTCCTGCGGACCCTCCAGTACGACCTGGGCTGAACTTCGGATGACGCCGAGCGGATTGCGCAGGTCATGGGCAAGGGCGGCAAGAAGCTGCCCGACCGAAGCCAGTTTCTCCCGGCGGATCAATTCATGCTGTTGAGATCGGATCGTGCGGAGGTTTTCTTCCAAGACGACTCGCATGGCGGCGAAAGTTGCGGCCAGGTCCTCGATCTCATCGCCCGTTCGGTACTCGTGCGGTAGGGCCGGGATGGCCGGTGGGGGAGCGTCGGGGCGTTCCGGTGTGGCCAAAGTGAGGCGTAGTCCTTCGGCTTCGCGTTGCAGTGCCGTGATGGGTTTGACGATGCGTGAGCCGACGACGAAGCCGAGGCCCGACAGCACGATCACCAGGCCAAAGCCGATCATGCCCACGGTCAGCAACAAGGAATAGATCGGCGCGTAGGTTTCTTCCGGCGCCTGGCGGATAAAGGTGTACCACCGATTCCCATCGAGACTGGAGGGGGTGAGAGCGTGGCTGAATCGGACCGGTGCGGCCCCGACGATCGCATCGTGACCGCCGTGGGCGTCGTCGTCCGCGACCAACCACAGGGGATGATCCGTGGCCAACCGGCTCATGAGGCCTGATGGAATCAGGTGCGCGGTAGGCGGGAGTACCGGACAGATCAACGGGGTTCCCTGGGTGTCGAGGAGCATGGCATGACCGGTGTTCCCGATATGGATCGGGAGGATCATGTGCGTGAGGAGGCTGCGATGGACTACGACGTCGACGATGCCGATGGTGGTCCCGCTTGGATCGCCGACGAGAGGCACGGCGATGTGAAACACGGCCTCGCTGTTCCGCGGGTCAGGAACCACGGTGCTCACATAAGCCATGCCTGGTTTAGCCTGCATGGCTTCGCGCCACCAGGTCTGGTCGTCCTGTCGCGCCGTGAGTGTCGGATCGGTGGATGCG
>NZ_CALCDX010000081.1 GCF_937900395.1 uncultured Caulobacter sp.
GCACCACCTGGCGGCCGAGGTATTCGGTTTTCATGTCCACGTCCGGGCGGACCTTGATGACCCGTTCGCTGCCGTTGGGCAGCAGCAGGGTGGCGGTGCGCAGGGTGGTGTCCATGCCCTTGACCAGCGCGGTGATCTCCACGGTGTCGGCGGCCAGCAGGCCCGGCTTATCCCCCTGCGGCGCGGTCGCCAGCACGCCGGCGGCGCCATCGTTGGCCACCTCGCCTGGCTGGCGCAGGTAGACGATGCGTTCCTGGGAGGCCACGGCCTTGACCCGGTCGCCCACTTTCAACTGGTCGAAGTTGTGCATCTGTGCGGGGGCGACCAGCGTGCGCTGGTTGCCCAGGTCGTCGCGCAGGGTAAAGGTGCGTTTGGCGCTGTCGATGGCGCTGACGGTGGCCAGCAGCGTCTCGGTTTCCAGTACCGCGCCACCCGGTACGCCCTCGACATAGGCGGCGGTGCGGTCGTAGTCGCTGGCCAGATCATCGTCATGGCTCTGGCAGCCGACCAGCAGGCTGGCGGCCAGGGACAGGGTGAAAGCGCGGGTCAGGTTCATGCGGTAGCTCCTTGCTTCAGGGATTCAGTGGCTGCGTTTCGCGAATCTCGTAGACCGCATCATCGGCGCGCATCGGGCGCAAGTGGATCAGGTAGCTGGGTCCGAGGCTGCCGAAGGTCATCTCGCTGAGATTGAAGCGCACATCGAGCTTCATGTACTTGATCTCGCCCGGTGCCAGGCTGAAATTCTGCTTGATGTCGCGCGGTTCCCACTTGGCCTGGCGGGTCAGGCCGGTGATGCGGATGGCGTCGTTGGCCTTGTCGCCGGCGTCGGCGTTGCTCTCGCCCTTGGCCTTCACATAGGTGCCGATACCGCCGAGATAGAGCAGCTCGGCGCGGGCCTTCAGGATCGCGGTCATCAGCTCGGCCGGCGAGACGGCCTCGGCCTTCAGGTCCAGCATGGCGCGGACCTCGGGCGACAGCGGGATGCTCTTCAGGCTGCGGGCGAAGACGCCGCCGCCCTGCGAGATCTTCGACTTGTCGTAATCCTCCCAGGACGAGCGCGGTAGCTTGAACATCCGGTCGCGCTCGGCCCACGAGACCGCCGGATCCGGATTGGGATCGAGGAAGATATGGCGGTGGTCGAAGGCGGCCAGCAGCTTGGTCTGCTTGGACAGCAGCATGCCGTTGCCGAACACGTCGCCGGACATGTCGCCGACGCCGACGGCCGTGAAGGTCTCGGTCTGGATATCCTTGCCCAGCTCGCGGAAGTGGCGCTTGACCGCTTCCCAGGCGCCGCGGGCGGTGATGCCCATGACCTTGTGGTCATAGCCGACCGAACCGCCCGACGCGAAGGCGTCGCCCAGCCAGAAGCCGTAGTCCTCGGCCACGCCGTTGGCGATGTCCGAGAAGGTCGCCGTGCCTTTGTCGGCGGCGACGACCAGATAGGGATCCTGTCCGTCGTGTACGACCACCGAGGCCGGCGGAACGACCTCGTTATCGGCGTTGATGTTGTCGGTCAGGTCCAGGAGGCCCGACAGGAAGGTCTTGTAGGCGCGGATCGCCTCGGCCTGGATCGCGTCGCGATCACCGCCGCGCGGCAGCTGCTTGGGATAGAAGCCGCCCTTGGAGCCGACCGGCACGATCACCGCGTTCTTGACCTGCTGGGCCTTCACCAGGCCCAGGACCTCGGTGCGGAAGTCGTCGCGGCGATCGGACCAGCGCAGGCCGCCGCGCGCCACCGGGCCAAAGCGCAGGTGCACGCCCTCGATATGCGGCGCCGAGACATAGATCTCGCGGAAGGGCTTGGGCGCCGGAAGGTCTTCCAGCTCGCGGGAGGCGATCTTGAAGCTGATATAGGGCTTGGGGCCGCCATCGGCCGCCGGCTGGTAGAAGTTCGTCCGCTGGATCGCGCCGACCAGGGCGGCCAAGCGGCGCAGGACGCGGTCGGCGTCCAGGCTTTCGACGGCCTGCAGGGCCTCGACGATCTTGGCTTCGACGGCCTTGGCCTGGGTCGTGCGCGCCTTCAGGTCGCTGGCGATCGCCGGGTCGAACTTGACGCGGAAGAGGTCGAGGATCAGGCGCGTGACGGCCGGATGGTCGCGCAGCGCGGCTTCCTGCACTTGCTGACTGGGATCCAGGCCCGACTGCTGGCGATAGCGCGCCAGGGCGCGGATCAGCGCCGCCTCGCGCCAGCCGACGGCCAGTTCGAGCACGATGCGGTTGAAGCCGTCGTTCTCGGCCAGACCGGTCCAGATCGCGATGAAGGCGTCCTCGAAGGCCTGACGGATCTCGTCGAACACGATGTGCTCGCCGGCGGGGTCGTCCAGCACGAACTCATGGACCCAGACCGAGTGCGGGCCGTCGAGCTCGTAGATGCTCAGGCGGAAGCCGTCCTCGATCAGAGCCTTCAGCCCCATGCGCTCCAGGATCGGCAACACTTCGGCCAGAGGCGCCGCGGCGCCGCGCAGGTAGAGCTTGAACCGGAAGGTGCGAGCGTCGTCCTCCGCCCGGCGGAAGGCGCGCACGCGCGGTTGCGTGTCGGGGGCCAGCGTCTCGATGACGTCGATGTCCAGCAGCGCTTCCTGGGCGTCATATTGGTCGCGATAGCCCGGCGGGAAGGCGCGGCCGTATTTGGCCAGCAAGGCGCGAACGCCGCCGGCCGGTGCGCCGCCGGCGCGGACTACCGCCTCGAACCGGTCTTCCCAGGTGAGCGCCGTATCGGCGATGCGGGATTCCACCCGCGCCAGGTCGGGCTCGGGGTGGTCGCCCGGGGTGACCTCGATGATGAATTGAGCCCGGGCCAAGGGGGCGTCGGAAATTTCCGGATAGTATTCCAGCACCTTGCCGTCGTAGGCGTCGGCCAGGATCGCGCCCGCCCGCTCGCAGACCTCGGTGTCGAAGCGCTCGCGCGGAATGTAGACCAGCACTGAAGCGAAGCGGTCGAACGGATCCATGCGGGCGAACAGCCGCACGCGCGGCCGGTCGATCAGGTGCAGGACCCCCAGCGCCATCGACAGCAGCGTATCCTCGCTGGTCTGGAACAGCTCGTCGCGCGGCCAGGTCTCGAGGATGTTGCGCAGGCGCTTTTCGTTGTGGCTGCCCGGCGCCTTGGCCGCCCGGCGCATGATCCGCGCCACGCGGTGCCGGATCAGGGGCACTTCGCTGGCGGGCGTCTCATAGGCCTCGGCGGTGAACAGGCCGACGAACCGCACTTCGCCCGAGGGCTTGCCGTCCGCGCCGTAGCGGCGCACGCCGACATAGTCCATGAAGCCACGACGGTGGACGCGCGAGCGCAGGTTGGACTTGGCGACCACGACGGGCGTTCCCGTCTCGAGCTGCCGGCGCAGTTGGGCGGACAGGATCGCGGGTTCGTGCGTCCGGCGCAGCACCGCCCGCGTCGAGTCCTTCAGGACCCCAAGGCCGGCTTCCGCTTCGTAGAGAGGTTCTTCGGCGGCGTAGCCGCCGTCGGCCGAGCGGGGATACTCGTAGACCCGCGCGCCGAGAAAGACGAAGTTGTCATTCTCGAGCCAGCGCAGGAAGGCGAGCTCCTCCTGGCGGCCTTCTTCGCTGGTGACGCCGGGGCTGGCGGACAGCTCGCCGATCGCGCGATGCATGAGTTCGCGCATGGCCTTGAAGTCGCCGACGGCGCGGCGGACGTCGAACAGAGTCTCGCGCACCTGTTCCAGCAGCAACTCGGCGCGGTCCTCACCGACGGGATCGAGGTGGACCTGGATCAGCGATCGACCGATCCCGTCGATCTCGACAACGGGGTGGAACATGGCCCGGACCCGGAAGCCGCTTTCGGTGATCTCGCCCATGACGCTGTCGACCAGAAACGGGCGATCCAGCTGGACGATCTCGAGCAGGTCGCGACCGGACGCGCCTTCGCCGACCGACCGGAGGCGGACGGCCGGCTGGTCGCCGGTCACTCCGACCGCGAAATCCCAGAATTCGACAAGCGATGCGGCGGCGGCCGGCGCCGACAGGACGGGCGCGTCCTCTACGGCCCAGTCGGCGTCGACCTGGGCCAAAAAGTCGCGCTCCGCCAGGGAGAGCTCCTGGACAGTCTTCCCGCGTGTCTGAGCGTAGGCGGCGGCCAGGTTGTGGTTTGGGTCAATCTTTACGCCGCTCATGCCGCTTCCTCAAAAATTTTTCCGACCTACCTAGCGGAGAAAGGTAAAAACTCAACGCATATGCGGAGAATCAGCCGCCTTTCGGTCTCGCCGGATCGCTCGCCGGATCGCTCGCCGTCAAGGAGCCGACGGCGCAGCTTTAAAGCGTAGCGCGCGGGCGAAAGCTTGTCGTTAACGGCTGGCCAAAAAGGGGCGCGCTGAAACGGAAACGCCGCCGGCTGGGGGAAGCCGGCGGCGCGGGCCCGCTGGGGGATGCGGGCGTTTTCCGCTTCGATGGCGGCGGCCTTGCCGGCCGCGATCGGCGGGGGTCCGGGTGGGGGAGCCGGACTAACCCTAGATAGGGGCTTGTCGCGTCCGTTTAAGAGGCGGCTTCACTTCTTTCGCGAGCGTGCGGCCTCATGCGGCTTGGCCGCCCCTAGGCGTTCGCCTTCGGGGTCGCCGTCCTCGGACAGCAAGATGGCGATCCAGCGCGAGCCCTCGAACTGGGCCAGGATCAGCATGACCGCCACGGTCAGAGGCGTGGACAGGAACATGCCCGGTACGCCCCATAGGGCTCCCCAGACGGCCAGAGACAAAAGCACCACCGTCGGGTCCATGTTCAGGCTGTCGCCTTGCATACGGGGCAGGACCACGTTGCCGACCACGAAGAAGATGCCTTGCAGGGCCAGGAATAGGATGATCGCCGGCCAGAAGCTGTCGGGGAACTGCACCAGGGCGAACAGGGGCGGCATGAAGCAGCCGATCGCGCCGCCCAGGATCGGGATGTAGGCGGCCAGGAAAATCAGGAACGCCCAGAAGAAGGCGTTGTCCAGCCGCACCAGCATCATCACCACCCAGGCGGCTACGGCGATCATCAGGCCGGTGACCGTTTGGATCCACAGATACTGTTCCACCCCGTCGCGGATGCGCTGGAACAGCTTCATGTTCTGCTCGCGCTCGGCATGCTGCGGGAAAAGCGAGACGATCTTGCGCGCAAAGCCTCGCCGCGAGGCGATGATGAAGCCCAGATAGATCAGCACCAGCACGGCGCTGGAGGCGAAGTTGCCGAACGATTGCGCGGCCTGGCCGATGTAGCGTTGCGGATTCAGTTCGTTGATCAGGCCGCCGACAGTGGGGGCCACATGAATGCCAACCGCGTGAGCGGCCCTGGCGATGATGTCGTTCAGGCGCGGCGCGTAGTCCTTCAGCTGGTCGAAGAAGTCGCGCCCGTTCTCGATGACCACCCAGAACGAGGCGCCGAACAGCAGGACGGAGATGACGACCGCGGCGGGCAAGGCGACGCGGGCCGGCACGCCGGGCACGCGCGCCGTCAGCACCCGGGCGAAGCTATCGATCATCACGGCCAGGAACACGGCCAGGGCCAGCGGGGTCAGAATGTCCTGCATCCAGTAGAGCGCCGCTCCACCCGCAATGACGGCCAGGAACACCACGGCGTTTCGAGTTGTGACGGGGGGCGGGGCTCGGGTGGGCATCTTCAAGGGCTCTACGGAAGCGTGGGGACATCGCCCATCACGATTGGCTGCGCTCAAGGCCCCGGCTAGGGTCCAGGACAAGGAGATTACTCATGCCGCTGGCCATCGGTGACAACCAGATCCTTCTCGGGCTTGGAGAAAGCCCGGTCACACAACGCCTGGATCGCGCGAATCGCCATGGCTTCGTCGCGGGAGCCACAGGAACAGGCAAGACGGTCACCTTGCAGGTCATGGCCCAAGCCTTTTCGGACGCCGGAGTGCCGGTGTTCGCCGCCGATGTGAAGGGCGACCTGTCGGGCTTGGCGATGCCGGGAGCGCCAAACGAGAAGATGCTGGCGCGCGCCGCCGCGATGGATCTGGCCTTGGCGCCGACCGCGCCGCCGATGATCTTCTGGGACCTCTTCGGACAGAAGGGACATCCGATCCGCGCGACGATCTCCGAAATGGGACCGCTGTTGCTGTCCCGCCTTCTGGAGTTGAACGACGTGCAGGAAGGGGTCCTGACGATCGTCTTCCATGTGGCCGATCAGGAGGGCCTGCTCCTGCTAGACCTCAAGGACCTGCAGGCGGCGCTGAAATACGTGGCGGACCACGCGGACGAGATCGGCACGCAGTACGGAAACGTGTCCGCCGCGACCGTCGGCGCGATCCAGCGCAAACTTCTGGCTCTCCAAACCCAGGGCGCCGAGGCCTTCTTCGGCGAGCCGGCCCTCGATCTCGCAGACTTGATGCGCACCGACACGGCGGGCCGGGGCTATGTCAGCCTCCTGGCCGCCGACCGGCTGATCCAGTCACCGAAGCTCTACGCGACCTTCCTGATGTGGTTGCTGTCGGAAATGTTCGAGATCCTGCCGGAGGTCGGCGATCCGGAGAAGCCCAGGCTCGTGTTCTTCTTCGACGAAGCCCACCTGCTGTTCAACGACGCGCCCAAGGCCTTGCTCGAGAAAATCGAGCAGGTGGTGCGGCTGATCCGCTCCAAGGGCGTGGGCGTATATTTCGTGACCCAGAATCCCGCCGACATTCCCGACGCGGTGCTGGGCCAGCTCGGCGCCCGGGTCCAGCACGCCCTGCGAGCCTATACCCCGGCCGATCAGAAGGGCCTGAAGGCGGCGGCTCAGTCATTCAGGAGCAATCCCGGCTTCGACACGGCCGAGGCGATCCAGGCGCTTGGCGTCGGCGAGGCCCTCGTCTCGACCCTCGATGAGAAGGGCGCGCCGCAAATCGTCCAGAAGACGCTGATCCGTCCGCCCGCGTCGCGCCTTGGTCCCATCACGCCTCAAGAGCGCGCCGCGGTTCAAGGCCAGAGCCCGGTAAGAGGGATTTACGACGAACCGATGGATCGCGACTCCGCTTACGAGATCCTGCAAGGCCGGGCTCGGCAGGCGCAGCTCCAGGCGAGGGAAAAAGAGCGCGAACTGGGGAGGGATGACGTGGGCGGCCGCCGCGCTTCCAATCGGCAGACCATGGCGGAGGCGTTCGCCGTAACGCTCGTGCGAACCGTCGCGTCTCAGGCCGGGCGGGAGCTGATGCGCGGCCTTCTCGGCGGCCTCACGCGACGGCGGCGATAGGTCGGCGCCATGCGCTGTCGGCGGGCGATTTCGCGATGCGGGGGCGTTTCGTGGCGGCGTGTTGAGGGGCGAGCGTGACGGCGCGGCTTGCCTCCGCTTCGCGATTGCTGGAATAGGCGAGGCGCCGCGAACGATGGCGGCGCCCAGATCATGGTGGTTCGATGCGCGTAGCGATGATTGGCACGGGTTATGTGGGCCTGGTGTCTGGGGCGTGTTTCGCCGACTTCGGTCACGTGGTGACGTGCATCGACAAGGACCCCCGAAAGATCGAACGGCTGGAGAAGGGCGAGATCCCGATCTTCGAGCCGGGGCTGGATGACCTGGTCGCCCGCAATGTGCGCGAAGGCCGCCTGTTCTTCACCCTGGACGGGGCCCAGCCGATCAAGGACGCTGACGCGGTGTTCATCGCCGTCGGCACGCCCACGCGTCGCGGCGACGGCCACGCCGACCTGTCCTACGTCTACGCCGCGGCCGAGGAGATCGCTGGCCTGATCGACGGCTTCACGGTGGTGGTGACCAAGTCGACCGTGCCGGTGGGCACTGGCGACGAGGTCGAGGCGATCATCAAGAAGGCCCGTCCCGACGCCCAGTTCGCCGTGGTCTCCAACCCCGAGTTCCTGCGCGAAGGCGCGGCGATCGAGGACTTCAAGCGCCCCGACCGCGTGGTCGTGGGCACCGAGGACGAGCGGGCCCAGGCGGTGATGCGCGACCTCTACCGGCCGCTGTCGCTGAACGAGACCCCGATCGTCTTCACCGGCCGGCGGACCAGCGAGCTGATCAAATACGCGGCCAACGCCTTCCTGGCGATGAAGATCACCTTCATCAACGAGATGGCCGACCTCTGCGAGAAGGTCGGGGCCGACGTCCAGTCGGTGGCCAAGGGCATTGGCCTGGACAAACGGATCGGTTCGAAGTTCCTCAACGCTGGCCCGGGTTACGGCGGCAGCTGCTTCCCCAAGGACACGATCGCCCTGGTCAAGACCGCCCAGGACTACGGCGCCCCGACCCGGCTGATCGAGACCACGGTCGAGGTCAATGACGCGCGCAAGAAGGCCATGTGCGTGAAGGACGTCGACGACTACTACGCCAGCAGCGTGCGCAAGGGCAAGGTGCGCAATGGCGCGGTCTACATGCCGGGCTTCGAGGGCATCCTGTCACAGGAAGCGGCCTGGGCCATCAAGACCTACCTCGAATCGCTGCGCGTCAAACCCCTGGCGGAGGCCAAGTGATTGCGCGCCGCCACCTCTTGAAGGCCGGCGCGGCCCTGGCGACCACCCCCTGGGCCTGGCAGGCCCAGGCCCAGGAAGAGTCCGCCTGGGCGCGCATCCAGGTGCGCGGTGTGCTGTCGGTGGGGCTGTACAACGACAACCCGCCTTTCAACGTCAAGGGCAAGGGCATCGATGTGGAGTTGGCCCGCCTGCTGGCGGCCCAACTGGGGCTCAAGCTCAATCTGCTGCCTTTTGACGCCGACGAGAAAATGTCCGATGACCTGCGCAACATGGTCTGGAAGGGGCATTACCTGGGCTATGGCCCGGCCGATGTGCTGCTGCACGTGCCGGTGGACAAGCCCTTGATGGACGCCGAGCGCCAGGTGCTGATCTTCGGGCCCTACTACCGCGAACGGGTGGTGATGGCGCGCCGGCTGGACCGGCTGCCCGACCTGGAGAGCCTGGCCGCCCTCAAGGGCCACAAGGTGGCCGTGGCCGGGCAATCACTGGCCGGCTGGCTGCTGATCGGTGCCGATCAGGGGGCCTACCGCGATCAGCTGACCACCCATTTGCCCGATGGTGTGGCCGCGGCCCGTTTGCTGCGCGATGGCGAGGTGGATGCGGCGGCCGGCCAGGCCTCCGAGCTGTATTCGGTGCTGGGCGATGACAAGCGCTTCTTCATTGAAGCGCTGCCGATGCCACGCGCCCCCCGCGATGGCTGGGCCGTGGGCATGGCCGTCAAGAAACAGTCGGTGGAGCTGGCGCAGGCCCTGCAGGCCGCGCTCAACGCGGTGGCTGCCGACGGGCGGCTGGCCAAGGCCTTTGCCGCGGCCCAGGTGCCCTGGCAGGCGCCCTGACACCGCTTGTCACCCGCTTCGGTCTGGAGCGTTCCAAAAAGTGACAGTCTTGCGCCGCCCCGGGTTTGCCCTGGGGCGGCGTTGTGCTTTCAGCGCGCGCTCAGGGCAGGTTCAGGATCCAGCCCACCAGCTTGCTCGCATC
>NZ_CALCDX010000082.1 GCF_937900395.1 uncultured Caulobacter sp.
GCCTGATGCTCGCCGACGCCATCGCCGCCGAACGCTTCCGCCTGCTGCGCGACCGTTCGACCCTGTTCTGGGGCTTCTGCTTCGCGCCGCTGATTGGTTTCCTGCTCAGCGTGGGCGGTGACCTCTTCCTGCGCTTCGTGATCAAGAAGCCGATGCCGGGCCTCGCGATCGGGCTGATCGACCAGGTCGTCAAGACCCTGTCGAACGGCGCCTCGACCTTCGGCGCGCTGTTCCTGATGATCGGGGCGGCGGCGGTGCTGGCCGGCGATTATCGCTGGGGAACCTGGCGGCTGCTGGCCCCGCGCAATACGCGTCAGAACCTGCTTCTCGCCAAGCTGACGGTCGTTGGCGAGGCGGTGTTCTGGAGCCTGCTGCTGTCCGCCGCCCTGTCGGCCTTCGCGGCGCTGATCGGCTCGGCGATCAACGGTAAGACGGTGGCGGTGTCGCTGCTCGACCGCAATCCGTTCGACATCGTCGGCGTGTTGGCGATCACCTGGCTGGAAGCCATGACGCTCGCCGCGCTGGCGGCCTGCGTCGGCGTGCTGTCGCGCTCGACCCTGGGCGTGGTGATCGCCTGCCTGGGCGTACGCTTCGTCCAGACGATCCTGGCGGGGGCCCTGCGGGCGATGGAACAAGGGCCGCCCAGCTGGAAGTTGCTGTCCATCCCGGTCTTCGACGCAGACCTGCTGCGGGCGGCGTTGCTGGCGCCGGACCAGCTGGGCGACGCCGGCGGCTCGGCCGGCGCGGCGTTGGCGGCTCTGATTGTCTGGACCGCGGCGCTGACGGCGGCGGCGGCGTGGCTGTTCCGGCGGCAGGATCTGACGAAGGAGTGAGAGGAAGACCGCTAGCTCTTGCCCAACGCGCGGCGATGGCGGACGCGTTGTCGGTCCGCCACGGGCGGAATCGAGACATGACGTAGGTATCGTCTTCTCCCAGATGGCTGAGCACCGGGTGGCGCCTTGAAAATCATGTGCCTGAATGGGTGGGGCGGGAAGCTCCACGAGCCGCTGCTGACATACCTGCGCTCATCGGCTCCCGACATCCTATGCTTGCAGGAGGTGGTGCATAGCCCCGATAGCCGTAAGGAATGGCTGACCTACAGGGATGTTGATCACGTATTGCCGCAGCGGGCGAACTTCTTCGCCGACGTGGCGGCGGCGTTGCCCGACCATGGCAGCGCTGTTCTGTCCAGCGGCTCAGGGCGTTCTCTGGGACGAGGACCGGCCTGTCGCGTCGCAATGGGGCCTAGCGACATTCGTGCATCGCGCCTTCCCCATCACCGAGCAAACACTGGGCTTCGTGCACAAGGCGTTCTCACCATTCGGATACGGTGAGCATCCGAGGTCCCGCAACGCCCACGTCGTGCGCGTCTTCGACTACGAGAAGGCGCGGTTCGTCTGTGTCGCCCACATGCACGGCCTCCGCGACCTTGGCGGAAAGGGCGACACGCCAGAGCGCGTGGTTCAGGCGGAGAAACTGGCGGAACTGGTGCGGAGGATCGCATCCTCAGACGATGCGCTTGTTGTCTGCGGCGACTTCAACGTGGAGCCTGGGAGCCGCACTTTCGAAATCCTCGGCCAACTCGGTCTGGTCGATCTCGTCACCACGCAAGGTTTCGAGAGCACACGGACCTCCCACTACACCAAGCCTGGAACGTTCGCAGACTACCTCCTGGTCAACGAGCGGGTCACGGTCGCCGACTTCACCGTCGTCAAGCAGCCGGAAGTTTCGGACCATTGCCCGCTGGTCCTTGAGCTATAGGCTCACCGTCGGGGCGCCTTAGATTGGTGGTCCGCGTCCGGTCCAGGTCGAGAGCCGTCCGCGCGCTCCCAAGCGCCCTAACGAAAAAGGCCCCGGATCGCTCCGGGGCCTTCTCGTATCAGCCTAGGCTGACAATCTTAGTCTTCGGCTTCGTTCGTGTAGACCGGACCCGAGTCCTTGCCCTTTTCCGAGACGTCGCGATCGACGAACTCGATGACGGCCAGCGGAGCGTTGTCGCCGTAGCGGAAGCCGGCCTTCAGGACGCGGATGTAGCCGCCCTGACGGTCCTTGTAGCGCGGGCCGAGGACCGCGAAGAGCTTGCCGACTTGTTCGACGTCGCGAACCGAGCTGATGGCTTGGCGGCGAGCGTGCAGGTCGCCGCGCTTGGCCAGGGTGACCAGCTTTTCGACGATCGGACGCAGTTCCTTGGCCTTCGGCAGGGTGGTGACGATCTGCTCGTGCTTGATCAGCGAGGCCGACATGTTGGCGAACATGGCGGTGCGGTGAGCCGAGGTGCGGCCCAGTTTGCGATGGGCGTAGCCGTGACGCATTTTCTTCTCTCCTGGGCATCAAGCCCGAGCGGCGCGAAACTCGTAAGCGCCTGATGATCACCAATCCCAGTCTTTCCCGACCGGGTCAGAGCGAAGCGCCGGGGCCCTCCACCGCGGTTGCGGCTTCAAAAGGCCCAGGCCGCCTTCCCTTTCCGAGGAGAGGAGAAGCGGCCCGGATTAGCGCGATAGCTAGAAGTCCTAGATTTGGTCTTCGAACTTCTTGGCCAGGTCTTCGATGTTCTCCGGCGGCCAGTTCGGCACGTCCATGCCGAGGTGCAGACCCATGCCGGCGAGCACTTCCTTGATCTCGTTCAGCGACTTGCGGCCGAAGTTCGGGGTGCGGAGCATCTCGGCTTCGGTCTTCTGGATCAGGTCGCCGATGTAGACGATGTTGTCGTTCTTCAGGCAGTTGGCCGAACGGACCGACAGTTCCAGCTCGTCCACCTTCTTCAGCAGGGCCGGGTTGAACGGCAGTTCCGGCTTGGACTCGTCGGCCGACTTGGCCTTCGGTTCCTCGAAGGTGATGAAGATCTGCAGCTGGTCCTGCAGGATCCGGGCGGCGTAGGCCACGGCGTCCACCGGAGTGACGGCGCCGTTGGTTTCCACTTCCAGGATCAGCTTGTCGTAGTCCAGCGACTGGCCCTGACGGGTCGGCTCGACGCGATAGGCGACGCGCTTGACCGGCGAGTACAGGGCGTCGACGGCGATCAGGCCGATCGGCGCGTCTTCCGGACGGTTGCGGTCGGCCGGGACGTACCCCTTGCCGGTGTTGACCGTGAACTCCATCCGCACCGAAGCGCCGTCGTCCAGCGTGCAAAGCACGTGGTCGGGGTTCAGGATCTCGATGTCGGCCGGGGTTTCGATCTGGCCGGCGGTGACCGGACCGGGGCCCGTGGCGCGCAGGGTCATGCGCTTGGGGCCTTCGGCGTGCATGCGCACGGCCAGTTGCTTGATGTTCAGAACGATGTCGACGACGTCTTCACGGACGCCTTCGAGCGAGGAGAATTCGTGCACCACGCCATCGATCTGGATGGCGGTGACGGCGGCGCCTTGCAGCGACGAGAGAAGAACGCGACGCAGGGCGTTGCCGAGCGTCACACCGAAACCACGCTCCAGCGGCTCGGCGACGATGCGAGCCTTGCGGCTGGCGTCGGCCCCGGTTTCGATCTGCGGCTTCTCAGGACGGATCAGCTCGTTCCAGTTTCTTTCGATCACGTGGTCGGTCCCTTGAACGCGGCTCGCCGGCCGCGTTTTGCGCAGCCGGCGAAGGAAGATTGTGGTCTAAAAAGTACTAGACGCGACGACGCTTGGGCGGACGGCAGCCGTTGTGCGGGATCGGCGTGACGTCGCGGATGGTCGTGATGGTCATGCCCGCGGCCTGCAGGGCGCGCAGGGCCGATTCACGGCCGGAGCCCGGGCCCGAGACGTTGACTTCCAGGGTCTTCACGCCGTGTTCCGCAGCCTTCTTGCCCGCGTCTTCGGCGGCCATCTGAGCGGCGTACGGGGTCGACTTGCGCGAGCCCTTGAAGCCCATCATGCCGGCCGAGGACCACGAGATCGTGTTGCCCTGGGCGTCGGTGATGGTGATCATGGTGTTGTTGAACGAGGCGTTCACGTGCGCCACGCCCGAGGTGATGTTCTTACGTTCGCGGCGTTTAACGCGACCCGGTTCCTTGGCCATCGGTCAGGCTACCTTACTTCTTCTTGCCGGCGATCGGCTTGGCCGGACCCTTGCGGGTGCGGGCGTTCGTGTGGGTGCGCTGACCGCGGACCGGCAGGCCCTTGCGGTGACGCAGGCCGCGATAGCAGGCCAGGTCCATCAGGCGCTTGATGTTCATCGAGTTCTCGCGACGCAGGTCGCCCTCGACGGTGTAGTCACGGTCGATCGTCTCGCGGATCGCGAGGACTTCGGCGTCGGTCAGTTGATTGACGCGACGCGCATCCTCGATGCCCACCTTCGTGATGATGTCACGAGCGGACTTTTGGCCGATGCCGTGAATGTACTGAAGCGCGATCAGCACGCGCTTGTTCGTCGGGATGTTGACGCCTGCGATACGGGCCACGTCTAATGTTCTCCTAGTCACGCACTAAAGACGCGAACGGCGCGCCCGGCTTGATCAGGAGACCAAGACCGGCGCGCACGGATCGCGCCCTTTCGCGGAAGCGCCCCGTTATAGGGATCGTTTCGCTTCCGTCAACAACTGAATCCACCGGACATCCAATGAATTCGGGCTTTGTTAGGCCACTCCCGATAGAGCGGCGTCGATGGACGTGGCCACGGCTTCGACCGAACCCATCCCGTCCAGTTCCTTCAGCTTCCCCTGCCCTTGGTAATACGGCAGCAGCGGCGCGGTCTGGGCGTTGTAGGCGGCCAGGCGAGTCACGAAGACTTCCGGATTGTCGTCGGGCCGTCCCTGCTCTTCGAACCGTTTCTTGATCCGATCGATCAGGGCCGGCTCGTCTACCTTGAGTCGGAGAACGACGTCGATCTTCTGACCGCGCGCCTCCAGCATTTTATCCAGAGCCTCGGCCTGGGCGACCGTGCGCGGGAAGCCATCGAAGATCGCGCCGCCAGCCGCCTCGGCCTCGGGCAGGCGCTCCTCGATCAGGGCGATGACGATCTCGTCGGTGACCAGCTCGCCGCGGTCCAGGACCCCCTTGACGCGCTGGCCGAGCTCCGAGCCTGAAGCGATGGCGGCGCGCAGCATGTCGCCGGTTGAGAGCTGCACCATGCCGCGCTCGCTGACCAGGCGCTTGGCCTGAGTACCCTTCCCCGCCGCCGGCGGGCCGAACAGGATCAAATTCATAGAAGCCCCTTCGCGCGTCACCGGGTCTGCGCCCGGTTGTCTCCCGGAGCAGACCTAGAGCCCCGGCGATAAAAACGGAAGCCGGTTTTGTGACAAACCGGCTTCCGACGCTTGTAATAAAATTGAAGCCTCGCTTAGCGGCCGCGACCGCCGCGCAACTTCGACTTCTTGATGAGCCCCTCGTACTGGTGGGCCAACAGGTGCGACTGGATCTGGGCGACGGTGTCCATGGTCACCGTCACCACGATCAGGATCGACGTGCCGCCCAGGGCGAACTGGTTCGACTTGATCGCCATCATCGCCAGCTCCGGCGCAACGCAGACGGCTGTGATGTAAGCCGCGCCGATCACGGTCAGGCGGGTCAGCACGTAGTCCAGGTACTCGGCGGTGCGCTTGCCCGGACGGATGCCCGGCAGGAAGCCGCCGTACTTGCGCAGGTTCTCGGCCGTCTCCTCGGGGTTGAACACGACCGAGGTGTAGAAGAACGAGAAGAAGATGATCAGCAGGGCGTAGAAGATCAGGAACGCCGGATGGCCGTGCTGCAGCGCGCCCACGACGCCCGGCAGCCAAGAGGCCCACGCCGGCAGGTTGGTGGTCTGCACGAACTGCATGGCCGTGGTGGGCAGCAGCAGCAGGCTCGAGGCGAAGATCGGCGGAATGACGCCCGCGGTGTTGATCTTCAGCGGCATGAACGAGCTCTCGCCGCCGATCATGCGGTTGCCCTGCTGGCGCTTGGGATAGTGAACCAGCAGGCGGCGCTGCGAGCGCTCCATGAAGACGATGGCCAGGATGGCGGCCACGCAGCCAATCACGATCAGGAACAGCGGGGTGTAGTTGCCCGAGGTCTGACCCTGGACCAGCATCTGGCCCAGCACGATCGGCAGGCGCGCCACGATGCCAGCGAAGATGATCAGCGAGACGCCGTTGCCGACGCCGCGGCTGGTGATCTGCTCACCCAGCCACATCAGGAACAGGGTGCCGCCGGTCAGCGCCACGACGGTCGAGACGACAAAGAACACCTGGCCGATACCCTCGACCACGACACCCGGCTGAGCCGCCAGGCCCATGGCGATCGAGGCCGACTGCACGACAGCCAGAACCACGGCCAGGTAGCGGGTATACTGGTTGAGCGTCTTGCGGCCCGCCTCCCCGCCTTCCTTCTTCAGCTTCTCCCACGGCGGATACACCGTGCCCATCAGCTGCACGATGATCGAGGCGCTGATGTAGGGCATGACGTTCAGCGAGAAGATCGCCATCCGTTCGACGGCGCCGCCCGAGAACATGTTGAACATGCCCAGGATGCCTTCGGAGTTGTTGTTGAACAACCGCGCGAAGGCGTTGACGTCGATGCCGGGGATCGGAACGTAGGAGCCCAGGCGATAGACGATCAGGGCGATGATCGTGAACCAGATACGCTTGTGAAGTTCCGTCGCCTTTTGGAACGACGCGAAATTCATGTTGGCTGCGAGTTGTTCGGCGGCCGAGGCCATACAGATCCCCACGACTCAGGAGCGCGATAGCCGAAAGCCAATACCGCTTCGGCGGCGATCGCGCTCTGAAATTAGGTTTCCCGGACCAGGCTGATCCGAGGAGAGCGCCACAAATAGGTGAGGCTCGCCGCGATGTCACGGCGAGCCTCGAAAAGAACTGTCATCCCGGCCGGAACGAAGTGTAGAGCCGGGACCGCCGGAAACGCCGACGCTTGCCGCGGTCCCGGCTCGGCGCGCTGCGCGCTGGACCGGGATGACAGTCTATTTTGATTAGGCTTCGGCTTGCGCCTTGGCCTTCTTGGTCACGGTGACCGAACCACCGGCGGCCTCGACGGCCTTGATGGCGGCTTCGGTGGCCGAGTAGACGGTCAGCTTCAGGGCGGTCTTGATCTCGCCCTTGCCCAGCAGCTTCACGCCGTCGAGTTCGCGACGGATGACGCCGGCGGCGACCAGTTCAGCAGCGCCCAGCTCGGCGCCCTTCTTGATCTTGCCGGTGGCGACGGCCTGTTCCAGGCGCCACAGGTTCACTTCGGCGAACTCCAGGCGGAACGGGTTGTTGAAACCACGCTTCGGCATACGCATGTGCAGCGGCATTTGACCGCCTTCGAAGCCGTTGATCGAGACGCCGGTACGCGACTTCTGACCCTTCACACCGCGGCCGCTGGTCTTGCCCTTGCCCGAACCCGGGCCGCGGCCGACGCGCATGCGGCCCTTGGTCGAGCCTTCGCGGGGAGCCAGTTCGTTCAGCTTGGTCATATGTGCCTCTCCTTGGAGATCTGCGCCCGGACGAGGTCCGGACTCGGCTGTTGAATTTCGGAGCGCGCTTAAAACCCTAAAATCGGCAGGATTTCAAACGAAAACCACCCCGGCTTGCACCGGGGTGGCGTATTTCGCGTCTTGTAGAGGACTACTCGACGATTTCCAGCAGGTGCTGGACCTTGCGGATCATGCCGCGGGTCGAGGGGTTGTCCTGCAGGGTCGAGACACGACCCACGCGGTTCAGACCCAGACCAACGAGCGTCGCGCGCTGGTCCTTTTCACGACGGATCGGGCTGCCGGTTTGGCGAACCGTGACGGTCTTAGCTTCAGCCATGACTTAGCCCTCGATGGCTTCCGGCGCCGAAGCGCCGTCGGCGCGGCGGCCGAGGATGTCGCCAACCTTCTTGCCGCGCTTGGCGGCGATCTGGCGGGGCGACGATTGCACCTTCAGGGCTTCGAACGTGGCGCGCACCATGTTGTACGGGTTCGAGGAACCCGTCGACTTGGCCACGACGTCCTGGACGCCCAGGGTTTCGAGAACCGCGCGCATCGGGCCGCCGGCGATGACGCCGGTGCCGGGAGGCGCCGCGCGCATCATCACCTTGCCAGCGCCCCAACGGCCAGCGCCGTCGTGGTGCAGGGTGCGGGATTCGCGCAGCGGAACGCGGATCATCGTCTTCTTGGCTTCTTCGGTCGCCTTGCGGATGGCTTCCGGCACTTCACGCGCCTTGCCATGACCGAAGCCGACGCGGCCCTTTTGGTCGCCCACGACCATCAGAGCGGCGAAGCTGAAGCGACGACCACCCTTCACGGTGGCGGCGACGCGGTTGATGTGGACGAGCTTTTCGACGATGTCGCTGTCGACCCGCTCTTCGGGGGCGTTGCGGTCGCGACGGTCCCGGCGTTGACCGCCTTCACCGCGCTGTTGTTCACCACGAGCCATTTTCGTTCCCTTAGAAGTTCAGGCCGGCTTCGCGCGCGGCGTCGGCCAGGGCTTTCACCCGGCCGTGGAAGATGTAACCGCCCCGGTCGAAAACGACGTCCTTGACGCCCTTTTCGATGGCGCGCTCGGCGACGAGCTTGCCAACCTTGGCAGCGGCATCCTTGTCCGCGCCCTTGCCTTCGGCTTCCAGAGTGGAAGCCGACGCCAGGGTCACGCCGCGTTCATCATCGATGATCTGGGCGTAGATGTTCTTCGACGAACGGAAGACCGACAGACGCGGACGACCGTTGGCGAGGCTCTTGAGGCGGGTGCGAACGCGCTGAGCGCGCTTGGCCGCCGATTCACGAGGAGAGAGCGCCATGGCTTACTTCTTCTTGCCTTCCTTGCGGCGAACGGTCTCGCCAGCATAACGCACGCCCTTGCCCTTGTAGGGTTCCGGCGGACGAATGCGGCGGATCTTCGCGGCAATCTCACCAACCGCCTGCTTGTCGATGCCGGCGATCTTGATTTCGGTTTGCTTCGGCGTGGCGAACGTGATGCCGGCCGGAGCCGCAACGTCCACATCGTGGCTGAAACCGAGTTGGAGGCTCAGGGCGGTGCCCTTCATGGCCGCGCGGTAACCGACGCCGACCAGTTCGAGGCTTTCCTCGAAGCCGGTGGTCACACCGTGCACCATGTTGGCCACCAGCGTGCGGGACAGACCCCACATGCCCTTGGCGCGCTTCGTGTCGACGCGAGGCGTCAGCGAGAGTTCATTGCCCTCTTGCTTCAGCTCGATCTCGTCGGCGATCGTCCACGAGAGTTGACCCTTGGGGCCCTTCACCGTGACCGTCTGGCCCGAGAGCGTCAGGGTGACGTTCGCGGGGATGACGACGGCTTTCTTACCGATACGTGACATGCTCTTTCCCTCCCGCGCCTAGTAGACGCGGCAGAGGACTTCGCCGCCGACATTAGCGTCGCGCGCGGCGGTGTCCGACATGACGCCCTTCGGCGTCGAAAGGATCGAGATGCCCAGGCCGTTCTTGATCGGCTTCAGGTCCTTGATCGAGGAGTAGACGCGACGGCCAGGCTTGGACACGCGGCTGATCTCGGCGATCACGGGCTCACCATCGAAGTACTTGAGCTCGATCTCGAATTCGGGGAACGCACCGGGCTTCTCGACCAGCGAGTAGCCGCGGATGTAGCCTTCGTCGGCCAGCACGTCCAGGACGCGAGCGCGCAGCTTGGAAGCCGGCGTCGACACCTTCGAGCGCTTGCGCGTGGCGGCGTTCTTGATGCGAGCGATCATATCGCTCAGGGGATCGTTCATCGACATCTGATCGTCCTCACCAGCTCGACTTGACGAGGCCGGGGATCTGCCCCTGCGAACCCAGTTCGCGGAGCGCGATACGGCTCATCTTCAGCTTGCGGTAATAGGCGCGCGGGCGGCCGGTGACTTCGCAGCGATTGCGGATGCGGATCGCGGCGCTGTTACGCGGCAGCTTGGCGAGCTTGAGGCGAGCCTCGAAGCGCTCCTCGAGCGGCAGGCTTTCGTCGTTGGCGATCGCCTTCAGCGCGGCGCGCTTTTCGGCGAACTTCTTGACGAGAGCGCGGACGGCTTCGTTGCGGTTGACGGCGCTTTTCTTGGCCATGGTTTGTTTTCCCTTCCCGCTCTCTTAGTTGACGAACGGGAACTGGAATTCCTTCAGGAGAGCCTTGGCTTCCTGGTCGGACTTCGCAGTGGTGCAGACGATGATGTCCATGCCCCAGATCTGCTCGATCTGGTCATAGTTGATTTCCGGGAACACCAGGTGCTCCTTCAGGCCCATGGCGTAGTTGCCACGGCCGTCGAAGCTCTTGCCGTTCAGGCCGCGGAAGTCCTTCACGCGCGGCAGCGCGATCGTGACCAGGCGGTCCAGGAACTCGTACATCCGGTCCTTGCGGAGGGTGACCTTAGCGCCGACCACCATGCCTTCGCGCAGCTTAAAGCCGGCGATCGACTTGCGGGCGCGGGTCGCGACGGGCTTTTGGCCGGCGATCGCTTCCAGGTCCTTCAGGGCGGTCTGAGCCTTCTTGGAGTCGGCCACCGCCTCGCCGATGCCCATGTTCAGGACGATCTTGTCCAGCTTGGGGATCTGCATTTCGTTGGTGTAGCCGAACTGCTCCTTCATCGCGGCGCGGATGCGCTCGCGATAAACGGTCTTCAGCCGGGGCTCGTAAGCTTGATCAGCCATTGATCACCTCGCCGGTCGTCTTGGCGACGCGCACCTTCTTGTCGCCTTCGATCTTGAAGCCGACGCGGGTGGGCTTGCCCTTGGAATCCACGATGGCGACGTTCGAGACGTGCAGCGCGGCTTCCTTGTTCTTGATGCCGCCTTGCGGTTCGGCTTGGGTCGGCTTGGTGTGACGCGAAACCATGTTCACGCCTTCCACGACCACTCGGTTGTCCTTCGGCAGGACTTGCAGGACAGCGCCTTGCTTGCCCTTGTCCTTGCCGGCCAGAACGACGACGCGGTCGCCCTTCTTGATCTTAGCGGCCATTACAGCACCTCCGGAGCGAGGGAGATGATCTTCATGTGGTTCTTGGCGCGCAGTTCGCGAGGAACCGGGCCGAAGATCCGCGTGCCGACCGGCTCGCTTTGCTTGTTCACGATCACCGCGGCGTTCTTGTCGAACCGAATGACCGAACCATCCTTGCGCTTCAGGTTCTGGTTCACGCGAACGACGACGGCGCGCAGCACGTCACCCTTCTTCACGCGACCGCGCGGAATGGCTTCCTTCACGGAGACGACGATGACGTCGCCCACGCTGGCGTAGCGACGGCCAGCGCCGCCCAACACCTTGATGCACATGACCCGGCGAGCGCCAGAATTGTCAGCGACTTCCAGGTTAGTTTGCATCTGGATCATGGTCTAAACCTTCCAGATTAAGCGGAAGCCTTGGGAAGCACTTCCCAGGTCTTCAGCTTGGACTTCGGAGCGCACTCGATGATGCGGATAGCTTCACCGGCCTTGTACGCGTTGGCTTCGTCGTGCGCGTGGTACTTTTTGGACTGACGCACGATCTTCTTCAGAACCGGGTGAACGATGGTCCGTTCGACCTTCACCACCACGGTCTTGTCGCCCTTATCGGAGACGACGACCCCTTCGAGGATACGCTTGGGCATATCGTTCTCCTTAAGCCGCGGCCTTGGCGCGCAGCACGGTCTTGATCCGCGCGATATCCTTACGGATCTCGTTGAAGCGGTGGGTCTTCTCGACCTGGCCCGTGGCGCCCTGGAAGCGCAGATTGAACTGCTCCTTCTTCAGGTTCAGCAGGGCTTCGGCCAGCTGGTCGGGGGTCATGCCCCGGATGTCAGCGATCTTCATGAGCCTCAAGCCTCCATGGCCACACCCGCGTCGATGCGGGTGACAACACGGGTGCGGATCGGCAGCTTGGCGGCGCCCAGGCGCAGCGCTTCACGCGCGATATCGTCCGGCACGCCGTCGATTTCGAACATGATGCGGCCCGGAGCCACGCGAGCGGCCCAGTAATCCACCGCGCCCTTACCCTTACCCATCCGGACTTCCGCCGGCTTGCCGGTGACCGGCACGTCCGGGAAGATACGGATCCAGACGCGGCCTTGACGCTTCATCTGGCGGGTGATGGCGCGACGAGCGGCTTCGATCTGACGGGCCGTGATGCGCTCCGGCTCGACGGCCTTCAGGCCGTACGAACCGAAGTTCAGCAGGGTGCCGCCCTTCGAGGCGCCGTGGATGCGGCCCTTGAACTGCTTGCGGAATTTGGTCTTCTTCGGAGACAGCATGGCGATCTAATCCTTAGGCGCGATCGCGACGGTCACGACGGTCGCCCCGGTCGGGACGATCGCCGCGCTCACGGCCGCCACCTTCGCCGGCGGGGCCGGACTCGGTGGCCAGGCGCTTGTCGAGCGCCATCGGATCATGCTCCAGCACCTCGCCCTTGAAGATCCAGGTCTTCACGCCGATGATGCCGTAGGTGGTCTTGGCTTCGGCGAAACCGAAGTCGATGTCGGCGCGCAGGGTGTGCAGCGGCACGCGACCTTCGCGGTACCACTCCATCCGAGCGATTTCAGCGCCGCCGAGGCGACCCGAGACGTTGATCCGAATGCCCTTGGCGCCGAGGCGCACGGCCGACTGGATCGAACGCTTCATGGCGCGACGGAAGGCGATACGACGCTCGAGTTGTTGAGCGATCGACTCGGCCACCAGCTGAGCGTCGGTTTCCGGCTTGCGGATCTCGACGATGTTCAGGTGGACTTCGCCCTCGGTCTGAACCGACAGGTCCTTGCGGAGCTTGTCGATGTCAGCGCCCTTCTTGCCGATGATGACGCCCGGACGAGCGGCATAGATCGTGATGCGGCACTTCTTGTGCGGACGCTCGATGATGATGCGCGAGACACCAGCTTGGTACAGGCGCTTCTTCAGGGCGGCGCGGACCGCGAGGTCCTGATGCAGCATCTTGCCGTACTGGGCGCCGTCGGCGAACCAACGGCTGTCCCAGGTGCGGTTCACGCCGAGCCGCAGCCCGACCGGATTGACTTTCTGACCCATTAGGCGGCCTCACCCAGTTCGCGGACCACGATCGTGATCTCGGAGAACGGCTTCTCAACGCGCGTCGCGCGACCGCGAGCGCGGGGCGAGAAACGCTTCATGATCAGGTTCTTGCCCACATAGGCCTCGGCGACGACCAGGGAGTCGATGTCGAGGTTGTGGTTGTTCTCGGCGTTGGAGATCGCCGAGTACAGCGCCTTGCGGACGTCCTGAGCGATACGCTTGTGGCTGAACTCGAGCTCGTTGAGAGCGCGCTGGACGTTCAGGCCACGGATGGACTGAGCGACCAGGTTCAGCTTGCGGGCGCTGGTGCGCAGGGTGCGAACCTTGGCCATCGCTTCGGCGCCGTCGAGGCGGCGAGCTTGCTTTTGCTTGGCCATGATTACTTCCTCTTGGCCTTCTTGTCGGCGGCGTGACCCGGGAAGTTCCGGGTCGGCGCGAATTCGCCGAACTTCATGCCGACCATGTCTTCCGACACGAGCACGGGAACGTGCTTGTGGCCGTTGTGCACGCCGAAGGTCAGGCCGACGAATTGCGGCATGATCGTCGAGCGACGCGACCAGGTCTTGATGACGTCCTTGCGGCCCGACGACAGAGCGGCATCGGCCTTCTTCAGGAGGTACCCGTCGACAAACGGGCCTTTCCAGACGGAGCGGGTCATGGCTTAGCGGCCCTTCTTCGCTTTGTGGCGCGAGCGGATGATGAACTTATCCGTGGCCTTGTTGACGCGGGTCTTGGCGCCCTTGGTCGGCTTACCAGCCGGGGTCACCGGGTGACGGCCGCCCGAGGTCCGGCCTTCACCACCACCGTGGGGGTGGTCGACCGGGTTCATGGCGACACCGCGGACGTGCGGGCGACGGCCCATGTGACGAGAACGACCGGCCTTGCCGAGGTTCTGGTTCATGTGGTCGGGGTTCGAAACGGCGCCGACGGTGGCCATGCACGTGTCGAGCACCATGCGCAGTTCGCCCGAGTTCAGGCGGATCTGGGCGTAGCCGGCGTCACGACCGACCAGCTGGGCGTAGGCGCCAGCCGAACGGGCGATCTGCCCCCCCTTGGCGGGCTTCAGCTCGATGTTGTGGATGATCGTGCCGATCGGCAGCGTGCGCAGCGGCGAGGCGTTGCCCGGCTTCACGTCGACCTTCTCGCCGGTGACGACTTCGTCGCCGGCCTTCAGGCGTTGCGGGGCCAGGATGTAGGCCAGCTCGCCGTCGGCCTGATACTTGATCAGGGCGATGAAGGCGGTGCGGTTGGGGTCGTACTCGAGACGAACGACCGTGGCCACGCCTTGCTTGCGGCGCTTGAAGTCGACCAGACGGTAGAGGCGCTTGGCGCCGCCGCCGCGGAAGCGAACGGCCACGCGGCCATTGCCGCCACGGCCGCCCGACTTGGTCAGGCCTTCGACCAGCTTCTTCTCGGGCTTGCCCTTGTGAAGTTCGCTGCGGTCGATCAGCACCAGGCCGCGCTGGCCGGGGCTGGTCGGGTTAAATTGCTTCAAGGCCATGACTTAGAG
>NZ_CALCDX010000083.1 GCF_937900395.1 uncultured Caulobacter sp.
TGACGGGGCTCGAACCCGCGACCTCCGGCGTGACAGGCCGGCGCTCTAACCAACTGAGCTACATCCGCATATCCCTTCGCCGAAGCGAAAGTGCGACCCGCCGATCGGCGAGGCGCGTCTGATATGTCGCTCGAAGACTCGTGTCAACGGCCATATCGAAGAAGCGACAAATGGCGTGTGGAGAGGTTTGTGTTTCGCTGGTTTAAATAGAGGGCAGGGCGCCCGCGCCGGCCTTTGCGGGCAAGGAATGGGCGTCCAGACATTGGTGAACCGCCGTTAGGTAAACGAGCTCTAGTTGCGATCGTTTCTCAATGTGTTCCGGGGTGTTTGAAGCGGTTGCGACAGTGGGCTACAACCCGCTCGATTCAAGCCAAGGCCCGTCATGACCGCCTTCCTTCTTCAGTACCTGCCGATCGTGATCTTCCTAGGGATCGCGGCGGCTATCGGGATCGTCTTCATCCTGGCCGCGGCCGTGCTCGCGCCCAAGGCGCCGGACCCGGAAAAGCTGTCCGCGTACGAATGCGGCTTTAACGCCTTCGACGACGCGCGCATGAAGTTCGATGTCCGGTTCTATCTGGTGTCGATCCTGTTCATCATCTTCGACCTGGAAGTCGCGTTCCTGTTCCCGTGGGCGGTCACGCTGATGAAGCTACCGCATGACGTGGCCCAGTTCGCCTTTTGGTCGATGATGGCCTTCCTCGGCGTCCTGACCGTTGGCTTTATCTACGAATGGAAGAAGGGCGCCCTCGAATGGGAGTGATCGTTCCCGCCAACGCGGCTGGCCGCGCGACGGTCGAGGGGTATGACCCCAAGCTGCATGACCCGTTCTTCGATGGCGTGTCGCAGCAGCTGGCCGACAAGGGCTTCATCACGGCCGCCGCCGACGACCTGATCACTTGGGCCCGCACGGGCTCGCTGATGTGGATGACGTTCGGCCTGGCCTGCTGCGCCGTCGAGATGATGCAGGCGTCGATGCCGCGCTACGACCTGGAGCGCTATGGCTTCGCGCCGCGCGCCAGCCCGCGCCAGTCGGACGTGATGATCGTCGCCGGCACCCTGACCAACAAGATGGCTCCGGCTCTGCGCAAGGTCTACGACCAGATGCCCGAGCCGCGCTACGTCATCTCGATGGGCAGCTGCGCCAATGGCGGCGGCTACTACTATTATAGCTACAGCGTCGTGCGCGGCTGCGACCGCGTCGTGCCGGTGGACATCTATGTCCCGGGCTGCCCGCCCACGGCCGAGGCGCTGGTGTATGGCGTTCTGCAGTTGCAGAAGAAGATCCGCCGCACGGGGACGATCGAGCGATGACCGACGTGGTTTCCACCGAAACGGCGATCTCGCCGCTGGAAGCGCTGGGCCAGGCCATCGTCGCCAACAGCGCCGGCGCGATCACCGCCTATCACGTGGCGTTCGGCGAGCTGACGGTGCTGGGCCCGGCCAACCGGGTCATCCAGGCGCTTGAGTTCCTGCGCGATCATCCCGACTGCCGCTTCCACCAGCTGGTGGATCTGACGGCCGTCGACTATCCGCAGCGCGAGCGTCGTTTCGACGTCGTCTATCACCTGCTGTCGCTGGTGAAGAACCATCGCATCCGTCTGAAGGTGCAGACCGACGAGGACACCGCCGTTCCCAGCGTGACGCCGGTCTTCCCGGTCGCCGACTGGTTCGAGCGCGAGGCTTTCGACATGTACGGCGTGTTCTTCGAAGGGCACCCGGACCTGCGCCGCATCCTCACGGACTACGGTTTCCACGGCCACCCGCTGCGGAAGGACTTCCCCATGACGGGTTATGTGGAAGTGCGCTACGACGACGAGCTTAAGCGTGTGGTGTACGAACCCGTGAAGATCACCGAGTTCCGTGCGTTCGATTTCCTCTCCCCGTGGGAAGGCGCGAAGTATGCGCTGCCCGGCGACGAGAAAGCCGAGAAGCGGGCGGGAGACGCGTAGGGCTGGGGTCGGCGCTCAAGCGCCAGCTCCATGATCACTTGCCGGGGATAGGCCGATGGTCTGGCTCGGCATGGAACAGTGTAACGAAGGTCCGTAGCCATGACCGGCACGAACTCGCCCGCCGCGGCGACCGACTACTTCCGAGACGAGGCGACGGCTCCGGCTGTTCCGGAGACGCCTGTCCGTAAGTTCAACATCAACTTCGGCCCGCAGCACCCGGCCGCGCACGGCGTGCTGCGCCTGGTGCTGGAACTGGACGGCGAAATCGTCGAACGCGTCGACCCGCACATCGGCCTGCTGCACCGCGGCACCGAAAAGCTGATGGAAGCGCGCACCTACCTGCAGAACGTGCCGTACTTCGACCGGCTCGACTACGTGGCGCCGATGAACCAGGAGCACGCCTTCTGCCTGGCCGTCGAAAAGCTGCTCGGCGTGGAAGTGCCGATCCGCGGCCAGATCATCCGGGTGCTGTATTCGGAAATCGGCCGGATCCTGAACCACCTGCTGAACGTGACGACCCAGGCCATGGACGTCGGCGCCCTGACGCCGCCGCTCTGGGGCTTCGAGGAGCGCGAGAAGCTGATGGTGTTCTACGAGCGCGCTTGCGGCGCTCGCCTGCACTCCAACTACTTCCGTCCGGGCGGCGTCCACCAGGACCTGCCGCCGGAGCTGGTCGAGGACATCGACGCCTGGGCCAAGGCGTTCCCCAAGATTTGCGACGACATCGAAGGCCTGATTACCGACAACCGCATCTTCAAGCAGCGCAACGTCGACATCGGCGTCGTGACCAAGGAAGACGCGATACTGTGGGGCTTCTCGGGGGTGATGGTGCGCGGTTCGGGCATTGCCTGGGACCTGCGCCGCAGCCAGCCCTACGAGAACTACAACGACTTCGAATTCGATATCCCGCTGGGCAAGAACGGCGACTGCTACGACCGCTATCTCTGCCGCATGCAGGAGATGCGCGAGTCGACCAAGATCATCCGCCAGGCCTGCGACATGCTGCGCAAGACGCACGGTCCGGTCCTGTCGGAAGACAACAAGGTCTCGCCGCCCCGTCGCGCCGAGATGAAGCGCTCGATGGAAGCGCTGATCCACCACTTCAAGCTCTACACCGAGGGCT
>NZ_CALCDX010000084.1 GCF_937900395.1 uncultured Caulobacter sp.
CAGCACCACGACCCGGACGGCTCAGCGCCGGCAGGAAGGACATACGGACTAAGCCACCCGGCCGCGGAGCGGCCGGGAGAAACTCTGGCGCCATACGCCTGGGCCGCACCGACGCGGGAACGAGGCCCGAATGCGGCCTTCGCAGAGATGGACCCTCACCGTAACCAGGGGGCGGGCTGCTGAGATCCGGCGCGGCTCGCGACCCCGGCCGTCGCAGAGATGGACCCTCGGGCCCGGCGCGCGTTGGCTTCGCCGACGCCGGGGCCACGGCGTGCTATAGACTGGGCCATGGCTCGCAAGACCAAGACCTCCAACGACGATTGGCGCGCGCCCCTGGCCCTGGCGCTGGTCGAGACCGCGGTACGCAACTCCCGACTGGAGGAGCTGCATGCTGGCGTTTCGCCGGAAAGCGCCGTGGGCGACTACAGCGACGTCACGGTCGTCACGCCCTATGGAGAAATCCCGTGGGCGCGCCTTTCGCGGCTCGACGACGCGGAGATGAAGGCCCTGATGATCGAGGTGGTCGACCGCGTCTATACGGTGCTAACCCATCCAGAGCCGTTCATGACGCTGATGGGCGCCCGTGCCTGGAACCAGCCAGCCCTGGACCCGGCGATGATGGATGCTGTCGCTCGCCACGAGGCCAAGGGGCGCGGCGTCTCGCGAGAAGAGATCTGGCGCGCCTGGCCGCTGGACGAGGGCAAGCAGCGACCGCCGCTCCGGCGCGAAGCCATTGCCGCGGCTCATCAGGATCAGGACGCGGCCGACGGCGACGAGCCTGACGTGACGCTCGCACCGGCCGCACCGATAACCCCGGAGGCCATGCGGCGACTGGCCGAGGTTCCGGTGGCCGACGCGGGATGGATCGCGCGGGTGCGCGAGGCGTTGCGCGCCGGGGCCGCCGAGTGGGAACACGCCGAGTTGGAACGCCTCGACGAAATCGAAGCCGCGACCCACTGCCGGGGCTAAGGCGATCGTGGCCTAGTCAATTCGAGGACGCATGCCCCGCCGGACGGCGGGATCGTCAGCGATCATCCGGCGAACGATGTCGAAGTTTCCGTCCCGGCTCATCACGAACCTTTCGGCCCACCGCGCCTGAAGAGAATTGAGCCGCACGACGTTTTCGGGCGTCATTGCGATCGCCGTTCCCGCAAGATGGCCGTCTGGCGCGCGCCCGAGCCTGGCGCGCCGGGCTTCGAGTTCCGGCAGCACAGCGAGCGCTCGGTCCCGCGCCGCGCCGTTTCCCACCACCATCATCGCTCGCGCCTGGGCGATGCCGCGCTCGGCCAGGGCGACGCCTTCGCGCATTTGCTGCAGTTTGGTGGGACACCAGTAGCCCAGCGAGAGCCTGCTGCTGATGGACATGTAGATTTCGATCCCGGGCACACCGAGCCCAAGATTGCCATAGGGGCCCAGATCGCGGTCGTTCTGCAGGGTGACGGGATTGTCGCCGAGGAGCATCTCGTGGCCGGGCGGCGCCTCAAACAGCAAGAGATCCTTGTCGTTGAAGTGGGCGGTGAACTCCCGCAGCGAGCCAACGACTAGGCCCAGAGCCGCGCGCTTGAGCCCGTCAGGGCCGTCGAGGCCGAGGTTCCGAACCCCGTCTTCTCCAGCCATCGCCCTCACTCGCTCCGTCACCGCTTCGGCCATGGCCGCGAACTGGGCGCGTGGTCCAGTGCCCCGTACGAACTGCAAGGCGCAGAAGAGATCGATCGCCGCGCGGTCTTCCAGGGTCATGCCCGCGAGGGCGCCTCGCTCGATGACGCCCGCCAGCGCACCGGCCGCGCCGCTCTCGATCTGGCCCATCCCCGCCTCGAGCGAGATGCGCCCGCCATCCTGATCCAGGGCGTTGAAATCGAGCTCGACGGCGACGTTCTCGATCGCCGTGGCGAAGACGCGATCGTTCGACTTGTCGAAGGTCTGGATCTGGAACTGGCCAGCGCGACGCTCGCGCGCGAAGCGCCGCATCAACAGGCGCGGAACATAATGATGGCGGCGCGGCTCGGCCGGGTTGGCGAAGGGGGCTCGCATCTAGACGCGCCCGCACAGGTGCATGCCGGCGGCAGCGCTGTAGAGTGTGAGTTCGCCGCAGGACCGGCGCGGGGAAATTGCGTGTCTCATACCGCCTATTCGCAGAGCTACGGCCGCGAACTAGATTTCAAGCAGCTCCTGGCGCTGCGCAAGGTGATCGCCTCGGTCGACGATCCGGCCTTAGACCTCCCCGGCGAAGAGCGCGCCTGGTTGCGCGCCGACCTCCTCTGCCCGTCCTGCCGCTGTGACGGGGCGGTCGCCGTGCTCTCCGACGCGCCGGCCACCCAGAACGGGAATACGCGCCAAGCGCATTTCCGCTTCCTGGACGCCTCCGGCCGTGCCGCTCACAAACGCGGCTGCGACTTCTATCCGCTCGACGAGGAGCCTGGCCTGACGCGCGGCGTCGACGTGGCGTTCTCGGCCAACGACCGCGAAACGCGTCTAGTGCGCGAGCTCGTCTGCAAAGCCAGGTCGATCGGCGTGTTGAGCCGAACAGACATCTTCGCCATGCGACACTGGTTCCTGGAGGTCCGCGACGCGAACACCTTCGTCGTCAAGGGCGAGCCGATCATGGCCGACTGGTTGTTCGCCGTGTTCAAACTTCAGATGTTCACGCCCCTCGCTTTCCAGCCGTTCCACGTCAACCTGCCAGGCTTCGACGCGAACGAGGCGGCGCGGCGACACCTGGCTTTCCACTATCGCGATTTCAGTTCGACCATTCCGCGGGTTGGCTTCTCCGCCGCGACCCGCGACCGCACGCGGCGGCTGCTGGCGGCGCATCCCGGTCAGCCGCTGATCGCCATTGGCGTGCTGCGCGAGAAGTTCGAGCGTACCCAGGCCTTCGCCAGGTTGATGGTAGAGTATGGCTCTCTGAAGCTGAGCAAGGCTCGGGTCAGCGGCTACCTGATCTCCGATACCCCCATCGCGCTTCTGGCGTTCGCCAGCGCCCTGCTGTTCGTTTCCGACTGGTCGATCGACGCCGCGCTCGGAAGGTTCGCCCAGGTCCTCGCCGCGCCGCTGCCCGACGATCTAACGCTAGGCAATGTAATGGGGCTCAATCCCTTCCACGACTTCTCGGCCCTGGAGATCGCCAGGTTCATCTCGGCGATCCCGTCACAGCCCGGGCGCACCTATGACTTCGACGCCGAAATGTCCGGCGTCCTGGCCATGATCCAGAACGCCGTAAGCAACGCGTAGTCCCGGCACGCAAAAGCGGCCGATCCCGAAGGATCGGCCGCGCCGGGTTTGCCGTGGTCAAGCTTGCGAAGAGTTCCACCGCCTCCCTGGGGAAGGCGCAGGCGCCCTCCGGTCGATCAGGGTCTCGCTGAGGTTCGCGTGGGCCGCACGCTTGCCGAAGCGTTTGCTCATGACATAGCCGACTTGGTCTGGCAGTGGGTTTCAGCCGAACGTCTTGAAGGCGCCAAGCGCGAGCCCCGAGAGACCGGCCAAGGCGACGAGCCTGAAAATCAACAGCGCCACGGCCTCGAACGCCCCGGTGGTCAGCGAGGCGCCGAACGAGCGATACACCTGAAGGCCGGCGGGATTGCGCCGGTAAAATCGCCGGCGCTCGATCCATAGGATGCCCGCGACGCCTATGGCGAGAAGCACCAAGCCCGCGATCCACTCGACCATGATGATCCACCGATTGAGCGCCAGCGATGACGAATCCTACTCGCCCGGCGCGCGCGTACAAGTCTGCCGGTGACCCGTCGGAGCAAAAGGCGGCCGATCCCAAAGGATCGGCCGCGCCCGGCCGCCGTGGTCAAGGTCCGCAAGCCGTCCGCCGCGCCCACCGGGCGCGGCGGCGCTTGTCGTCAGTATTCCTCGGCCAACATCAGAGTCAGCACCCGCTTGGTCACCGCCGGGTCGGCCGGATCAGGCGAGGCCATGCAAAGGTCGAGGTCGTAGTAGTCGATCTTCCAGAAGAGGCGCTGGCCGCCCAGTTCGAACGCGCCAAAGTCACGCTCACCGTGGGGGTTGTTGTCTTCGGTGAAGGCGTCGAAGGCCTTCACGGCGGTCACCACCTTGGCCAAGGGCGCCGCGCCCAGCCCCTGGACGCCGGCCGTCAGCATCCAGCCTGCGCCGGGCTCGGCCCGGCAGGCGTCATTCAGGGCCGCGATCGCGGCGACATGCTCTTGCTCGGTCATCGAAGTCTCTCCTCAGGGGTTCGGGGTCAGGCGCAAAGGCGCGCCTGACCCCGGCGCCCGTCGGCGAGACCGGGTGTGCAAGCGGAGGGGCGGCTTCGCGGGGACCCGGCTGCAGGCCGCGCCAGCGGCCGAAGCTGGGCGGAAGCCGATCCGAAGCGCGCCGAGGGCGGAGCCCTTCCATGTCCTTTTGCAAGACGTGACTCGTCAAAAGACACTCCGCGCCGCAGGCGC
>NZ_CALCDX010000085.1 GCF_937900395.1 uncultured Caulobacter sp.
GTCGCCCACGTCCGGCGAGCACGGCGATGACGTCGATGGTCTCGGCGATCAGGCCGCGCGGCACGGTGACCACCGCCTCCTGGATCAGCTGTTCCAGGCGCAGCAGCGCCCCTAGGGCCGAGCCAGCATGCAAGGTGCCCACGCCGCCGGGATGGCCCGTGCCCCAGGCCTTGATCAGGTCGAGCGCCTCGGGCCCGCGCACCTCGCCGATGATGATGCGGTCGGGCCGTAGCCTCAGGGCCGAGCGGACCAGGTCGGTGAGGCTGGCCACCCCCTCGCGCGTGCGAAGGGCGACCTGGTTAATCGCCGCGCACTGCAGCTCGCGCAGGTCTTCCAGCAGGATGACCCGGTCGCCGCCCATGGCGATCTCGGCTAGCAGGGCGTTGACCAGGGTGGTCTTGCCGCTGGACGTCGGCCCAGCCACCAGGATGTTGGCGCGATCGCGCACGGCCTGCGCAAGGATCTCGCCCTGGCGGTCGGACATCACGCCCGACAGGACGTAGTCGTCGAGCCGGAAGACCAGGCTCGCGGGCTTGCGGATGGAAAAGGTCGGGGCGGCCGCCAGCGGCGGCATCAGGCCCTCGAAGCGCTCACCCGTACCAGGAAGCTCGGCCGACAGCCGCGGCTGTCCGGCATGGATCTCGGCGGCGACGTGATGGGCCACCAGCCGCAGGATCCGCTCGGCGTCCTCGGCCGAAACCGACAGCCCAGCATCAACCAGTCCCGCATCAAACCGGTCGATCCACACCCGGCCATCGGGATTGAGCATGACCTCGGCGACGCCGGGGTCCTCCAGACGCGCCAGCAGCAGCGGGCCCAGCGCCGTGCGCAGCATCTGGCGGCTGCGTTCGCGTCCAAGTTCGGTTTCGGAAAGGTCCACGGCTGATCCCCGGTTTCCACGGGGATGAGTAAGAAGGCCCGAAATCAGCCAATCTCAACAGCCAAATCGGCGCGTCGTACCCTGGCGTACAAAGACAGGGAAACGGCGGCGTCGCTGGAGAAGCGGGTCGGCGGCTAGGCCGAAATCACGGACGCCTGCGCACCGACTGTCCCTGCCCTACCCCGCGCCGCGCCAGTGCGCGTGGCCACCGACCAGGCCGCCGCCAGCAGCTCGGCCGCCACGTCGGCCTCCAGCGCCGCCAGACGCAGCAGGATGATCCCGGCATTGCGCCGCCGACCAGGCTCGGGCGCGGCCGCGTCACTGAGCGAAAGCGCCCAGGCCTGGCGCGACGGCGAGACCTTCACCACCGCCCAACCGGCCGCTGGCCAGCCCAAGGTCGCGAAAGCCTTGCCGCCGATCCGAAACTGGGTGGTCTCGAAGATCGTCCTGGCCTGGATGCCAGGTCCCAGGTTCATCGCCAGCGCGGAAAATTCGTCGGGGGTCATCGGTTCCTCGTGCGACACGCGCGACCACAATCCGAGTCGCCACTCAACGCAAAGTCGGACTGACCAACGCCAGAACCGGACGTGCGCTAGTGCGCGTCCGGCTCGTTCGCACGCTCATCGGACACCAACCGAACGGTCTGCGCGCGCAACCGACGATGTCGAGCCCTAAACCGGCGGCTACGGGATTGGACTTGCAAGCTTAAGTGATCGAGAGAACAGTGTTCTCGCATAAGTCATCGAACGGGGGTGGATGATGCGAGCTCTTATTCTTAGCGCGTGCGTGGTGTTGGGCGGGTGCGCCGGTAGCCCACTCGTGGTGAGTTATCCCGTTGGGACATCGCGCGAGAACCTGAAGGGGGAGTATCTCGGCGACTACAGCCTGGCCAGTTCGCGCGTTCTCGTGACGATTAGCAGCCCTAGCGCTGGCGGCGCTACGACAGCGGCTGCCTCGACAACGCCGGCCGTCAACTTCACCAGCGCCATCACCGTCTCGACCGTCGCGCCCGAACAAAAGCCTGCGGCCGCCAAAGCCGAAGCCAACGTGTGCGCGGACATTCGAAAGACTTACAATACCGACCGGATGGCGCCGTTACGCTTCGTCAAAAACCACGCCGACTTCGCAATCCAAATCGATACCTGGCTGTCGACCCCGCCGACCGGTGAAGCCAAGGTCAACGCAGCGCTCGCAGTTTTGGACAGCTTCCTGGCTGATCGCGCCCAGGACAAGGGAGCGCTGGTTCGCGCCGCACAGCTTCAGCCGCTACTGGCGGCCTGCCCGCAGCTTATCACCGTCGAGCTTAAGGAGGTGGTCGAGGTCGACCAAGACTCTACCTTCCACCTCTATGGCAATCGCGCCTGGTTGGCGGACAACACGATCGCAGGGGAGTTTGAGGGTCCCTATTTGAAGTCGATCAACGCGACGGGGGACGATCGGACCGGAGACGTCCTTGTCGAGGCCGCCAAGTCGATAGCCGTTTTCGAGGCCTATGGACGCCCTGTGGACCCGAAGACGTTTGGCTATGAGGGCCGCGCCGCAATGAGCGCTTTCATCAAAGTGGCGGGGCTCGACGTCATTGCCACCCTAGCGCAGAAGATCAGAGAGGATGGGTTCGAGGCCGATACGTTGACCCAGCTCAAGTCGGCGATCGAGGTGGAGAGCAAAGCCGCCAGCGCGGTGCCGCTCCCTGCTATCGATGAGGATCTCCCTCTTCGGAAAACCTACTCAATCTCCGACCTGAAGGCGGGTCAGTCTCCGTCTTACGCGCTCAACGTCACGATCAAGATTGACGACTGCAGCACAGAGGCCGTCGCCGCAGAGAAGGCCGAGCGCAGGACAAGCCTGACCACGAAGGAGACGACCAAGTATTACGGCGGCGTCGTCTCACCCGCGACGATCAGCTGCGTGATCGTGGCGAGCCGCGACGACAAGGAGCTGGCGCGCACCGTGTTCGCGGCGTCCGACGCGACACACTTCCAGGTGCTGCCGCTGCCGAAGCAGCTCTTCGTAAAACAGACCTCCGGCTATGGTTGGACGGCCGGTCGACTGACCAAGGCCGATACGACCCGCCCAAGCCCCGTGGTCGCGTGGGCGAGCATTCCTTTCCGGATCGTCGGTGGCGCCGTCGGCGCGGTCTCGGACGGGATCAAGGGACGCAACGGCGTGATCGACGCCGACAAGGCGCGCATCGAGGCTGAAACCGCCCGGCTGAAAGCCGCTAAGGCGCTCGAAGACGCCAAGAAGCCAGCGGCCGATACGGCGCCAGCAACTACGACCAGCACGGGCGCTAACTAGAACGGCGACGTAAAACCACGCCAGTTCAGAAGCTTACCCGAACTCGGCTGCTCGTCGGAGCAGGCGTTCGGAATAAGCCGCGCGCCTCTTCGAAAGGTTCGGTCCATCTGTTACGCGCACTCCGCCGGTACTGCGTCCAAGGGCTACCAAAGCAGCTTCAACCGTCTTGGCTGTGCACAAGGCAACCAGATGACGTTGGAGCACGAAGTGAAGTTGGGTCGGAGACGAAACGGTTGCGCGTGGCATCGCGCAGAGAACCGATCTCATAGGCACCGAGAGCTGCGCTTCACGGGTTCCGAAACACGCCGCCTAGGTAGTGCCTATGCCGCGATCGCCGATCGTGGCGACAGCCGGTCCCGGCCGTCGCAACGAAAAACCAACATGCAGACCATGGATTGCACATTCTGCCCATATTGCCTATCCTGCTTATGGAGGACGAGTCGTGAGCGCACAGAAGCAATCTCATCTTACACGAGCCGCCTTGACCAAGGCGATCGAAAGCAAGGTCGAGCGCATGCCCCTGCACGACCTTGTCGAGCTAGCCTCAACGTTGAAGGTGACCGTGCCTCCCGCCGCTAGGTCGATCCGGCGGCGCGAGGCGCAGGGAGGCGTGCAACCGGCCAAACCCGAAGGCCGCATGCTGCAGGGCGCTGGCGTAGGACCGGTCGTGTCGGCTGCCAAGGGCAGCCGGCTTCTAGACGCCATAACCGTCAACGTCGAGGCGACCGATTGGGCCGAGAGCGAACTTGTCGGTGCGGGGGCGCTGGTCGAGCAGCTTAGCATTGCTCGAGGCACCCTCGACAACTGGCGCAAGGCCGGCAAGGTCATAGCGCTGCGCAAAGGGTTGCGAAACTTCGTCTATCCGCTCCGGCAATTCGACCGCCGACGGCCCGTGGACGGCCTCGACCAAATCGCCGAGCATTTTACCTCCGCCGAAGAGGCTTGGGAGTGGTTGGTCGCCCCAAACCGAATGACGGACGGCAAGGCACCGATCGACGCACTTCATGCTGGCGATGTTCAAGCCGTGCTCAGAGCGGCAGCGGGAGCTTTTGACTACGCGTGAAGCTGGTTGCGTCCAAACTTAGGGAGCGGGTGATCTCCGCCAAGCTCGCCGACTGGCCGCGGATTCTGCCCACCAAGCATCGGGCGACGCCGGCCGGAGCGGGATACGGCTCAAGCCGGTATTCTAGCCCAACCGACGCCTTCAGGGTGCTGTACGCGGCTATCGACTTCCCAACCGCGTTTGCCGAAGCCGTGGTGCGCGACCGGTTCGAGGGCAAAACGCGACGCTATCTCTATCGCCCGCACCTCGAACAGGTCTGCTTGACCGCCGTCAGCTCTGCCCGCGAACTTACTTTGCTCGATCTCCGGGGCGCGGGCGCCTATGAGCTCGGCGTCAACACGGATGCAAGCCGGGCTCGCGAGCACAGAGTCGGCCAGACTTTCTCGCAGTCTGTGCACAGTGGGCTGCCTGAGGTCGACGCCATCCTTTTCGATTCCCGCCTAACCACCGGCGCCTGCGTCGCCATCTATGATCGCGCCTTCCCTGCGCTGTCGGCGACCGTACCGATCGCGCTGATGCAGGCTGCCCTTCTGCCGGCGGAGATCACCCGGCTTAACATCGTCTTGCGGCGCGAACGAGGGTATGCGCCGTGAGGGGGCCAGCGCGAGATTCGCGCCTTGATACTGGGGCGCGCTGATGGCGAAGCGACTTTGCATCGTTTCGCCAAAGCGGAACAAACGCCTGCAGACCGGCTGGGAAGGCTTCTTCCCCTACTACGCTGGCTACCCTGAGCTCTTCGCCCGCGAGCTTCTGAAGAGCGCCAAGTTGCCACATGGTGCTGTGGTCCTGGATCCGTGGAACGGTAGTGGGACCACCACCTACACCGCTACGACGCTCGGCCTGAACTCTATTGGGATCGACCTGAACCCGGTGATGATCATCGTCGCACGCGCCCGTCTCCTGCCGCCCAGCGAAGCCGATCATCTTCGTCCCCTCGCCGCGACGATTCTGTCGCATGCTCATTCTGCTCCACCAGAGCTCGCGCCGGACGATGCCCTCCTGAGCTGGTTCGATCCTGCAACCGCCGCCTTCGTCCGTGGCATCGAACAGAATATCCGACGAAGCCTGGTTGGCAGCATGACCAAGTCGCCGGATGGGGTGCATCTCGATCGCATCTCAGGTACCGCCGCAACGCTCTACGTGGCCTTATTCGCCGCTTGTCGGCGTCTGGTCGCGCCGTTCCGGTCGTCAAACCCCACTTGGTTGCGCGCGCCTAAGGCCGACGATGCCCGGATCGCCGCCCCTAAGGCCGCCATCGCGCGGGATTTCGGCAACAATGTACGAGGCATGACCGCCGCTCTCGTGGAGAAGCGCGAGGCGGACCAGCACCTGAAGAAGCTACCGCACCCAGGGGACTGCAAGATCAGCTTATCTGACACGGTCGCGATGGAGCTACGAGATGCGAGCGTCGACTTCGTACTGACCTCACCGCCCTATTGCACACGAATTGACTACACGGCGGCGACGCGCATCGAACTGGCGGTGCTGGCGCCGCTACTGAAGACCGCTGAGCGCGCCCTCGGTCGGCAGATGATCGGCTCCACTCAGGTCCCTAAGGGCGAGATTGAACTCGACGAAGCATGGGGCAAGAGCTGCCTTAGCTTTCTGGCCGCGCTCAAGGCCCACCCATCCAAGGCCTCAGGCGGCTACTACTACCGCACTCACCTGGACTACTTCGACAAGATGAATCGTTCCGTGCAGCGTTTGGCTCGCAGCCTAAAGCCCGGTGGCCGCGCCGTGCTGGTGGTGCAAGATTCCTACTACAAAGACATCCACAACGACCTGCCAAAGATCATCACCGAGATCGGCGCGGGCCACGGGCTAACCTTGGCCCAGAGTGCATCCTTCCATCTCCGCTCAATGTCTGACGTGAACCCGGGCCGAAAGACCTATGTCCGCCCGTCGGGCGCGACTGAATCGGTTCTCTGTTTCCGCAAGTAGTCGAGGCGCGGGCCGAACTTTGCGCGAGAGCATAGAATCCTCGCCACCTAGCATGGACGACCGTGTGCAAGCATGGGATTGCATGGAAAAGCGTGGAATGATACATAGAGGTCATGTCTCGCACCGTCTCCATTGCTGATCAGCTTGCGCGCAACGTCCAGCGCCAGCAGGAAGCGTTTGCGGCCATGGCAAAGGCTTTGGCCACCGGGGATGCTCCCGGCCGCGAGCGGGCGCAGACGAAGATCGCCGAGCTGACAGCGGAATATCAGCGCCTCACCGAATCCCTTCGCTTTAGCGAGTTGGAAGCTCGTGAGATCGCCACCCCCCGGGCGCGAAAACCGGGCAAGCCCCTGCGCGAGTTGGCGCTCGACGCGCTAGATGATCTTGGCGTGCCTGCGGCGCCAGCGCTGATCGCTGACCTGACAGCGGCACTAACCGGGGACCGACCGTCGCCGTCGCGGTTTGCGAGCTTGCGACGCGACGAGGAAAACGCCGCCCGACGGAATATCGCGGCGCGTCCGGCATGGGTCGCGCCGGCCATCAACGCGCAGCAGCTAACCGCCATTCCGCGTTTGCTCACCAATTCGGCCTGGGAGATGGAGCGCCGCATCGTTGGCGCCCGCAGCATCCGGACCGACAATCTTCGTATCGCGATCAGCCTGGCGAGCCGGCTGGCCCACCTTCGCGAAGCCGGCGCGCACGAAGCTAAACAGGTCGAGCGCCTCCTGTTCCCATTTGCGCGCTCAGTGCCCGGAGCCGTGAAGCACGGCCAGGAGATCGACACCCAGCGCACAATTGACGCCGCCCGTCAGGAACTGGCACCGATCGAGAACGCAGACTTGGAGGAACGGCGCGAGGCGGCCGCCAAGCTTGCGACCGCTGGTCCACAGGTGCGCCTGTGGGGCCGTCCCGTGCTGATCGACACCGCCACTGCGGAGAGGGCCGTTCGGTGACCCCCGAGAACGCGCGTCTCGCCCGACTGCGTGGTGGCCTAGCGGCCGTCGAGGTGGGCGCGCGCGGGCTTGAGGGCGTGGCGCGCAATACGGCCTGCACGCGCTTGCGAGCGATCATTATCGCCGGACTTACCCCCAGCGAAGTCATTGAAAAGGTTTTCAACGAGACAGGCGACGCCATGTCGCCCTTTGCGATGACGCTGTCCCAGGCCTTCGAACGTCGGATGCTGGGCAACGGCGGCTCGTCACTGCTAACCGCCTATCGCGAGAAGAGCCTACTCAGCCAGATCGAGGTGAAAATTGCTTCGGTTGAGGACATGGCGCCCGGCGACAGCCCGGTGGCCCGCGCGCGCCGGGTGACCGAAACGCAGCGACTGCTCGACCTAAAACTCGCCGGGGATCCGCGCGCTCCGAACCTGATCTTGAGCCCCAGGATGCCGCTCGAGATCGTGGGCGTCTCACACCCGGTGGAACTGGCTTACCTGATCGCCAGCGACGCCGAGCCCGCCTACCGGGTGGGGGTGATCAAGTCATTCGCCGATCGGGGCGGTAAAACCGACAGAGCCGATATCCGGGCCGCCTGTCGCGAGGCGGCCGTTGGCACGATGGCCCTGCGACAACATATCGCCGGTCGCGGTCGCGCCCCGGAAATGGCGGTCGACAAGGTGGACCTGGTGCTGCGCGCGCCTGGATCGTTCAATCCGCGCCTCTTCGCGCAAATGCGCGCGGAATCGGAGTTGGCCTCCCTGGGCCGCGCTCTCGCCACGGCGCCGGCCGACTTGGACGAAGTAGAACGGCTGCTGCCGGCCGGCGGCACACTAGCCGACCCGACCATGATCGAGCGCCTGCCCAATAACTATCGCTCGGCCTGCAAGGAGCACTGCGCGCTTTGGGAGCGATGCCGCACCCACGCTCTGGCGGCCGGCCAGCCAATCGTCCTCGGCGATCTTGCCGCCGAGCAGCTAGCGGCGGCAGGCTCTATTACACGAGCCCTGGACCTTTGGAACGGACGTGGACGCCCTCCTGAGAACGAAGCGGAGGCCACTCTGATGATGGCGCTGCGTGAAGCGGGCCATGTGCTCGATAGGATCGCCAATGGCTGACCTCTTTCACGTCGCAGCCCGCCTCCGCGCCCTGCAAAACGGTCAGGCCGTGCCCATCGTGTCTCAGCGCCAAGTGGTGATCCAGCCGCACGCCAAGATCCTCACACTGATCTCCATGGCCGGCGAAGATACGTCTGTTCATGCAGCCGCCTTCGGTGGGTTCGGCGAGGCGGCTCAGGTCTTCGTCGTGGCCGACCCGCGCCGCCGCGATGATCAAAACGCCCTATTGCGCGAGCTCCTGCCACTTTTCGAGAACTACTACGCCCAGTGTCGCCGCGACGGAACGTTCCCACAAATCTGGGTTTCGTCCGCCGGAGCCCTTGGCCACCTCGACACCCTGGCTGACCGCCTGCGCTTCACAGACGAGCCGGACATGCGTCGCCTCGGTGAACTCTGGACCTATGCCGGCGAGCGGTCGCCGATCGCTGGCCAGCAGGCATTGATCAGCGCGTCGGGTGCCCTGCGGCTCCACTACGCCACCGGGCAGCAGGAAGCCGAAGACGAGCACCTGCTCGCCCTCCTGACCTGGATCGATCCGCCGCGCGGTCGCGATATCTTCGCTGCTGTGGCGATTGCGGAGGAGACCCCCATGGGCGTGAAGACCGACCCCGCCTTCGATAGGTCCACGCTACAGCCAGCGATCGAAGCTTTTCACAAAGCCACGCCCGGTGCTGAACAGGCATTCCACCAGACGCGCATCAGCCACATGCTTGAAGGCGTCATCCGGCCCATCTACACGGCCACACAGCGGGCGATCGCTACGCTGACCCAGTCGCGCTGGCGCGACAACCCGGCGCTGATCGAGTTAGCGAAACAGGAAAGCGACGAGTTCGAGCGCTTTATGCAGGCGCGTGATGAGGGCCGCCGCCTTCCGTACAACGATCGTCCGAAGGCCGCCGCGATGAAAATCGCTGCCCGCGAGCGCGCTGTCAGTAACGTCGAAGCCGGGATGCTTCGCCACGACAACGCCGCCCGCGAACGCGGCGTGGTGAAGGGCAGTGTCCTGCGCGGCCAACTTGTCGGCCGCCACGAGCACCACCTCGGGCCGCGACAGTACGAATATGACTTGGTGCTCAGCAGCCACCAGGACAGCTTGCATCTTCGACGCGGCGACGAACTGTACCTTTTGGACGGCGCCAACCTCTCAATGGAGATTACCGAGATCGAGCGCCGAGGTCCGTTTACCTGGGTGACAGGCCGCGTGGGGGTCGGCAAACGGGTGGCAAAGAAGATGGCGGTTGGTCCCATCTTGGATTTCGGACCGAGCGCGCCGGATTGGCCGGGCGTTGGGCGAGCGCTCACCCGAATGAGCACGCGTCTCATGAACCCGCCCTGGACGCATGGAGATGCCCTGCCCGCGGCGACACCAAGCCTGCACAACAAGCCCTCCAACCTGCTCGCCGCCATTGAGGATCTGACATGAGCGTCGCGCCCGATCCGGAAGCCGCCGCAAATGCGGCGCTCGACGCTGTATTGAATAGCCAATGGGACGGCGTCCCCGCTCTGGTGCTACGAAGCCCGCCGGGCGCCGGCAAGACCGGCGTCGCACAGCGCATCGCTTTGCAGAGCGCGACCCACCTGCAGCAGCGCTGCATGGTCGTCACCCAGACTAACGAGCAGGCCTATGATCTGACACGGCGCTTGATTACCAACCGAGCCGGTCTCCCCCTCTACATGTTTGCAAAGGCCGGACTTAATCTGCCCGATGACCTGCGCACTGATCGCCGGTTGAGGATAGTCGAGCGAACCGGCGATCTTCCAAGTGAGCCCTCCATTACAATTGGCAATGCCGCAAAGTGGTCGTGGATCGACAGCGCCGATCCGATATTCGACATGCAGGTGGTCGATGAAGCCTTCCAGCTACCTGACTACAAGTACCACCTAATCTCCAACCTCGCCCCTCGCCACGCGCTTATCGGGGACCCCGGTCAAATCGACCCCTTTGTGAGTTGTGAAATCGAGCGCTGGCGCTGCGATCCATCCGGCCCCCAAGTCGCGTGTCCAGCCGCGCTGGTCAAGCGCCATCCCGGCGTCATGCAGCTGGATTTGCCCGTCTCTCGGCGGCTCAACGAAGACACTGTCAGCCTCATTCAGCCGGCCTTCTACCCGGACATGCCGTTTCGAGCGATGAGCCGTGACCGCTCAGTGGCGTTCCAGGTTGCGGGCATCATGCCCTTCGACGCGGCACTCGACGGTGTTGCCGCAGGCGCTTCCATCGTCATGGTGGAGTTGCCGCCGCAGATCACAGGTGAGGCGGATCGGGAACTGGCCGAGGAATTGGTCGCCTCAATTTTGCGCCTGCTGCGCCGCCTTCCCCGGATAAGCGACGACGGCAGTATCCGGGCCGTGACGCCGGCCGACATCGGCGTCGTCTGTGCGCACGTGAGCCAGGTCAACGCCGTGCGCGAGCGTCTCGGCCCCGGCCTCTCCGATGTCTTTGTGGAAACCGCCAACAGATTCCAAGGCATCGAGCGGCCATTCATGTTTGTGCATCACCCGTTGTCGGGCCGCGCCGACGCCACGGCCTTCCACCTCGACGCCGGCCGCCTCTGCGTGATGTTGTCCCGTCATCGCATCGGCTGCTGGATCTTCGGCCGTCAGGGCATCACCGAGCAGCTGATACGGTTCGCCCCGGCCGGCGACCGCGCCCTTGGGATAGACGAGGATCTGGAGTATCGGGGGTGGCGTGCGCACCTCACCGTACTGGTTGCCTTGTCGCGGACGGGCCGCCTCTATCCGGCGGTGAATGGCTTGGTGCCGTCGAACGCTACCTAGAGTATCTAGTGCACAATTTTCCTCCTAGAATAACAGCACTATCGGCGTCCTTCGAACCAGACTTTCTCAGCGCCAGAGTAGAGTCACCCATGGTCCCCGCCGGCGCGCTCTTCCAGCAGCTCAGCACGCAGCAGACGGCCCGTCGCCAGCCTCCGCGAAAGCGCCTCGATAAAGCCTGCGTACCGTTCTTGGCCCTTTGCATTCTGAGCCCTCTGATCGCCGCCCGACAGGCTGGGTGTGGCGGTCAGCCACGCCTTGACGAAGAGTGCCACAGCCTCGTTTGAGATCGTCACGTCCCGGTCGAGGCGTTCGAGCTCACGCGTGATCCGATCAAGCCTTCGCGTGACCGCAGCCTCAGACGCCTCAGCGCCGTCGGCCGAGAGATGGGACGCCAACGCGGCCTGCACGATCTCGGACTTTGATCGGCGCATCCGGCGGGAGGCCGCATCGAGAGCCTGCGACAGGTCTCTCGACAGGAATACCTTGGCCTGCACCTTCACAGCGGGATGCCGTCGTCAGGATCCATCGCGGCGATGCGAGCCGCGACCCGGAACCGGCGCGCCTGCTCGGCCTCAACGGAGTCATCCGCGTCCAAGTCGATTTCAATTTCGGGCTCGGCGGTCGCCGGTTCGGCGACATCGGGTGGCGACGCATCCAGCTCCGGCTCTACACGCAACCCGCCCTCGTCCACGTCGCTGACAGGTCGGTCCGCCCCTTCGATCCGTGCGGCCGTTATCGCCGACCAGGCCGAGACCTCGGTTGCCTCAAGGACTGAAGGTTTCCGCGGCGGACTCCTGACGCGAGACTTCAGCTCCGGATCGACATAGTAGCGGACCTTATTCGCCCGGACCGGAGCCACGCCAGAGACCTGAACGAGCGCCTCGTCGGCAGGCAGCTGCATCACCTCGCCCGGCGTCAGCAGCGGCCTGGCCGTCTCTTGGCGACTGACCATCAGGTGGCCGAGCCATGGCGACAGCCGGTGCCCGGCGTAGTTCTTCATGGCCCGCATCTCGGTGGCGGTGCCGAGACTGTCGCTGATCCTGCGCGCGGTGCGCTCGTCGTTGGTCGAGAATGCGACCCGAACGTGGCAGTTATCGAGGATCGAATTGTTCTCGCCGTACGCCTTGGCGATCTGGTTCAGGCTCTGCGCAATCAAGAAGGCCTTGATCCGGTATCCGGCCATGAACGCCATGGCCTGCTCGAAGAAGTCGAGCCGACCCAGCGCCGGGAACTCGTCCAGCATGAGCAACAGACGGGGCCGATGGCGCGCCGACTCCAGACCTTCCGTCAGCCGGCGGCCGATCTGATTGAGGATCAGCCGGATCAACGGCCGGGTCCGGCTGATGTCCGACGGCGGCACCACGAGGTAGAGAGTCACCGGCCGCCCGGGCGTGACGAGGTCGTCGATCCGCCAATCGCAGCGGCAGGTGACCGCCGATACGATGGGATCGCGGTAGAGCCCCAGAAAGCTCATCGCCGTGGACAGGACGCCTGACCGCTCGTTCTCGCTCTTGTTCAGCAGTTCGCGGGCGGCGCTGGCGACGACGGAATGGACGCGGTCACCCAGATGCGGGGTGGCCATCATGGCCCGCAGGGTCGCTTCGATCGTCCTGCGCGGATCGGCCAGGAAGTTGGCCACGCCGGCCAGCGTCTTGTCCTCTTCGGCATAGAGCACGTGGAGGATCGCGCCGACCAGAAGGCTGTGACTGGTTTTATCCCAATGCGACCGTCGCTCTAGCGCGCCGTCCGGATCCACCAGGATGTCGGCGATGTTTTGAACGTCGCGCACCTCGGTGGGACCGCGACGCACCTCCAGCAGCGGGTTATAGGCGCTGGAGATTGGATTGGTGGGGTCGAATAGGAGCACCGGGCCAACCTTGGATCGGCAGGCTGCCGTCAGCTGCCAGTTCTCGCCCTTAATATCGTGGACCACCGCCGACCCAGGCCAGGTCAGCAGGGTTGGAACCACCAAACCCACGCCCTTGCCCGATCGGGTAGGCGCAAAGCACAGGACGTGCTCGGGTCCGTCGTGGCGCAGGTAGTGCTGGCCCAGCCGTCCGAGGACCACACCGTCGGGGCCAAGCAGGCCGGCCGCCCTCGCCTCGCCCTCGGTCGCCCATCGCGCCGAGCCGTAGGTCGTCACCTTCTTGGCTTCGCGGGCGCGCCAGATCGACAGGCCGATCGCCACGAACACCGCGGTCACCGCGCCGCCGCCCGCCATGAACGCGCCGCGCGCGAACACATTGGGCGCATAGGCGTCGTAGACAAACCACCAGTAGAAGAACGCCGGCGGGGGGTAGACCGGCCATGGCCCAAGGCGAAACCAGGGCGGTCCCAGTTGCGGCTGAAACCCCAACCGCCACGCGGTCCATTCAGTCGCCAACCATACGCCGGCCAGCACCAAGAGGCTGACGACCAGGATTTGGCCCCAGAGGATTTTCGTTCCTGACATGGAGGAGGCTCATGCTCAAAGCCCTCTCCCCCGCTTGCGACCGAGCGTCCAATCGACCCCTCCGCCCGGAGTCATCGTTCCCTTCACCTCCTGCCCGAGGCGGTCTTCCAGACCTCGCGTCCAGGGCACCAGCTGGAACCCGAGGCCATCGTCGATCATCGCAAAGCGCCCCGACGCAAGGTCGAAGCGTCGCCGGTAGACGCCCTGGACAAGTTCACCGGGCCCCATTTCGGCGGGACTGCACCCGGTTTCGGTACGGATGTTCGCCGCGATGCGATCCAGTTCCCGTGCTCGCAGGGTGGCGATCAGCCCCGCCTTGGGGCGGCCAAGCCGGTCGGCCAAGTCCTGGCGCTGGAGATGGGTGCGACGCGCGGTCAGGGCGTCGCGCACTTCGCGGCCAAAGCCATGGCTCGCCAGCGGGGCCGGATCCTTGACGACGAGCTGACGATCCAGCCAGGTGGCCCCGGACGCTGTGACCTGACGCTCGATGGGCAGGTCAGCGCGATGCACCAGATCCAGGACACGCTTGCCATCGTCGAGCTGACGGCTGCGGATCTCAACAAGCCCGCCGACGGGCGTATCACCCGTGGCGCCAAGATCCCTGAACTTGAAATGGTGCAGCCGACCATCGACACCATCGACCACGACATAGGCCTGGCCGGTGAGCTCGTCATGAAGCCCACGATCAGCCAAGCGCCCGGTAAGCGGCGTGTCGGGTTCGCCAGCGTGGATCTGCAGGTCGGCGGGATCGCGTTCACCGCGCCAGGCCCGGTGGAGGGTCTTGATGATGTCGCCGCGTTCGCCCAGAGCGCGTAGGCGAGGCTCCAGGTCGTCGTCCAGGCGCCACTTACCGCCTTGTTCGGCAGCCAGGCCGAGCCTCTGCAGGAACTTTGCGCGGCCAATGAGCCGTGGAGGAGCCGGCCCCGCCTCCCGGTCGGGACGTAGGTCAACGAGCCCATCATCCCCGAGCCGATCGCGAAGCTTGCGGTCCAGGCCGGTCCAGCGTTCCGCCTCGACTTCTCGGTCGAGACTGGCTTCGACCTCGGCGGCCGACCGTGGCCCCAGCTCCAACCCGACAAGCACCTCGGCGCGCCGCCGCATACCCTCGCTGATGTAGTCGCGATCGATGACCAAGTCCTGGCCATCCTCGCCGACACCGCGGACCAGTACATGAACGTGGGGGTGCTCGGTGTTCCAGTGGTCCACGGCCACCCAGTCCAGACGCGTACCCAGGTCCTTCTCAGCCTGGGCCATCAGCTCCCGAGTGGTGGCCTGGAGGTCTGCCAGCGCCGCGCCGTCCTCAGGGGAGACGATGAAGCGAAAATGATGGCGGTCCCCCTCGCATCGCTCGGCGAAGGCGTCGTGATCGGCCGCGCCGTCGCGATCGAACATCTGTCCCGGTGAGCCATCCTTGGTGACACCTTCTCGACGAAGGTAGCGCAGGTGCATAGCCAGCGGCGCGGCCCGGTAGCGGGCGCCCTCGTGACGAACGATCCGCGTCTTGATGATCACCCGCCGGTTTGAGAAGGACGTGCGCCGTCCGGCGTCACGGCCTCGACCCGACCGCCGGATACGCCCCCTGCCCTTTAGGTCGATCGAGCCCAGTCCGCTCTTGCGCGAGGCGGCCATCACCTCGCCGACGAAACTACGGCCCGTCTGCACGTTGCCGCCGCCGCGATCGCCGATCCGCCCGAGACGAAGGAAGAAGGCCTCGTCGTCAGACATTTCGGCCATCGCAGGCCGGGGTCCCGGACAAACCGCTGAAGACCTTCAGGAACTTGCAAAATCCGGGACCAGGCGCGCTCGTACGGTCCCGGAAATTCTTCAACACCACCAAGGCCTTGGACCAGAATGGTCCCGGCCCTTTTATCTCGCCGTCTCTGCCGAGCTTGAAAACGCCCCTCCCCCAGCGCCCATCAGCTCCGTCCGAAGCGTTCCAAAGCGGCTGGCGCATCACGGCGACACCTTTTCCGCCGGGAGTGCGAACAGACCGAGGTTGGGCGCATTGCCCCTGTCGGAAGGCGGAGCGGCAAACAGCGGCGACCGCCGCCAGTCGATACTGGCCGGCGCCATGCTGGGCCCTGCTCGTGTCTCGTCAGCCGCGATCGAGCGCTGCACCTGGGCGACGTAGGCGATCGTTTCGGGCGGCAAACGCCGCCGTCCGGCGCGCGCATCTGCGTAGCGCGCGGGTCCAGCGTTATAGGCCGCCAGGAAGCCCTCCTGGCCGAACTGGTCCAACAGCTGACGCAGATAGGCCGCCCCGGCCAGTACGTTCGCGCGCGGGTCGAACGGATCGTCGCCGAGCCCTTGCTGTGCGCTAAGATCGCGCCAGGTCCCAGGCATCAGCTGCATGAGACCCATCGCGCCCTTGGGCGAGATCGCTCGGTTGTCCCCACCGCTTTCTGCCGAGATGACTGCATCGAGCCAGATCGGAGGCAGCTGAAATCGCGCGGACGCCTCTTCAACAAACCGTGCCACCGGCAAGGGCTCTGCAGCCCAAGCCGCGCCACATCCGAGCGAAGGGCCGACCACCGACAGCGCAAGAGCCACGACCGCGACATGGACTTGCTGGCCGGAAAAGCGCCCAAGCCACACACAGGTCCCGGTATGAACCAGAGTGCGGCCGTGCTCGGCGCCGTCAAGGGAAGCGCGCAAGGCGCGCCGGCCCGCTGGCCGCCCTTGACCGCGCCTGCGCGCGACCGCCGACATGTCCTCGGCCGGGACGAGGAAAGACTCAGAAGGCCGGCCGAACCAGGAAAGATGAGCGGGGTGAGCCATGTCAGCGCGCCCAGGTCCAAAGCGGTGTCAGCCGGCCAACGACGCAACGGCGGGACAGTGTTCCAAAGTAGCGCCCATCGAGGCTTCGACGCTCGGGGTTAAGGAGGAAGACCTCATCAGCCGCCAAGCGCCGGCACAGCGGCGCAGGGACGAGCCGGCGGCCGAGCCTGTCGTGGTTCAGCACCTGCGCGACCACCGCTCCATCGATGCGCACCAGGTCGTGCTGTACGCAGACCACCTGCCCCTCGGTGGCGGCGATGCGCTTGATCAGGGGCACGTTGAGCGGCAGGTAATGGCGCTCTGCCATCCACCGCCCGAGGCGAGGCGGTGGCCGCACGAGCGCCAAGCCACCCGCGCCGGGCCAGCGCTCCTCCAGCCAATAAAGCCCGACCGGAACACTGGCGGTAGTGTTGAAGATCAGACGCCGAGTCACTGGCATGACCGCAGGCGCGATCGTCAACACGCAGCCAACAACCGCCGCCGCTAGGAGCCTGGCTCGGCGGCTCATCGCACCAACCTCCGGCGCAGCAGCCATGCACGATGGCGCTGCCGCTCGTAGGCACGGGGCGCTAGTCCGACCGCGATCCGCGCGCCGACATGCCGCCAATAGTCCGGCGCTGCCGTGACGGCGGCCACGCCCACCCGCTCCACGCCGTCGATCGCTTCGAGCACCGATTGGACTTTCGCCCAACCACTGAGGTTCAGCAGGATCTCCGCGCCCGGCGCGACGAAGGGGTAGGTAGTGAAGGCCTCCCCTGGCTTGACCGCGCGCAGAACCGCGATGCGGGACTCGATCGTTCCGTACTCGCCGCTGCGCCAGCGCACGAAGGCGAAAACGGCGCCTGGCGCGAACTCGACGATGCGTCGGCGTCGATCGATGATCCGTTCAGCAGCAATGCGTCCGAACCGTATCCACCGTTCGATCTGGCCGTCCAGCCAGAGCAATTCGACCTGGGTGTTCATCGCCCGGCTCCATCATCGCGCGGGCCGGGCGTTGTGAATGCGGGCGCTGTGGCGGAATGCCGCTTCGCCGGCGGCACGACCTGGGCATTGGGGTCGCTGGTCGATGTGCGCGCCGCGCGCTCGGACCAAGCCTGCAGATCGGCCAGGGCGTAGACCACCCGTCCGCCAATCTTGCGATAGACTGGACCGGTTCCGTACGACCGATGCTTCTCCAAGGTGCGGTCGGAAAGACCCAGGAAGCGCGCCGCTTCCGGAGTTCGCAGATGTCGCGGCGGTCCCGCGGCGCCGTTGCTGGTCATGGCGTACCCTCGGCGACGCCCGGATAAGGCCGGCGTCGTTCGGATAGGCTGGCGAGCAAACGGCGATACAGGGATGACGAAGACCGCCCCCCCTGTTTTCGTCACCCCTTAGAGCCCGCCACGGAGGAGCTTGAGATAGCCCCCCTCCATCAGCGTTCGGCCGGCATGGGCCAGCCTAATGGTCGTGGCGCGCAACGAAGCGGTCCGCCACGCCTCCTGGGCGACGAGGGCTTCGCCGAACAACGCCGCGGCGATCGTGCGGTAACTGTCGCCGCGAAGGCGTCCATCAAGCGCGACGACGCACCTCGCCAGGCGCATGCGCTGCGCGACGGTGAGCCGGGACGAGATCGGCGGACGCCCCTTCGTGGCGCGATCCAGCGCCTCGGCGGCGCGCACCCGCAGGCCGTAGTCAGCGTCGTAGGCCAGCAGTACCGCCATCGGCCCGGACGCATCCTCGAGACCGCGCAGCAGTACTTGAAGGCCCGCCGTCAGGCGAATGTGCAGTCCTTCCTCAGCGGCGCGGGACCGGCCTGGTGGCAATTTCAGGACGATCGATCCGCTCGGCATAGGATTGGGCGTCAGCGGAACAACGATCCCAGGTGCGATCTCGGGCCGCCAGAACACGTCGGCCTCACCAGAACCGACGTCTGGATCCGCAGGAAACCTCAGCCCCCAGCGCTTATCGATCGCAACAGATCCGCGCGCGGCGCCAACGGCAAACTCCCGACGGTAAGCCGGATTACGCCGAAGGAATTCCCACGCGAACTGCGGCACCACGAGGTTGGTGTAGGCGCGCCAGCCGCCGTCAGCGCTTCCGCCGGGCGGCTGTCTCGATCCCGTCGAAGACGCGAGCGCGGCCATGACGCCATGGCGCCAGAAGCGCCACCAAAGCGCACAGCTTGGCCATTGCTCCCGACATGGAAGAGCTGCTGCGAGTCCCAATGTCGTGGCTTTTTGCACATTGGATCGCCGACAACGCGGAAGTCGCCGCGCGATGAATGCGCGATCCCCGTGTCAATTTACGCAGGACTAGCGGCGCGACTTTCTGCTCAGAGCAAGCGCGATCATTCTGTCCATCCAGTCGAGGTCGTCAGCGTCCAGAACGGACAGCTTGTCCAAGATCCGAACGAGCGGATCACCCTTTCTTCCCCTGACGGCAAACTCGCCCGCGCCGAAGAAGTCGCGGACGTCCACCTTCAGTGCCGCCGCCAACTCCTCCAGCGTCTTCAAGCTCGGCGTAATCTCACCGCGCTCAATACGTCCGATGGACTCAAGCGCCTTCCCGACCCTGTCGCCAAGCTCAGCTTGCGTGAGACCCGCCAGCTCGCGGTGGTGACGAACCATCGCTCCAATCTGACGGCGCAGTGTCGACATGAATCGAGAAACCCCAGACTTACAAGTCTGGAATGTCAGTCGGACCACCGCCTGTACTGAGGACGCAGTACATCGTATTTCGGCATTTTACCCCTTCACACGTCGTATCAACTGCGGGATTCTGTGGGGCAATCTCTGGTTGGAAATCCCCGTGGACGGCTCGCTACCCCCAACGCCGAGTTTGGCGGAAGTCAACGCGGCGCTCGAACGACTCTGCCGGCGTCACGACCGATGGCTGCGCAACAAGCTTCGCGTCCGCTATGGCGCGGCGCTCGCTGACGATCTGGCGCAAGACACCTACCTGCGCGCCGCGCCGTACGAGGTCGCCGGCAAGATCCGCCACCCCAAGGCGTTTCTGATGGAAATCGCCGACAACCTTGCGCGCGACTGGTACCGCAGTCGCCGCCGCGAGATCGGCCCGGACGAGTCCGCTCGGGTGATCGATGGGGCTGCCGAGCACGCGCAGCAGGAGGTCCAGACCAACCTTTCTCGAATCGTGCTGGCCCTGCCGTCTAAGTTGCGCGATGTTTTTGTCCTGACCCACATCGAGGGCCTGTCCTATGCCGATGTCGCGAAGCTCAGGAACATTCCGGTGACGACGGTTCATCATCGCATGCGCGAAGCGCTGGCACTGACACGGCGGGCATTGCGAGAGACGAACACCTCGTCATGATCGCCAACACGCCAGAAACCGAGCAGCGCGACCTCGAGGCCGCCGACTGGTTCGCGCGCCTGAGCCGCACGCCGATCGAGACCGAGGAACTGACGCGCTTCCAGCGCTGGAGCCGCGATCCGGCCAATCTGGCCGCATACAACGAGATCGAAGACATCAGCCGGGCCGTGCGGGACCTTCGCGACGACCCGACCCTGCGCGCGGCGGCGAAAGACGCGCTGGCACGCTCGCCTGAACGTCAGCGCCGCGCCTTGGCCGCCGATTGGCGCGTCTGGGGCGCGGGCCTGGCCCTGGCCGGCACGATCGGCGCGGCCGTCGTCGTGCTCAGGCCCTTCACCACCGACACCTACAGCACCCGCATCGGCGAGATCTCCAGCCTTCGACTGGACGATGGGACCCAGGTCCGGCTCAACACCGACAGCAAGCTACGGGTGCGGTTCTCAGGCGGGTTGCGCCGCGTGGAGCTGGTGCGCGGTCAGGCCTACTTCGAAGTCGCGCATGACACCGCGCGTCCGTTCGTGGTCGCCGCTGGCCTCGCCGACGTGCGCGCGGTTGGCACTCAGTTCGATGTCCGGCGCACGGGGGAAGAAGTCCGGGTCGTGCTCGCCCAGGGCCGGGTCGCCGTCACCGGACGGCAGGCGGGGAAGGACAGCTGGACGCTCGCCCCGGGCCAGGGGCTCGTGCTCGGCGGCGCGTCGGCCGCGCCAAGCCCAATCCCGGTCGACGTCGCGGCGGCCACCAGCTGGCGCACCGGCACCCTCACCTTCCATGGCGCGACCCTGGCCGAGACGGTCGAGGAGCTGAACCGCTACAGCAAGACCAAGATCGTCCTGGAGGACTCCGCGCCGCGAGGCCAGGTCGTCAATGGCGCCTTTCAGGCCGGCGACGTGGCCGAGTTCGTGTCGGCCGCCACCCTGCTGTTCGGCCTGAAGGCGACGCCCCTGGAGAACGGCGACATCGCGCTGAGCGCCAAGGCCGCGCCGACGTGACGTCATAATTTTTTCACGAGCCAACTACCCGAGCCCCCCCTGTTGCGCGTCCCCCCTCCACCGCTGACGGCAAAAGCGCCTCGCCAAGACGGCGCCCGTCAGCCTGGGGGATGAGAATGAATAGGTTCCAGGAACTGCTGATCGGCGGCGCGGCGATGGCGATGCTGGCGGCGGGGCCGGCCTGGGCGGCCGACCCGGCAGAGACCCGCGCGCCGGTGAAAATCAGCGCGGGCCCGCTCGATGCGGCGATCCTCAGCCTGGCCAGCCAGACCCACGTCCGGATCCTGTTCTCAGGCGACCTGGTGGCCGGCCGCCGCGCGCCGGCGCTGGACGGCCGCTATAGCGCCCGGCAGGCCCTGGAGCAGCTTCTGGCCGGCACTGGGATCGAGGCGCGGCAGGCCAGCCGCGGGGTGCTGATCCTGCAGGCCGCTCGCCAACCGGTGTCCACCGCGCCGCGCCCGGCCGGGCCGATCAGCGATCGGACACGCACCGCCACAGCGCCATCCATGCCTTCGACAAGCGCGCGCGACGCCGCGCCGTCCGAAGCCGTCACCGAGCTCTCCGAGATCGTGGTCGGCTCCCATATTCGCGGGGTCAAGGATGGCGCCTCGCCGGTGCTGGTCGTCGACCGCGCGGAGATCGACCGCGCCGGCTACGCCACCGTCGCCGACGCCCTGAGCAACCTTCCGCAGGCGTTTGGCGGCACAACCAGCGACGACGCCAGCACCACCGGATCGGACCCCACCACCACCAACGCCAACCGGGCGACCGCCGTCAATCTGCGAGGCCTGGGCGCGGACGCGACTCTGGTGCTGATCAACGGGCGCCGGATGGCGGGCGCCGGTCTGATGGGCGACTTCGCCGACATCTCCTCCATTCCGCTTGCCGCCGTGGCGAAAATCGAGGTGCTGCTCGACGGGGCCTCGGCGCTCTACGGGTCGGACGCGGTCGGCGGCGTGGTCAACATCGTCATGCGCGACCGCTACGACGGCGCCGAGACCCGAGCGCGGATCGGCGGGTCGACGCGGGGCGACCTTGGGCAAAAGCAATTCGCCCAGACCTTCGGCCACGGCTGGGGCAGCGGCTCGATCCTGCTCAGCGGCGAGTACCAGAGGCGCGACATGCTGATGGCCTCCCGCCGCGCCTACACAGCCGACGCTGATCTACGGAGCCTCGGCGGCACGGACCACCGTCTCTATTACAGCCAGCCGGCCACGGTCCTGGGGATCGACCCGGTCACGTTCTCGCTCGTGCCGATCTATGCGATCCCGGCCGGTCAGGACGGCACCAACCTCAAGCCCAGCGACTTCCTGCCCGGTCAGCGCAACCTGGCCAACTGGCGCAAGCCCATGAGCCTCCTGCCCACCCAGGAGCGCGGCAGCCTCTACGTCGCCGCCACCCAGGACGTGGGCTCGCGCGTCACCTTGACGGCGGACGCGCGCTACAGCGATCGGCGCTACACCGACTACTCGGTTGCGCCCCAGACGACGCTGACGGTAGGCCGTAACAACCCCTACTTCGTCTCGCCAAACGGCTCGGCGTCACACTATCTGGCCTACTCGTTCCTCAACGAAACGACGGGCCTCAAGACGGCCGGCAGCGTCCAGAGCCGCGGGCTCTCGCTGGGCGCCAAGGTGCGTCTGCCAGGCGACTGGCGCCTGGACGCCTATGTCCAGCACGCCGAGGAGATCGGCATCAGCCGCTCCACGACGATGCTCAACTCGACCTTTCTGAACGAGGCGCTGGGCAACACGCCCGACAATCCGGCGACGACCTTCAGCGCCGCCCGCGACGGCTACTTCAACCCGTTCATCGGCACGGGCCGCAACAACCAGACGGTCCTGGACTTCGTGACTTCCGGCTGGGAGACGCGGCGCACGGTCGGTCGCCTGGACACGGCCAGCATGACCGCCGACGGCGCCCTCTTCCGCCTGCCGGCCGGACAGGTGCGGCTGGCGGTCGGCGCCCAGGTGCGCGAGGAGCACCTCAAGACCATCGGCCTGTCGTTCGCCTCGAGCCTCGCGCCGGTCGCCAACTTCTCCCGCTACGGCGACCGCAAGGTCGGCGCCGTCTTCGCCGAGGCGCGTGCGCCGCTGTTTGGGCCCGACAATCGGCGACCGGGCCTGGAGCGGCTGGACCTGTCGCTAGCCGTTCGCCGGGAGCACTACGAAGGCGGCGCCACGAGCACCGTGCCCAAGCTTGGCCTCGTCTGGTCGCCGGTACGGGACTGGAGCCTCAAGGCCACCTACGGGGAATCCTTCCGCGCGCCGTCCCTGGGCGAATTGACCGACGCCCAGCGTGTCACGCCCGTCAACATCAGCGTCGGGTCTGGCACGGTCCTGACCCTGCTGCGCTATGGTGGGAACCCCGATCTGCAGCCGGAGACCGCCAAGTCGTGGACAACGGGCCTGGAGTACGCGCCCGCGGCCAATCCGGACATCCGCCTGAACGCCACCCTGTGGGACACCGCCTTCAAGGGCCGCATCGGCCAGCCGGCGATCAACAACCTCTCCACGGTGCTGACCGCGCCGGACCTGGCGCCGTTCCGCCAGTTCATCAGCCCCACCACGAACCCGGCGGACCTGGCGCTGGTGAAAGACCTGCTCAAGCAGGCTTCGAGCACGATCGCCGGGCTCTACGCGCCAGAGGCTTATCTCGCCATCGCCGATGCCCGCTACGTGAACACCGGCGACTTCCAGGTCCGGGGCCTGGACCTGTCGGGAACCTACGGCCTGCGCGTGGCCGGCGATCCCGTGGTGATTTCGGCCAATCTCTCATGGCTGCTGACCTACAAGCGCAAGATCACGGCCGCCGCCCAGAGCGTCGAACTGGCTGGGACGGCTGAAAACCCCGCCGACCTGCGGGCTCGGGTGTCGGCCACCTGGACCCATGGCCCCTACAGCCTCACCGGAAGCCTCAACCACACCGGCGACCTCGCCACGGTCGGTGGTGGACACATCGCCGCCCAGACGACCGCCGATCTGCAGATCCAGTACACGGCGCGGGCCCGCAGCGGTCCCTTCAAGGGCTTGGCGGTGGCGCTCAGCGTCCAGAACCTCTTCGATCGCGATCCGCCGTTCTACGACTCCCCGGTCGGGGTCGGCTATGACCCGGCCAACTATGATCCGGCCGGCCGCGTCGTCGCGCTGCAGCTGACCAAGGCCTGGTAGGCCCCGATTTCTCCCTAAACACCCGGAGTTCCGTGATGCGAACCTTCGCAGCGCTTGCGCTCGCCTGCGCGCTGGGCGTTTCGCCCGCCCGCGCCGAGCGCCCTTACACCGTCGAGGACCTGCTGTCGCTCGAAGACCTTGGCCGCGCCGCCTTTTCACCCGACGGGCGATGGCTGATCCTCGAGCGACAGGGGCCCTTCAAGCACGCTCCCAACTTCGACCACGAGTGGCTTCACAGCCAGACGATCAGCCGGTTGCTGGTGATGGACGTGACGTCGGGCGGACCCCCGCGCGATCTCCTGCCCGCCGACCCCGGGGCCGGGGACACGTTCGGCGCGTTCTCGCCCGATGGCGCGCGGGTGCTGGTGTTTCGCCTCAAGGATCATCGCCGCGAAATGGGTGTCGTCACCCTGGCCACCGGGGAAACCCGGTGGTCGGGCCTGACCGTGGAGGCCGAGGCCTGGAACGCCTTCGCCCGGTGGCGAAATGACCGCGAGGTCATCGTGGTCGACAAGCCGCCGGAAATCGCCTCGCCGCTGCTGGGCGCCGGATGGCAGACCCAGGCGCGAATGACGGCGGCCTGGGCCGACCAGAGCCGTGGCCTCTATTCCGGCGTCGTGATCGGAAGCGGTCGCTACCGGGACCTGACGCCGGCCCCGCCGCCTCTCTCGCTGGTCGCCTTCGACGCCACCACCGGCGCGGCAAGGCCGCTGGCCAAGGGGACCTATGTCGACATGCTGCTCTCTCCCGGCGGCGCCTACGCGGCGATGATCGAGGAAGACGGCCTCGTCCAGCCCGACGCCAGCGTCCCCAAGGCATTGGGCGGCGAACTGGCGCGCTGGCGGCGGCTTAGCCTGATCGATCTGGAAACGGGCCGGCGCACCGCGCCTTGCGCGCGGTGTGACCTGATGCGCAGGACCTGGGCCTGGTCACCGGACGGCAAGGCCCTCGTGGCGGCCGCGCGTGAGGGTGACCGTTACGGCAAGCCCTACGGCTATTGGCGGTTCTCCCGGGAGGGCCGGGCCCTCCCCCTGGCCCCGGACCTGACCGTCGACGTCGGCTGGCGCGAGGTCATGGTCCAGCCTCAGGGTCAGGCAGCGTGGATTGGCGGTCAGCCGGCAGGCCTGGCGAGACGGGCCGGCGACGCTCGCGCCGACTGGTGGAGCCTTGGTCCAAAGCCGCGCAACCTCACGGCCAAACTGGGGAAGCCGCTCGGCCTGGCCTTGGCCTCCAATGGCAAGAGGGCCTTAGTCCGCACCGCCGACGGGGTGTTTCGGCTCGACGGACGGGCCGCGCCGGTTCGTGTCGCCGAGGCGAGCGCCCAGCTCACCCCCGGCCAGTTGCAGCCCGGCGAACGCCCGTCGGTGCTGCTCGACCAAGCCGGCGCCCGGACGCGTTGGCTGAGCCCCGACGGGACCGGAGACCGCGCCGCTGTCACCGATCCGGCGCTTCGGGTCCTGGCCTTTTCGGCCCGATCTGGCGCCGTGCTGGCCGCGTCCCAGGATCGGCACGGCGTCACCCGCGTCACCCTGCTTCGCCGGGAGGCTGCGCCGGTCGCGGTGACCACGATCAACCAGCCGCTGGCGGAGGTCCAATTCGCCGAGGCGATCGGCGTCCAGCACAAGGGCCTTCACGGCGAGGCTCTGACCTCGTGGCTCTATTTGCCGGCGGGCCACAAGGCAACGGACGATCGTGGCCTGGTGATCATCCCCTACCCCGGCACGCGCTACGACGTCGCGCCGGCCGGCTACGCGCCCGGTTCTGCGAACCTCTACACCAGCGTCCAGCTGCTCGTCGCCAAGGGCTACGCGGTGCTGGCGCCCAGCTTGCCGCTGGCGCAGGACGAACCACTCGCGCCGCGGCTGGCCGAGGCCATCTTGCTGGCCGTCGACGCCGCGCGCCGCCAGCAAGCGGGTCTCTCGGCGACCAAGCTGGCCTTGTGGGGGCAAAGCTTTGGCGGGACGGCCACGCTGCTGGCGGGCGCTGAATCGCCGCGCTTCAAGGCGCTGATCGCCTCGGCCCCGATCACCGATCCTGGCTGGATCCACGACACGCTACGTCCCGGCGTCCTGGCCGCCCCGGAGGTCTATACGACGCTGGGCGGGTTTGCGGCCTACACGGAGTCCGGCCAGGGCCGGCTGGGCGCCAAGCCCGAGGACGCGCCGGAGCTCTACCGGGCCAACAGTCCGCGATACCAGGCTGCAAAGATCACGGCTCCGGTGCTGATGTTCTTCGGCGACAACGATTTTGGCGTCATGCAGGCGCTGGGCATGATCTCGGTCCTGGCCCGCGAGGGCAAGGACGCCCAGCTGGTCGTCTATCGCGGCGAACAGCATGCGCCGATCAGCCCTGGAAACATCCGCGACACCTATCAACGCGCCTTCGCCTTCCTGGAGGAGGCGTTCGGCGGTCCCGAGGCGGTCACCGGCGCCCCCTCTGCGCCCTGACGGCGGGCCGCCGCGATCCTCCCCTCCCAGTGGCCGACCCAGGCCTCAAGGGTCGCGGCGGCCAGGATCTCCACCGTGGCGTCCTTCCACACCATCGCGTCGACGCTCAGCGCCGCCTCAAGGCGCTCGGCGTCGATCAGCCCCTCGGCCGCCAGTCGCCCTTCGAGCAGGAATGGCCGAAGGAAATCGAGGCTGGCCGCGAGGCTCCGACCCAGGAACACGCTGATGTCGCCCTTGGAGCGCCTTTCGAGGATCGACGGGGGCAAACGATCGGCGAAGGCGGTGCGGGCGTAACTGCGCTCGGTCTCGCCGGCGCTCAGCACCGTTGCGGGTATGCCAAGGCAGAGCTCGATCACCGGCTGGCTGAGCAACGGGTGCGCCAGCCGGGCGCGTTCGGCGCGGCGCGTCGCCCCGTTCAGGGTCAGGCTCATCACCAGGCCAGCGATCTGGGCCTGCTTGCCCGCCGCCGCGCCCGCGCCGTCTTCGATCCACGGGTGCTTGGCATGGGCCGCGCCACGTCGGACGATCCCGGATGACGATATGTGAGCCTCCGGCGCGAACCGGCCGGGCTTGCGGCGCAGCGCCTCCAGCGACAGGCTCCAGACCGATCGCCGGGTGCGCCGGGCCACCTCGGCCAGCCGCCGCAAGCGCGAGCCTTCACACGGCGCGCCCGCCAGGAGATCGGCGGCCAGGCTCGCGGCTCCCACCTGCAGGAAGACGACGTCGCCGCCATGGCCGGTGAACAGGACGTCGGCGCCCGCCGTCTCCAGGGCCTGGCTCAAGGCCAGGTCGTAACCCGGATCCAGGGCGTTGAAGTTGGGACGCGCGGATGCGGCGCTGAGCGCAAAGGTCGATGCGTCCAGGGCGAAGGGCGTTCGCCGCACCATCTCCAGCGGAACGCCGGCCCGCTGCGCGGCGGCCGAGGCGTATGCGCGCTCGTCGGCCTCGGCCTGGTCGCGGAAGAAGTTGATCGCCTGGTCGGGCGCGTGGCCGACGGCCGCCAGGCTCGTGGCGACGATCGCCGAGTCCAGCCCGCCGGAAATCTCACAGACGATCTTGTCGGCGTCTGCGGCGAGCCCCGCGACGACGCCGTCGACGCAGGCGCGCAGCTCCTCCCGGCTCCCCCAGGCGTGCCGGTCTCGCCGCTGCGCGAACCGGGCGGGCGACCAGAGCCGGCGTTCGATCCGCCCGCCCAAGCCCGACCGGCTGGCGCCAGGGTCCACGGACACCACGCCGCGCAGCGGCAGCGCGCCGCCGCTGATGGCGGGGTCGGCCAGCACATCGCCGATCCGGTCCCAGTCCACGGCCAGGTCGGGCGGCGCGGCCAGGCCGTCGGGGAGGACCGACCCGATCGCTGTCACCCCATCGCGGCCCCAGACGAAAGCCTCGATCGATCCGGTCGGATCGCGCAGGACGGTCGGCGGCGTCCGGCGATCGCGGGCGAGCACGGCCACGTAGCCGCCCCAGGTCCGCTCGATCAGCCAGGCGCAGGCGTCCGCGGGATCATGCTCGACCAGGCCGGCCAGGTCGGCCGCGGCCAGCGGTCCAGCACCGGGCACGGCGCGGGAGTGCGCTCGTCCCACCAGGACGCCGCCGACGCCCTGCCCTCCGCCCAGCGCCAGCAGCGGCGGCGCCGTTCCCTGGACCAGGACTGCTAGGGCGAAAGCCTTGAGCGCGACGCGCCATCCACGCGCCTGCAGATCGGCGACCATGGCGTCGAACGCCTGGCCCGGCTGGCCGGGCTCGTGCACGAGGACCAGATACGCCATCTTAGCGCACCATGATCGGGTGATAGGCCGCCACCCGCTCGGCCTCGTCGTCGAGCGCGACGTCGCCGGCCTGCAGCCAGCAATGGGCCCGGAACGGCCAGGTCCGCACCCCAAACATCCAGTCGACCGAATGTCCGAGCGTCTCCAGGTAGGTCCTGAGCAGGTGGCTTCGGTAGAGGCAGAGCCCGTCCAGCGGCAGCCATGGCGCCAGCCGTCGAAAGACCGCCAGGTCCCGCAGCAGGTCCGGACTTGGCGGCGGCGCCCCCGGCGTCCGGTCGGGCAAGAGCCGGCCGAAAGCCCGACGGCGTCCGCGGGCGGCGACGATCGCCGCCTTGCCGACGGCGCGCCAGTGACGCCAGGCCGGCCGGGCCGCCGCCTGGTCATCGCCGCTGATCAGGGCTCGGGCGGTGCGCACGGGCGCGGCCGCCGGCGTCGCCCGGCGCGGCGCGATCGTGTCGGTCGTGGCCAGGCCCGAGGCGCACAGCCCGTCCGCCAGCGCCTGCTCGGACGTCGACAGCAGCGCGCCGTCGATCTCCAGGGTCGCGCCGATCTGGGGCAGGCAGAAATAGGCGTCGGCCTTGACGTCCAGAAAGACGGCGTCGCCGTCGATCATCACGCCGTGAATGTCCTCGCCAAGACGAAGCTGCATCGTGGACCTCTGGGAATTGGAGGATCGACAATGGGCCGCCGGACGCCCCGGCGGCGGCCCGACCGAGGGTCAGAGCGGGTCGTATCGGAAGATCATGTTGTCTTCGAGAAAGAGCGTGCCGCCGGCGGACTGGGTCAGAGCCGAGGCCCTGCCCACGCGGGTCAGAACGAAGGTGCGCGTCATCGACTGTCTCCATGAGGGGCGCCGCGAGGATTTGCGGCGCCTCAAGGAGGCCGGGCCGTTCAACTATATTCAAACCTATATTTGACCGCTCGGCCCCCTCGGCGCTCAGAGGTCGAAACGGTGGATCGGACTGACGTCCTCGGGAAAGGTGACGCCCTTGCTCTGGATCAGGCGGCTGGCCTGACCCAGGGGTATGAGCCGGTAGGTCGGGATCATCGAGAGTCTCCATTTTCTGGGGGCGGCTGGGCCCTTTTTCGGCAACGCGAGCGCTGGCCGCCATAGCTGGCGGCCAGCGGCCGGCGCTACATCCAGCGCAGCGGCCCGAAATCCTCGGGCACGAGCATGCCGCCGCCGGCCTTGGTCAGCGTGACAGCCCGGCCCAGGCGGATCAGATGAAATCGCACGTGCATGGCGTGCTCCTGGGTTTGCAGTGGAAGTCCTCCGGCCGATGGCCTTCGCCCGGCCGGACCGAAAGGCGGCGCGGGACACGAGCGCGCCCCGCGCCGATCCCGATCAGCTGCCGCTGTAGCGCTGGGTCGGGTTGGCCTCCTCCGGCACCAGCGGAATCCCGCCGCCCTGGGTCAGCTGCTTGGCGTGTCCGAGACGGATCAGGCGGATGGTGGTGGTCATGGTCGCCTCCTTCTGGCGATGTCACCGCGGGTTGCGGCGTTACCATCGGGCGCCTTTAGTTGAGTATATTCAACGCTATATTCGGGAGCGCCGCAGCAGCCCGTGGGCCAGGATGTCGGCGCTGCGCTCGATCCGCCGCTGGAAGTGGCGGCGCACTGCCCGGATGAACGGGGGCCCGCCTTCGCTGAGCGCCGACACCAGCCGCGCACCCTCCTCTGCCGGATCCCCGCAGACAGCCGCCTCGTCCAGGGCCAGCGGCGCCAGCTCGGTCTGGACCCGTGCGAAGGCGCGGCTGAAGGCCCGGTTGCCGCCGTGGCCGATGACCCCGGCCAGCACCGCGCCGGCGTCGTTCGCCCCGGCAGGGACGACTCCAGTGGGCCGGCGCCGGAATGCAGCCAGCACCAGCAGTAGGGCCAGCTCGTAGCTCTGGGCGAGATCCTCGGCCTCGTGGGTGGCGCCGACATAGCCGCTGCGTGTGCGGCCGATCAGGCTTTCGCCGGCCAGCCAGGCCAAAGCCTCGCGCACGGGCGTCTGGCTGACGCCAAGGTCGGCGGCAAGGAGGTTGATCAGGAGCGGCGCGCCCTGAAGCGGTCCAGCCGCCACCAGGCGCTGGCGAAGGGCGTCGATGGTGCGTTCGAACGGATCGCGATCTCGGCCCAACCGGCGGCCCCCAGCAAAAGCTGCAAGCCTGTCGCCGCGCTGATGGCCCGTCGAGCGTGACTGGACCGGTAAACGGACAATCGGGTCGAACGGGCGACTCGCTCGCCTCGATCCGCAAGGTATCGGGGGGACGTTGCCGGATCGTTGCCGATCCTCTCCGCGATCGTTGCGTAAAATGCCGCAAGGCTCCGCCGATCACGACTGGACACCCCTTCCATCCGTCGAATGCCGCTGCGCCGCAGCATCGTCAGGGGACGGCGGAACAATCGGCAATTGCACTCCACCGCTAGTGGAGGGCTAATAGACATCTAAAGTTGTTAGTCGTGTGGAGTGAGGCATGTCTGGCCCGCCGTCGACACCGCTGGCCCGACAAGCCCGCCTCCTGAAGAAAATCCTGAAGTTGGTGCGCAAGGAGCGGCGGATGTCCCAGCAGGAGGTCGCTGACAGCATGCGCATCCCCTTGCGGACCTATCAGGACTTCGAAGCCGGCAGCGGCGCCTTGGACCTGCGCAAGCTGCGCCTGTTCGCCCGGGCCACGCGATCAGATCCGGTGGCCCTGCAGCTGGCCCTGTTCTTCAAGCGCCCGGAGGTGGCGCTGTACACGATCGACAGCAAGCTGCCGATGACCTTCTGGATCGCCTTTTTCGAGCTGATGACCAAGGTCGGGGCGAGCCTGAACGTCGTACCGCCCAGGCTCGTCTTGTCGGGCATGCGGCGGATGACCGAGGAGATCGACGACTATCTGGTCCGCCATGCCGCGAGCGCCGAGACCTATCTCGAGAAGGCCTGGGCCGACATCTACAACGACGACGGCGACGAGGAGGATGATGTCGCCGCCGACAATGATGACGAAGGAGGCCCCGACGGGGCGGTCGGCTAGGCTGGCGCCGGCGCGGCGGCCGGTGGCGGATCGGCGCGCCGGAACCAGACCAGCGGCAGGACACCGTCCTCGGCGGCCATGATCCGGCCGCTGATCGGCTCGGGCCAGCTGGGGTCGTCGAGCTTGAGACCCAGCACCGCGCCGCTGGCGTCGCTGACCCGCCAGGCCGCGCCGCATTCGAGCGCGACGCCGCCCGGGCGCGTCGACATGGCGATGTAGTCCGGCGCCTTGGCCGAGAACTTCTCGGCAGGCGTCAAGCTGACGGTGACGTCGAGGGCCAGCGTGTCGATACGTCCGCTGAAACCGTCGCCGTCACGGCGGAAATGTCCGATCGTGGTCATGGAAGCATCCTTCGAGGCTGTGGTCGCGCCCGCCCGGTTGATCGAAGCGAAGGCCCGTCCGGCGGCGGCTCAAGGACCAGCTGGGGGGAGTTGAGCTGGTCGGTCGAGCCGCCGCCTCGCCGTGCTCCGGGGGGACGAGAGCGCGGCGACGGCGCGGGTGCGATGGGGACGCCTGGGCGGGCGGTTGGAAGCGTCCTCGCGAACCCGCAAGACCGTTCTGAGCCGCCCGCGCCGGGGTCTCAAGGCGTCCAGCCGGCCGGTCGTACAAAGACAGGCCCTGGCGTAGAAACGGCGGGTCCGCGCTCGCGTGCGGCCGCCGACCAAACCCCCAAAGCCTGCGCGCGCCGTGCCCGCCCCGCCGGATCGGCGGGGCGGGCTGGCTGCTGTCAGTCTTCCTTGGGGGCCGTGCTGCGCGACCAGACCAGGGTGTGGACGCCGTCCATCATGACCAGGGCGCAGTTGATCGCGTTGCCGAAGGATGGATCGTCCAGCCGGACCGACAGGTAGTCGTTCTTGTCCTTGCTGGTCTTCTTCCAGGCCGCACCCAGGTCGGCGTTGCCGGCCGTGACCCGAAAATCCGGCGCCTTGTCGCTGGACTTCTCGGCGACGGGGCGGAACTGGACCTTCTTGAGATTGATGGCCAGCGTGTAGATGGCGCCCGTGAACGAGCCGTCAGCGTTGGCGGCGAAGGTGCCGATGGTAGCCATGGTGGTCTCTCCGATCTGAACCGGGCCGCGCCGATCGCGGCCTCGATGGCGATCGCTGGACCGGGGCTTAAAGTCCGCCCCGCAGAGCGCGCCCAGCCGCCGTCCAGAGGATTGGGGGCGCGCTCCCGGAGCCTTGCGGAGGACCGAAGGCCTGGTTTTTCTTGCCTCGCGAGGAATGGGCCCGGCGCGCGAGCGGCCAGCCCAGGGGAAGAAAGATCAGGGCCAAGGTTGCGGGGACGGACCGGTCCCCGGTCAGATCAGGCCAGAAGAGGACGCGGTCGACGCGCCCGGCTCAGATCACCCGGAGAGACCTCCTGGCTATCGGAGGCGCCTTCGTCGCCAGGCTGATGGCTCGTTCACGGGCGCCATCCACGCTGTGGCCGTCGATCGCAAGACGTGTCCGTTCCATACGTCGTCGAGAAGCCGGTGACCCGGCGCCGAATTTCCGGGTTATGGCCGCGACGGCGACCGGGGCGCGGCCTGGAAGAAGACCAGCAAGGGCCAGGACAGACACCTGTCGGCCCGGCTGGACGGTCCGTCCTTCGGCGTGGCGATCCGCTTGCGCCCTGGTCATGATGAATGGCGCCGCATCCTGGTCTGGTCGCGCAGCGCTGGCCCCAAGGAAGACTGATAGCGGCCAGTCCGCCCGCCGAGCCGGCAGGGCGGGCGCGGCGGGCGATTGTTTGGGGCCATGACCATCAACGTGGACGCACGGGCGAAGCGGTCTATAGGGCCGCCATGACCGCCCTTGCCCTTGTCGCCGGCGCCGTGATCGCCTGCACCGCGCCGACCGTCCACGATGGCGACACCCTGCGCTGCGGGCCTGACCGGATCCGCCTGTTTGGCGTGGATGCGCCAGAGGTGCGGCGCGGCAAGACCCCGGCCGAACCCCTCGCCTATGAGGCCCGCGACCTGCTGACCAAGCTGACGCGCGGACGCGTCGGATGCAGGGTGGTCGACGAGGATCGCTATGGCCGCAAGGTGGCGCGCTGCTGGTCGAGCGCCAGCCCCGATCTCAACGCCGCGATGATCCGCTCGGGCCTGACGACCGAATGGCGCGCCTACAGCAACGGCGCCTACGCCGCCGCCCAGGACGAGGCGCGCACGGCCGCGCGCGGCTTATGGGCGCCGGGGGCGGCCCCGCGTCGCCTGCGCTGACGGCCCTCAGACCGGACCGTGCGCGCCAGCGCGCTCTTCGGCCAGAAACCGTTCGAGCGCCTCCAGCGCCTCCTGCTCGGCGGCGCGTAACCGGGCCAAGGCGTCCGGATCAGGCAGCGGGCGGAACGTCTCCAAGGCCTGCTCGACCGCATCGCGGGCTTTGAGCCAACGTTCGCGCAAGGGCCGCCACTGGCGATCCCAGAAAACGAACGGGCGTGCATCCGGCGAGGCGACCTTGGTCAGGAAGGTGCTGAGGACCCTGACCTCGCCCCGCGCGGCGTCATCGCAGGCGACGGTGACTTTCCAGGCGTTCGGCGGCGGCGAGCCTGGACCGCGCGGCGCGCCGACCGAGGGCGGCCCTTCGACAGCCACCACCGTGCCCAGCCCGAATTTGCGATGATCCACGCGGTCGCCCTCGGCGAGCGGGCACGGCGGCTGAGTCATGGGTCCTCCCTCGATGGAAGGATTTCATGAGCGCCCGCGCCATGCCAGAGCTGAAGCGTCTCAGGTCGTCAGCGAACACGGGAAAGCGGCCGATCCCAAAGGATCGGCCGCGCCGCCAAAGGGTGACGGGCGGCCCGAAGGCCGCCCGTCCAATCTAAGCCACAAAGGCGGCCAGGGCCTCGACTTCGGCCGCTTCGGCCTCGGTCTGCGCCAGCGCCTCCTGACCGACGCCGTCCAGCGAGGCCAAGGGCTCGGCCTCGTCGGTCAGGGCGTCAGCCGCCCCGAGCGCTTCGGCCAGGACTCCGGCGGTAGGCTCCGCCTCGAGCCCCGCCGCATCGGCAGGCCGGTCCTCGCCTTCCGGCCCAACCGCCGCCCCCGGCCCGGCCGGGTCCGGGTCGGCGCCCGGCTCGACCTTCGGCGCGACGGTGCGCAGCACCGCCGGAAGCCAGCCCGCCTCGACCAGCAGCGGCTCGGCGGCGGCGACCATTTCGGGCTTCTTGAGGCCCGACAGCCGCCCGGCCGCCTCGGCCGACACTGCGTCAGTCACCGCCGCGACGATCTGGGCCTTGGTGACGCGGTCCAGGTAGCGCGCCGCCGTCGGCTTCCAGTAGGCGCGCATGTCGAGATCGAGGGCCGTGGCCAGGGTCTCGACATGGGCCATGACCATCAGCGGCCGGCGCTCCCAGGACTTCACGCCGTCGAGCGTCAGGCTCACGCAGTGGGCCAGCAGGCTGGCGCGGCTGTCGCCGTCCAGGCCGACGACGAAGGCCCAGAGGTCCTCGGCCTGCGTCGGCATCTCACGCGCCCAGAGGCGATGGCGCTCGGCGATGGCCAGACCGGCGGGGCTGTCTTCGACGCCTTCCCCGAACTGGCCAAGGTCGCGCGAGCCCCAGCGGATGTCGAGGCAGGTCGCCGCGCCGCCCATGCCGAACACCCGGCTCACCAGGGCGTGGACCAGGGCCACCTGGGCAAGGTCCGGGTCCCGGGCCAGGGCGTCGCGCAGGGCGGCGCTGCGGTGGGCGGTAAGGTCGGCGACCACCCGCTCGGGCAGCGGCGCGGCCGGGTCACCAGCCGCTTCGTGGACGCTCTCGTCGTCCTCGGCCTCGGCCGCCGCGTCGTCCGCGTCGGATTGCTCCTCCTCCTCGTCCTCCCCGAGGCCGTCATAGCCGCGCTCCTCGGCGTCGCGGTCGTCCTCCGGCTCGGCTTCGGAGGCGGGCTCGTCTTCGGGACGCACGAAGCCCCGGTCGATCCGAACCTCGCCGTATTGGGTGAGGATGACGAGCACCCCGGCGCGGGCCTTTTCGTCGCCCGTGTAGCCGTAGTCTTCGCCCAAGGCCTCCAGTTCGGCGTCGATGGCCTCAAAGCGCGCGGCGACCTCGGGGGGCGGCGGCTCGACGTCCCCCCACTGGTCGGTCAAAGCCGCAGCCTCGGCCTGGAGGGCGCCGATGGCCGCGACGTCCTCGGGCGTGCGGGTCAGCACATGCTCGAAGACGCGCCCGCAGCCGTGACCGTGCGGGAAGTCGAGATGGGCTGACGCCCACTTCCAGCCTTCGCGGTCGCGGACCTCCTGGGCGATGGCGGCCAGCTTTTCGGCCACGAGCCGGTCCAGCAGGACCACATCCTCGGCCCAGCCGTCGTTGCCCTCGGTGAAGAGATCACGAAGCACCGGACCGCCCGCCGCCACATAGGCGTCCAGGCCCACGAACCGCAGGCGCCGGTCGTCGGCCGCGACCTTGGTCTCGGTCATCGCCCGGCGAATGGCGTAGGGCTGGCGGTTCTGGGCGGGCAGTTGGGCGTAGACCTGCATCTGCCGCTCTGGATCGGGATTGACGGCGAAGGCGGTCACCTGATCCAGGGTCAGGACTTCCTCGCGATAGAGATCGAGCAGCGCCGGGGCCACCGCCCCCAGGCGCAGCCGCTTGCGCACGATGTCGGGATTGATCCCGAAGCGCGCGCCGATCTCCTCGGCGCTGTAGCCCTTGCGCTCGGCGAGGTCATTGAAGGCTTCGTACTGGTCGGCCGGGTGCATGGGCTCTCGGCTCAGGTTCTCGTCCATCGAGACCTCGGCCGGGTCGTTGGTCGTATCGACCACGCACCGGACCGGCGCGCCCTTGGCCAGCGCCTTGCGCTTGGCCAGCAGGCGCAAGGCTTGGCGGCGCCCCTCCCCCGCGCTGACGAGATAATAGCCGGTCTCGCGTCCATCCTTGAACTCGGGCTCGACGACGAGCGGCTGAAGCACGCGGCCGACAAGGCGAGCGCGCCTCGGCATGCCCGCCATCGTGGCGACCTGGCCATAGGTCGCCACCCAGCCCAAAGGGATGCGCCGGATTACGGCGCAGATGGCTTCGACCGCTTTATCGCCTCGAAGTTGGGCAGCCTGAAGCGGCTTGCGCTTCGGCAGCATCGATAGCTTGCGCCGATCCCGGGTTGCCCAGCTTTGCAGCGGGCTGGACGCCGGGGGCGGCCCGCGACCCTTGTCCGAACGACGCATGGTGCGAAATCCCTGTCCCCCCGATCATGGGATGGCACTGGCAAGAAGGCCAGTGCCGGGCTTTTCAGGCGCGGCGCAAGGGGCGCGCGATCAGAAGACCTTGTGGATCCAGCCGTAGGGATCGGCGGCACGGCCGCGCTGAATGTTCACCAGAGAAGTCTTCAGCTCCTCCGTGCGGGCGCCCGATCCGCCATTGCCGATGGTGAACTCGCCGTCGGGCGAGCGCACCGTGCCGATCGGGCAATTCATCACTTCCGCAATTTCCTCGTAGCTCAAGCCTTCGATTTCTCGCAGCGTGATGGCCTGACGCAAATCTTCCGACAAGGCATCGATCGCGGCGTTCACGGTCGCGGCGATCTCCTTGCTGGCCAGCACCGCGTCGGGCGTGGCCATGTCTGTTTGTTCCGTTTGCGAAGAGGAAGTTTCATCGTCGTCACCGGAGATGGCCAAGGCGGCCTCGGTGATGATCGGATCCCGCTTGAGATCGGCCAACGCCTTCTTCGCGGTGTTCACCGCAATCCGGTACAGCCAAGTGTAGAACGCGGATTCCC
>NZ_CALCDX010000086.1 GCF_937900395.1 uncultured Caulobacter sp.
ACGCCGTCGTCGGCGGCGCGCGGCTGGGCGGCTTCGCGCAATACGCCGTGCTGTCGGACGAGGCGCTCAGGCCCAAGCCCGCCCGGCTATCCTTCGCCGAGGGCGCCGCTTATGGCGCGGCTTATCTCACCGCCTATGTCGCCCTGGTTCGCCGCGCGCGGCTGGAGCCGGGGGAGTGGGTTCTGGTCCACGGCGCGGCCGGCGGCGTCGGCCTGGCGGCCGTCGACATGGCCAAGGCGCTGGGCGCGCGGGTCATCGCCGCCTCGGCCTCGGACGACAAGCTGACCCAGGTCCAGGCCCTCTACGCCCCCGACGCCGTGGTCAATGTGACGGGCGGCTTCCGTGATCGGGTGAAAGAGATCACCGGCGGCCATGGCGCGGACGTCATCTACGACCCGGTCGGCGGCGACGTCTTCGACGAGAGCGTCCGCTGCGTCGCTTTCGACGGCCGCCTGCTGGTGATCGGCTTCACCTCGGGCCGGATCCCGACGATCTCGGCCAATATGCCGCTGATCAAGGGCTTCTCGGTCGTCGGCGTACGGGCCGGCGAATACGGCCGCCAATTCCCCGACAAGGGGCGAGAGAACACCGAGGCGGTGTGGCGCATGGCGAACGAAGGCCGCATCCGGCCCCACGTCTGCGCCGAGCTGCCCCTGGAGCGCTGGCGCGAGGCGTTCGAGTTGCTGGCCCAGCGCAAGGTGGTGGGCAAGGCGGTGATCTCGCCGTAACGCCAATTCATCCGACCTTCCCGGCGACACGTCAGTGCGCCGGGGAGATCGGGTATTGAGTGGTTCGGTCGTAGAACCCTAACCCCCTGAACCGACTCAGGTTGACATCCCGCCCCCGTTCTTTTATCCACCGCCCCTCACTCGCGAGGCCCCAGGCTTCGCGTCCAACGTTTTGCATTTCGGAGCCACGTCGTGAAGCGCACCTTCCAGCCGTCGAAGCTCGTGCGTGCCCGCCGTCACGGCTACCGCGCGCGTATGGCCACCAAGAATGGCCAAAAGGTCGTCGCGCGTCGCCGCGCCAAGGGCCGCAAGCGCCTGACCGCCTAATTGCTCTTCCTCCTTCGGGAGGCAAGGCCATGATCAAAGCCGCCTTTTCCACAGACCTGGTCTCAGGTTCTCGCCGGAAAGGCGGCTTTTTTCATGCCTGATGTCTTGACTGAGACTCCGCTCAAGTTCGAACGCCTGCGCAAGCGCGCCGACTTCCTGCTGGCGGCCAAGGCCCCGGCCCTGTCGCGCGGCGCGGTGTTCATCCAGATGCGCAAGCGTCCCGACGAGGACCCAGTGGTCCGCGTCGGCTTCACCGCCACCAAGAAGATCGGCGGCGCCGTCGAGCGCAACCGCGCCAAGCGCCGCCTACGCGAGGCCGCCCGGCTGGTCCTGCCCCTTCATGCGCGCCCTTCGCATGACTATGTCTTCATCGCGCGTGGCGGTACGGGCTCGCGCGAATGGGGACGTTTGCTTGACGACGTCAAAACCGCGCTGATAAGCCTCGCCGCCGAGCACGATGGCGTGAGAAGCAAGGTCTCGCGATCATCATCGGGCGATCCTTCTTCCCTCGCCTCTTCCCAACAACCCGATCACACAGTTTCCGGTTAAGCGCTCCATGCAGAACGACAACAAAAACACGATGGCGTTCCTCGCCATCGCGTTCGCGATCCTGATCGGGTACCAGTTCTTCATCCTGGGTCCGCAGCAGAAGCAGGCCGAGGCCGAGATGCGCGCCAGGAAGGCCGCGCAACAGCAGACCGCCGCCCAGGCCGGCGTGCCGCTGGACGCCAACGGCAACCCCGCCCCGCTGCGCCTGTCGCGCGACGCCGCCAAGGCGCAAAGCCCGCGCATCGTGGTCGACACCCCGGCGCTGTCGGGCTCGATCGCGCTGAAGGGCGGCCGCATCGACGACCTCTTCCTGCGCAAGTACGCCGAGACGACCGCCAAGAACTCGCCGCCGGTCGAGCTGTTCCGCCCCGAGGGCGCCGAGCACGCCTGGTTCGCAGATTTCGGCTGGGCCGGCGCCAACCTGCCGGGCCTGCCCGACAGCCGCACCGTCTGGACCGCCGCCCCGGGCCAGGTGCTGCGTCCCAATTCGCCGGTCACCCTGACCTATGACAACGGCATGGGCCTGACCTTCACTCGCGTCATCGCGGTCGACGACCAGGCGATGTTCACCGTCACCGATAGCGTCAAGAACAACGGGACCGCCGCCTTCCAGCTGGCCCCCTACGCGACCGTCCAGCGCCAGGGCATCACCGACCACCTTGGCAAGACCCAGATCGTCCACGAAGGCGCCATCGGCGTCCTGGGCTCGGGCAAGGACCAGAAGCTGGAACTGGCCAAGTACCAGAAGTGGAAGAAGGACAAGCCGCTCACGACCTTCGACTCGGTCGGCGGCTGGGCTGGCATCACCGACAAGTACTGGCTGGCGGCGCTGATCCCCGGCCAGACCGAGGCCATCAAGGCCCAGTACCGCGTGACCAACGTGGGCGGCGTCGACGTCTACGACGTCAACTTTGTCGGCCCGACCCAGGCCCTGAACCCGGGCGCCACCCTGACCCAGAACACCCGCCTGTTCGCCGGCGCCAAGACCGTGCCGCTGCTGCGCAAGTATCAGTACGGCGGCGCCAAGCCGCCGGCGTGGTGGGAATTCTGGAGCAACGCCAAGGCCGAGATCCCGCGCTTCGACTGGGCCGTGGACTGGGGCATGTTCTCCATGTTCACCCGCCCGATCTTCAACGTGCTGGAGATCTTCTACAAGATGGTCGGCAACTTCGGCCTGGCCATCCTGGCGCTGACCGTCCTGCTCAAGCTCATCCTCTATCCGATGGCGGACAAGAGCTACGAGTCGATGGCGAAGATGAAGAAGATCGCCCCCGAGGTCGAAAAGCTGAAGACCAAGCACAAGGACGATCCGGCCAAGCAGCAGCAGGAGATGATGGCGCTGTATCAGAAAGAGAAGATCAACCCGATGATGGGCTGTCTTCCGATGCTGATCCAGATCCCGGTCTTCTACGCCCTGTACAAGGTGCTGACCGTCACCATCGAAATGCGCCACGCGCCGTTCTTCGGCTGGATCCAGGACCTGTCGGCCCGCGACCCGTCGACGATCTTCACGCTGTTCGGCCTGATCCACTGGAACCCGGCGACCGCCCCGCTGATCGGCGGCTTCCTGGACGGCCCGCTGCACATCGGCGTCTGGCCGCTGCTGTACGGCTTCACCATGTGGCTGACCACGGCGATGAACCCGCCGGCCGGCGACCCCATCCAGCAGCGCATCTTCCAGCTGTTCCCGATCATCTTCACCTTCACCCTGTCGCAGTTCGCGGTGGGCCTGGTGATCTACTGGTGCTGGAGCAACGTCCTGACCATCGTCCAGCAGTACGTGATGATGCGCCGCTACAAGGTCGAGAACCCAATCGACCGGATCATCGCGCGCCTGCAGGGCAAAGCCGCAAGCGCGACCTGATGAGCGAGGATCCGATCTTCACCGACGAAGAGATCGAGCGGGCGCGGGTGTTCTTCGCCCAACCCGTCTCGTTCATCATGGGCGCGGTGCGCATGGACGCCATGCCCGCGCCCGACCTGCCGGAAGTGGCCTTCGCCGGCCGCTCCAACGTCGGCAAGTCGAGCCTGATCAACGGCCTGGTGAACCAGAAGTACCTAGCCCGCGCCTCGAACGAGCCGGGCCGCACGCGCGAGATCAACTTCTTCCTGCTGGCCGAGCAGCTGCGTCTCGTCGACCTGCCGGGCTACGGCTTCGCCCGCGTCTCGCGCTCGATCGCCGACAAGTTCCAGGACCTGGGCCGGGCCTATCTGCGCGGCCGCGCGAACCTCAAGCGCGTCTATGTGCTGATCGACGCCCGTCATGGCCTGAAGAAGGTCGATCTCGAGGCGCTGGACGCCCTGGACGAGGCCGCGGTCTCCTACCAGATCGTCCTGACCAAGGCCGACAAGATCAAGCCGGCGGAGGTCGACAAGGTCGTGGCCGAGACCCTGAAGGCCGTCGCCAAGCGCCCCGCCGCCTTCCCGCGCGTGCTGGCCACCTCGTCCGAGAAGGGCCTGGGCCTGCCGGACCTGCGCGCCGAGATCGTGCGGGTCTGCATCGACGAGTGAGCTGAAGCCTTCAACACCCGTCATCCCGCGCTTTATGCGCGGGAACCATGGTTCAGCTTCCCCGTGAGCGCGTTGTTTCGCGACGCACCTGCGGCGGACAGATGGGTCCCGCGCATAAAGCGCGGGATGACGATGGAAGATATGTTTGCCCCGTTAACCTTGCGCTAGGGTTCTGTCGCCAGAACCCCGCCTCCCCGTTTTTCAGAAAAGTCCGCCCGCCATGCATCGCCACGAACTGAAGACCTGGCCCAAGTACTTCGCCGCCGTCCGCTCGGGCACGAAGCGCTTCGAAATCCGCCGCAACGACCGCGAGTTCAAGGTCGGCGACATCCTGGTGCTGCGCGAGTTCGATCCCTCGACCGACACCTATACCGGCCAGTTCGAGGAGCGGCAGATCACCTTCCTGCTGTCGGAAGAAGACTATGGGGGCGTGATCCACGGCTTCGTGGCGATCGGCTTCGGCGACGTCGCCCCGCATCCGGACGCGGCCGACGACCTGACGCCCGAGGCCCTGGCCGACTGGCACGAGACCCAGGCCTCGAACGCCGCCCTGCGCGCCCAGGAGGCCCGCAAGGTCTCGGAGAGCTACGCCGAGAGCAACATGGGCGTGGCCCGAGACCGCCACGCGGCGGTGGCCGACTCCGCCGAGGCCGAAGCCGGCTTCCACGCCG
>NZ_CALCDX010000087.1 GCF_937900395.1 uncultured Caulobacter sp.
ACCTGCGCCACCGTGCCCAGGGTGATCTGGGCGCCGCCCGGGGTGAGGATCGGCAAGGCTCGCAGGCCTTCCAGGCTGCCCCGCAGCTCGCGCGGATAGCGGACGCTGATCGGATAGCGTGCCAGGCCCTCGACCGTCTGGCCGATGGTCTCGCCGCCGATCGCGCCCGATACGATGGACTGGACGTCGTCGATGTTGAGCCCGAACCGCGCGGCGGCGGCGCGGTCGATGCGGACATCGACATAGCGTCCGCCGGTCAAGCGCTCGGCCAGGGCCGAGCTGACGCCCGGCACGCTCTTGGCCACGCCCTCGACCTCGCGGGCGATGCGGTCGAGTTCGGCCAGGTTGGCCCCCGAGACCTTGACCCCGATCGGGCTCTTGATGCCGGTGGCCAGCATGTCGATGCGGTTGCGGATCGGCGGCACCCAGACATTGGTGAGGCCCGGGACGCGTACGCGCTGGTCGAGTTCGGCGACCAGCTTGTCGGGGGTCATGCCCGGCCGCCACTGGTCGCGCGGCTTGAAGCGGATCGTGGTCTCGAACATCTCCAGCGGGGCCGGGTCGGTGGCGCTCTCGGCGCGGCCGGCCTTGCCGAACACGCTGTCGACCTCCGGCACGGTCTTGATCATCCGGTCGGTCTGCTGGAGGAGCTGGCCGGCCTTGGCCGCCGACAGGCCCGGCAGGGCCGAGGGCATGTAGAGCAGATCGCCCTCGTCCATGTTGGGCATGAACTCCCCACCCAGGTGGGCGAGCGGCCAAGCGGTGGTCGCGAAGGCCAGCAGCGCGACCAGCAGGGTGGTCCTGGGCCGGCGCATCACCCGGTCGAGCAGCGGACGATAGGCCGCCGTCAGCACGCGGTTGACGGGATTGGCCGCCTCGTCGGGGATCTTGCCGCGGATCAGATAGCCCATCAGCACCGGGATCAGGGTCACCGAAAGGATGGCCGCCGCCGCCATGGCGTAGGTCTTGGTGAAGGCCAGGGGGCGGAAGAGCCGGCCTTCCTGGGCCTGCAGGGTGAAGACCGGGATGAACGACAGGGTGATGATCAGCAGGCTGAAGAACAGGGCGGGCCCGACCTCGGCGGCGGCCTCGGTGATCACCGCCCAGCGGGCCTCGCCGGTCAGGATCTCGCCCGGATGCTCATGGGCCCAGCGCTCCAGCTTCTTGTGGGCGTTCTCGATCATCACCACGGCCGCGTCGACCATGGCCCCGATGGCGATGGCGATGCCGCCCAGCGACATGATGTTGGCGTCGACGCCCTGGCTCTTCATGACCAGGAAGGCGGCCAGCACCCCCAGCGGCAGGGAGAGGATCGCCACCAGGGCCGAGCGCAGGTGGCCCAGGAACAGGGCGCAGACCAGGGCCACGACCAGGAACTCCTCCAGCAGCTTGCCGGTCAGGTTATGGACGGCCCGGTCGATCAGGCCCGAGCGGTCATAGGTGGTGACGACCTCGACGCCGGGCGGCAGGCTCTTCTTCAGCTCGGCCAGCTTGGCCTTCACCGCCGCGATGGTCGTGCGGGCGTTCTCGCCGGAGCGCAGGATCACCACGCCGCCGGCGACCTCGCCCTGGCCGTTGAGTTCGGCGACGCCGCGCCGCATTTCCGGGCCGACCTGGATCGTGGCCACGTCGCCGAGGCGCACTGGGACGCCGCCGGCCGCCGTCTTCAGCGGCACGGCCTGGAAGTCCTCGATCGTCTTCAGATAGCCGGTGGCGCGGACCATGTATTCGGCCTCGCCCAGCTCCAGCACCGAGCCGCCGGTCTCGGCGTTGGCGCCTTTCAGCGCGGCGACAACCTGTTGGTGCGTGACCCCGAAGCTGGCCAGCTTCTGCGGGTCGAGCACCACCTGGTACTGGCGGACCATGCCGCCGATCGCCGAGACCTCGGCCACGCCCGGTAGGGTCTTCAGCTCATAGCGCAGGAACCAGTCCTGGATCGATCGCAGCTGGCTGAGGTCGTGGCCGCCGGTCTTGTCGACTAGGGCGTACTCGTAGACCCAGCCCACCCCGGTGGCGTCAGGACCCAGGGCCGGACGGGCGCTCTCCGGAAGACGGCCCTGGACCTGATTGAGGTACTCCAGGACCCGCGAGCGGGCCCAGTAGAGGTCGGTCTTGTCGTCGAAGATCACATAGACGAAGCTGTCGCCGAAGAACGAATAGCCGCGCACGGTCTTGGCGCCAGGGACCGAGAGCATGGTGGTGGCCAGCGGATAGGTGACCTGGTTCTCGACCAGCTGCGGGGCCTGGCCCGGATAGCTGGTGCGGATGATCACCTGGGTGTCGGAGAGATCGGGCAGGGCGTCGATCGAGGTCGACCGCACCGCCAGGCCGCCGGCCACGATCAGCGCCAGGGCGCCCAGCAGCACGAAGAAGCGGCTCTTGACCGACCAGCGGATCAGGGCGGCGATCATGCGCCACCGCCAATCTTGGCGATGCGGCGAACGGTCGGGTCGGCCGGCGGCGGATCGAAGGCGAAGCGGACCTGGTCGCCCACCTTGAAGCCCTTCAGCAGCCTCGGGTCGGCGCGGAAGGTCATGGTCATGGCCGGCCAGCCGAT